>NZ_CP108143.1:6411713-6713489 GCF_036206005.1 Streptomyces sp. NBC_00178
GACGTCGGACATCGGTGCGACGTTGCAGCAGATCGCGGAGCTGACGGCTTCGGGGTGTCAGATCGTGCGGGTGGCGTGTCCGACGCAGGATGACGCGGACGCGTTGGCGACGATCGCGAGGAAGTCGCAGATCCCGGTGATCGCGGACATTCATTTCCAGCCGAAGTACGTGTTCGCGGCGATCGACGCGGGGTGTGCGGCGGTGCGGGTGAATCCGGGGAACATCAAGCAGTTCGACGACAAGGTGAAGGAGATCGCGAAGGCCGCGGGCGATGCGGGCACCCCGATCCGGATCGGTGTGAACGCCGGCTCGCTGGACGCGCGACTCCTGAAGAAGTACGGGAAGGCGACGCCGGAGGCTCTGGTGGAGTCGGCCCTCTGGGAGGCGTCGCTGTTCGAGGAGCACGGGTTCCGGGACATCAAGATCTCGGTGAAGCACAACGACCCGGTCGTGATGGTGAACGCCTACCGTCAGCTGGCCGCGCAGTCGGACTATCCCCTCCACCTGGGCGTGACCGAGGCGGGTCCCGCGTTCCAGGGGACGATCAAGTCGGCGGTGGCGTTCGGTGCGCTGCTCTCCGAGGGGATCGGGGACACGATTCGCGTCTCGTTGTCGGCTCCTCCGGCGGAGGAGGTCAAGGTCGGTCTGCAGATCCTGGAGGCGCTGAACCTGAAGCAGCGGCGCCTGGAGATCGTGTCCTGCCCGTCGTGCGGGCGGGCGCAGGTGGACGTCTACAAGCTGGCGGACCAGGTGAGTGCGGGCCTTGAGGGTATGGAGGTCCCGTTGCGGGTCGCGGTGATGGGCTGTGTGGTGAACGGTCCGGGTGAGGCGCGTGAGGCCGATCTGGGTGTGGCGTCCGGGAACGGCAAGGGTCAGATCTTCGTGAAGGGCGAGGTCATCAAGACCGTCCCGGAGTCGAAGATCGTGGAGACCCTGATCGAGGAGGCCATGAAGATCGCGGAGGGTATGGAGGAGGCGGGAACCCCCAGCGGGGTCCCCGCCGTGACCGTGAGCCGATAACAGGACCGAAGAGAGGGGGCCCGGTTATGACGACGCTGGAATCCATCAAGGGGCCGCAGGACCTGAAGGCGCTGAGCCTGCCGGAACTCGGTGAACTCGCAGAGGAGATCAGAGCGTTCCTCGTCCGCGCGGTGGCGCGGACGGGCGGTCACCTCGGCTCCAATCTCGGAGTGGTCGAGCTGACCGTCGCCCTGCACCGGGTCTTCGACTCGCCCGGGGACCGCATCCTGTGGGACACGGGGCACCAGAGCTACGTGCACAAGCTGCTGACCGGGCGACAGGACTTCTCCAAACTGCGGAGCAAGGGCGGCCTCTCCGGCTACCCCTCCCGCGAGGAGTCCGAGCACGACGTCATCGAGAACTCCCACGCGTCGACCGTGCTCGGCTGGGCCGACGGCCTCGCCAAGGCCAACGAGGTGCTCGGACGCCCGCAGCACGTCGTCGCGGTCATCGGGGACGGGGCCCTCACCGGCGGCATGGCGTGGGAGGCGCTCAACAACATCGCCGCGGCGGGCGACCGCCCGCTCATCGTCGTGGTGAACGACAACGAACGGTCCTACGCCCCGACCATCGGCGGACTCGCCGGCCACCTCGCGACCCTGCGCACCACCGACGGCTACGAGCGCTTCCTGTCCTGGGGCAAGGGCGTGCTCCAGCAGACGCCCGTCATCGGGCAGCCGCTGTACGGATCCCTGCACGGCGCCAAGAAGGGTTTCAAGGACACCTTCGCACCCCAGGGCATGTTCGAGGACCTCGGTCTCAAGTACGTCGGCCCCGTCGACGGACACGACACCGCAGCGGTCGAGGCGGCCCTGCACCGGGCCAAGCGCTTCAAGGGGCCCGTGCTCGTGCACTGCATCACCGAGAAGGGCAGGGGCTATCCGCCCGCCCTGGCCGACGACGCCGACCGCTTCCACACCGTCGGCCGGATGGACCCCCTGACCTGCGCGCCGCTCGTCGTACCGGCGGCCCCCTCCTGGACCTCGGTCTTCGGCGACGAGATCGCGGAGATCGGCGCCGTCCGCCCGGACGTCGTCGCGATCACCGCGGCGATGCTGCACCCCGTGGGACTGACCAGGTTCGCCGAGGAGTTCCCCGACCGGATCTGGGACGTCGGGATCGCCGAGCAGCACGCCGCCGTCTCGGCCGCGGGTCTGGCCACCGGCGGGCTCCACCCGGTCGTCGCCGTGTACGCCACCTTCCTCAACCGGGCCTTCGACCAGCTCCTGATGGATGTCGCCCTGCACCGGTGCGGCGTGACCTTCGTGCTGGACAGGGCCGGTGTCACCGGCGTCGACGGGCCCTCCCACAACGGCATGTGGGACATGTCCGTACTCCAGGTCGTCCCCGGCCTGCGCATCGCCGCGCCGCGTGACGCCGACCGGCTGCGCGAGCAGCTCCGCGAGGCCGTGGAGGTCGACGACGCACCCACCGTGATCCGGTTCCCCAAGGCGGCGGTGGGGGAGTCCGTCCCGTCTGTCGGGCGGATCGGCGGGATGGACGTCCTGCGCCAGGACCCGGAGGCCCAGGTCCTGCTCGTGGCCGTCGGAGCGCTCGCCCCCGTCTGCCTGGAGGCGGCCGACCTGCTTGCCGGGGCGGGAGTCCGCTGCACCGTGGTCGACCCCCGCTGGGTCAAGCCCGTCGACGCACAGCTGCCCGCCCTCGCCGCGCGGCACGCGGTCGTGGCGGTGGCCGAGGACAACAGCCGCTCGGGGGGCGTCGGCTGGGCGGTCGGGCAGGCGCTCCGGGACGCCGCCGTCGACGTACCGCTGCGGACGTTCGGGATCCCCGAGCAGTTCCTCCCCCACGCGGGGCGCGAGGAGGTGCTGGCGGACATCGGGCTCACCCCGGTGGAGATCGCGGGACGCATCGCCGCGGTACTGGAGCGCCGCGGCGCGGTGGAGGAGCGGGACACGCCGAAGGAGCCCCGGGCATGACGGACGAACGGCCGGGCTTCGACCTGGCGCGGCTGCTCGCCGAACGAGGAGCCGAACGCTACGAGCTGCACACCCGCCACCTCAACCACCAGCTGCCGCGGATGCTGCGCACCATCGGCTTCGACAAGGTCTACGAGCGGGCCGAGGGCGCGTACTTCTGGGACGCCGAGGGCAACGACTACCTGGACATGCTCGCCGGGTTCGGGGTCATGGGCCTGGGCCGCCACCACCCCGTCGTACGCAGGGCCCTGCACGACGTCCTGGACGCCTCGCTCGCCGACCTCACCCGCTTCGACTGCCAGCCGCTGCCCGGACTCCTGGCCGAGAGACTGCTGGTGCACAGCCCGCACCTGGACCGTGTGTTCTTCGGCAACAGCGGGACCGAGGCGGTCGAGACCGCGCTGAAGTTCGCCCGGTACGCCACCGGCAAGCCGCGGATCCTCTACTGCACCCACGCCTTCCACGGGCTGACGACGGGGTCGCTCTCGGTGAACGGCGAGAAGGGGTTCAAGGACGGCTTCGCACCCCTGCTGCCGGACACGGCCATCGCACTGGGCGACCTCGACGCACTGCGCCGCGAGCTGAAGCGCGGGGACGTGGCCGGGCTCATCGTGGAGCCGATCCAGGGCAAGGGCGTGCACGCCGCGCCTCCCGGTTTCCTCCGGGAGGCGCAGGAACTGCTCCGCCGGCACAAGGCCCTGCTCATCGTCGACGAGGTGCAGACGGGACTCGGCAGGACCGGGGACTTCTACGCCTACCAGCACGATGAGGGGGTCGAGCCCGACCTCCTCTGCGTCGCGAAGGCGCTCTCCGGCGGATACGTCCCCGTGGGTGCGACGCTCGGGAGGGACTGGATCTTCAAGCGCGTCTACTCCTCCATGGACCGGGTCCTCGTCCACTCCGCGAGTTTCGGATCCAACGCCCAGGCCATGGCCGCCGGGCTCGCCGTCCTCTCCGTGATGGAGCAGGAGGAGACCGTCGCGAACGCCCGCCGCACCGGCGACCTGCTGCGCGACCGGCTCGCGGCCCTGGTCGGGCGCTACGAGCTGCTGCACGAGGTACGGGGGCGGGGGCTGATGATCGGGATCGAGTTCGGCCGGCCGTCGTCCCTCCGGCTGCGCAGCCGCTGGACGATGCTGCAGGCGGCCCGCAAGGGACTGTTCGCGCAGATGGTGGTGGTGCCGCTGCTGCGCAAGCACCGCATCCTCACCCAGGTCTCCGGCGACCACCTGGAGGTGATCAAGCTGATTCCGCCCCTGGTCATCGGGGAGCCGGAGGTGGAGCGCTTCGTGACCGCCTTCACCGCGGTCATGGACGACGCGCACAGCGGCAACGGGCTGATGTGGGACTTCGGCCGGACACTGGTGAAACAGGCCGCCGTCAATCGCTGAACCCGGCTCCGCCCGTCTTTTGCCCCTGAGGCAATAAAGTTGCCTCAGGGGAAAGTTCCTGGCCCAATGGGGGCATGAATCCTCCTGACGGAGGGGTGGCCGACGACCTTCCGGGCGTCGCCCCACGCCTGCGCGAGCTGCGCCGCGACCGCGGTCTCACCCTGGAGAGCGCCGCCGCGCGGGCGGGACTCTCCCCGGCCCACCTCTCCCGGCTCGAGACCGGGCGCCGCCAGCCCTCGCTGCCGATGCTGCTCGGTCTCGCCCGGATCTACGGTACGACCGTCTCCGAGCTCCTGGGTGAGATGCCGCCGGAACGTGACGCGATCGTCCGTGGCGGACCGATCGACGACGCACTCGGCGACGGGTCCGGCGGCTGGCTCTACCGGCAGGCCGGCGGCTCGGGACGCGCCATGCAGGCGCTGCGCGTCCACGTCCCCCACGGCACCGAGAGCGAACTCGTGCGCGTCCACCCCGGCGAGGAGTGGCTGTACGTCCTCGACGGGCGGCTGCGGGTCGTGCTCGGGGAAACCGTGCACGACCTCGGCGTGGGCGACAGCGCCCACTTCGACTCCCTCACCCCGCACCGGATCGCGGCGCTCGGCCGCGGCGGGGCGAGCCTGCTGTTCGTCCACACACTGCTCCAGAGCCCGGCCGCCGAGCTGTGCCTCGGCCCCGCGGTCCGGCTCTGATCCCACGTATCGTTCCCGCTTCGGCCGCTCATGGAGGCCGCAGTGCCGTCGCTCCGGTCTCCCAGGGGCCGCAAGGAAGGGCTGACATGTCCGATTCCGAGTACTACGACCCGCTCACCCCGCGCCCCCGGCCGGGGGACGACGGGGACACACAGGAGCGGCGGATGCCCCGAGGGGTCGTCATCCGGCTCATCGCCTACCTGGTGGCAGGACACGTCGTCGCGGCCTTCCTCTTCCTGCTCTTCACCGTGGCGGGCAAGGGCTGAGAGCCGACTGCCGGCCCTGCCCGTCTCCCACCACGGCCGGGCAGGGCCCGTCCCGTCGCCGTCAGGCGCCCTCGACGAGGCGCCCACGCAGCTTCTCGCGCGTCTCGTGGCTGATCTTCAGCCCTTCGAGGAGGTAGCGGTCGGTGCTGCCCCAGGTCTCCTCGATCGTGGCGAACGCCGCGTCGAGATATTCGCGGTGGGCGCCGAAGAGCGGATTGAGCAGCTCCATGACCTCCTCCGACATGCCCACCGGAGACGTGTCGCTGCGGTGCACCTTGTAGCGGCGGTGGGCGTCGTTGGACTTGAGGTAGTCGGCCTCGATGGCCTCCTTCTCGACGCCGACCGCGAGCAGCGAGACCGCGACCGACAGGCCCGCCCGGTCCTTGCCCGCGGCGCAGTGCATGAGTGCGGGGACGCTGTCCTCGGCCAGCGCGTGCAGGACCCGGCTGTGCTCGGCCGTCCGGTCCGTGATGATCGAGCGGTAGGACAGGACCATGCGTTCGGTGCCCTTGCCGTCGGCCAGGATCGAGCGCAGCTGCTGGATGTTCCCGTCGCGCACCAGCCGCCAGAACTCCGCGCCGTCGGCCGGGTCGGAGAGCGGGATGCTGACGTTCCGGACGCCGGGCAGTTCCACGTCGTGTCCGTCGAGCTTGTGGTCGGCGGCGTTGCGGAAGTCGAAGATCGTGTGCAGGCCCAGCCCGGCGAGGAATGCGGTGTCGGACGCGGTCGCGTGGGCCAGGTGGCCGCTGCGGAAGAGGCGCCCGAAGCGGACGGTGCGGCCGTCGCTCGTCGGGAGCCCGCCGACGTCGCGGAAGTTGCGGACACCGGTCAGGTCCACGTCCGTCGGCTCGGGGCCGGCCGGGGGGACCTCTGGCAGCTGCGTCACAAGGGCTCCTGGAGGGTCTGGCGCCGGCGCCGCTCGCCGACGGGACACGCTCGCGACGATACGACATGGCTGCATCGCGCACGCGTCGCGTCCCCGCCGTATCGCCCTGTGCGGAGGAGCGGGCAGCGCGATGTCCGTATTGGTGCATTTACCAGAACATGCCCTGATTGTGCGGGACATGGGGGGAGGCGGGTGAGCGGGATCATATCCGTGACGGTGTGTGGTGAAGGTGCCCGTGGGTATTCCGGACGCCTCACGGAAAACCAAGATCCGTAATCCACGGAGTGTGACGGGAATTCCATAACGGAATTGAATCGGGGATTCCGGCCGGGAATCCGAGGCTTGTTACCCGAGTCCTCGCTCGCCTACGGTCACGCTCAATCCGGACGGAACGCCGAATCCTGCCGCCGCCCGGAATCCGCACCGACTCACGCGTGGCAGGAGCGGGGGAACCAGGTAAGTCGCCGGCCGGAGCGATCCGGAACGGCTCGGGGTCAAGACGCGTCACCACGCGGCCGGGCATCTCCAGCCCGAACCCGACAGCTCACCTCGCAGGCGCCGGAGAGGAATTCCCCATGCCCGCACACGGCAAGCACCGTCGTAAGAAGTCCGGTCCGCTCTCCCGAGGCATCCTTGCCGCAGGGGCCGGCGGCGCCGTACTCGCCCTCCCGCTGATCGGCGCCACCGGCGCCCACGCGGCCGAGCCGGCGTCCCCCGCGGTGAAGTCCGCCGCCGTCACCCGGAGCGCGCCCGCCGCCGTCGCGAAGGACGCCCCGAAGACCTACACCGTGGTCTCCGGCGACTCCCTCGCGAAGATCGCCACCGCCAAGAAGGTCAAGGGCGGCTGGCAGAAGCTGTACAAGGACAACCGCGACGTCATCGGCGGCAACCCGAGCCTGATCGTCCCGGGTATGAAGCTGACCCTCGGCGCCAAGGCGTCCGGCGCCGCGAAGCCGGCCGCGAAGGCCGCGCCCGCCGCCGGGAAGGCCGCAAAGGCCGCTCCGGCCGAGAAGACCACCGCCGCGTCGGAGGCCACCGCCTCCGGCTGGGCGGCTCCGGTCGAGCACCCCACCGTCACCACCCAGTACCACGTGGCCGGCGCCAGCTGGTCCAGCGGCTACCACACGGGCTCCGACTTCCAGGCCGCCTCGGGCACCAGCGTCCGCTCCATCGGACCCGGCACCGTCGTCTCCGCCGGGTGGAGCGGTGCGTACGGCAACGAGGTCGTCATCCAGCACAGCGACGGCATGTACTCCCAGTACGCGCACCTGTCCTCGCTGGAGGTCTCGGCCGGACAGACCGTCACCGGCGGCCAGCAGATCGGCCTGTCCGGAACCACCGGCAACTCGACCGGCCCGCACCTCCACTTCGAGGTCCGCACCGGCCCGAGCTACGGCTCCGACGTCGACCCGATCGCCTACCTGCGTTCGCACGGCGTCACCATCTGAGGGACATGACCCAGGGGTCCGGCCGAGGGGTGATGCGCGACGGCGCATCGCCCCTCGGCTTATTCCGGCTTTACCAAAACCTGACCGGGTGGTCTTTGTCACCACCCGTCAACCCCTTATTACGGTCGCGTAGGTCACATTCGAGGGTGCAGGATAATCCCTTGTGGCAGACGATTCGAGAAACAGACGACGAGGCATCATCGGGTCGTACGCGGCGATCGGCGACAGTTTCACGGAGGGCGTCGGGGACCCCGGTCCGGACGGAAGGCTCGTCGGCTGGGCGGACCGTTTCGCCGTTCTCCTCGCGGACCAGCTCCCGGTCCCCGACGCGATGGCCGGCCCGGTGGACGACCCGCACGGAATCTTCCGGTACGCCAATCTCGCCGTACGCGGACGACTCCTCGACCAGATAGTCGAGGAACAGGTGCCCCGCGCCAAGCAACTGGCCCCCGATCTGGTCAGCTTCTGCGCGGGCGGCAACGACATCCTCCGCCCGGGCTCGGACCCGGACGACGTCGCCGAGCGCTTCGAGCGCGCGGTGGCCGACCTCACCCAGGCGGTCGGCACCGTCATGGTGACCACCGGCTTCGACACCCGCGGTATCCCGGTGCTCCGGCACCTGCGGGGCAAGATCGCCACCTACACCGCACACGTCCGGTCCATCGCCGACCGGTACGACTGCCCGGTCCTGGACCTGTGGTCCCTGCGGTCCGTGCAGGACCGCAGGGCCTGGGACAACGACCGGCTGCACCTCTCGCCCGAGGGGCACACCCGGGTCGCGCTCCGCGCCGCCCAGGTCCTCGGACTCGACGTGCCGGCCGACCCCGATCAGGCGTGGCCCCCGCAGGCGCAGCGCGGCACCCTGGAAGTGCGTCGCGACAACATCAACTGGGCGCGGGAGTACCTCGTCCCGTGGATCGGCCGGCGCCTGCGCGGTGAGTCCTCCGGTGACCACGTGGAGGCCAAACGCCCCGACCTGCTGCCGCTGTGACAGCCCGTCGGCTTCTCAGCGACTGCTGACGAACGGCAGGAGCGGCCGGGCCGGTCCCGCGGACACGGGCCCGGCCGGTGCGGACACGGGCCCGGCCGGCGCCGGCATCCGCACCGGACGGGCGGGTATCCGCTCCAGCACACCGCCCGCGAAGACGTCGTACAGCGGCAGCGTCTCCAGGTGCACGTAGCCGATGTGGCAGTCGCACACGTCGCGTGGGCAGCCGCGCGGACCGAGGGCGTCCCGGTAGCTGCCGTCGTAGAGGTTGCCGAGCTCGTCACGGACGAAGTGGCAGCGCCTCACCGTCCCGTCACCGTCCACCGAGACGACGGACTCACCGGTCCGGCAGGGCAGACCGGCCGAGCGGTGGGGATGCCTGCTGTAGGGGAACAGCGGGTCCAGGGCCGTCCAGTCGGCCGCCTCCTCGTCCGTATAGGTGTGCCCCTCGGCGGCGTTGACCCAGAGGTAGACCTCGGACGGCAGCGCGGCGCGAA
Source organism: Streptomyces sp. NBC_00178 (assembly GCF_036206005.1). NCBI lineage: Bacteria > Bacillati > Actinomycetota > Actinomycetes > Kitasatosporales > Streptomycetaceae > Streptomyces > Streptomyces sp. NBC_00178. The sequence goes on from NZ_CP108143.1 coordinate 6,420,837, forward strand.
GCCGCCGGGCCTCGGCCAGGTGCTCGCGCAGACCGACGATTCCGACGCTGTGGCGCACGCCGAGAGCCGTGAGCTCCCGGCACCGGCCGAGAAACCGCTCGTACGGCGTCTGGCCCGGGTGGTAGGTGCACCACAGGGCGACCTTGTCCCGTTCCGCCTCCGCCAGCCACGCGGTACGGCCGCTGAGATTGGTCTGGACGGCGACCCTCGCGATGTGCGGCAGACGGGACAGCTCGACCAGCGCCCGCCGGTACCAGGAACGGACCAGCGCCTCGCCCCACGGGGTGAACAGCACCGACAGCCGGTCGCCCGACTGCTCGGCGGCCCAGGCGGTGAACCGCTCCAGGGCCGCCCGGTCCGCGCGCAGTCGCTCGCCGCTGTCCCGGCGCTTCGCGAACGGGCAGTAGGGGCAGTCGTAGTCGCACGAGGCCAGCGGACCCCGGTACAGGATGGTCAGGTCCTTGCCCACCGGCCCGCTCACTTCGCCTCGTACGCGGCCATCGCGGCCCGTACCTCCGGGGAGAACAGCTCCGGCCCGAGCGCGTCGGAGTGGGCCAGCCCTTCGGGGGAGAGACGCAGCAGGCCGGGGCCCGTGGTGGCGTCGAGCCAGCCCCGCCCGGCGAAGAGATCCAGTTCGGCACGGAAGTCGGCGTACGGATCGGCACCGAAACGGTCGCGGTACTCGGCGGTCCGCATGCCCCGGGCCTGGAGCAGCGACTGCAGCAGATGCCGCCTGCGCGCCTCGCCCTCGTCGACGTAGCGGCCGACCTCCGCCCGGGAGAAGTCCGCGGTGCCGGTGAAGGCGTCGATGATGCCCCTGATCTCCCGCATCTCCACGGCGTAGTCGAAGGAGTAGTGCAGGGAGGACGTGTACGACCGGGCCCCGCAGCCGAGACCGATCATGCCGTCGGTCTGGCAGGCGTAGTCCTCCGGGCCTGTCGGGGCGGCGTCCGCGCGGCGGAACATCCGCATCGACACCTGCTCGTAGCCGTGCGCCAGGAGGTGGTCCCGGCCCGAGCGGTACAGCCGGAGCCGCTGTTCGTCCCAGGCGGCGTCCGGACCGGACTCCGCTCCTCCGCCACGGCGCCCGAGGCCCGTCAGCGGGCGCACGTACAGCGGGTAGAGGTACAGCTCCTCCGGCCGCCATGCCAGAGCGGCGTCCAGCGAGGTGCGCCAGCTCGCCTCCGTCTGACCGTCCATGCCGTAGATCAGGTCGATGTTGAGCACCGGGACGCCCGCCTCCCGGATGCGCCCGAGGGCGGCCTCCACCTCGGACCGGCGCTGAGGGCGCACCGCCGCGCGCGCCTCGGCGTCCACGAAACTCTGTACGCCGATGCTGATCCGGGTGGCTCCACGGCCGGCCAGGACGGACAGCCGGTCCGCGGTCGCGGTCGACGGCGAGGTCTCCACCGACAGGGGCACGGAACGGAGATCGGCGCCCATCCGCTTCTCCGCGATGTCGCAGAGACGGTCCAGCTCCCCGGCGTCGAGGTAGGTGGGAGTGCCGCCGCCGAACGCCGCCGCCGCGAAACGCACCGGTGCGCCGTCGCCCAGCGCGTCACGGACCGCCACGGCTTGCCGGTCGAGTGCGTCGAGGTACCGGGTCGTCAGCTCGTCGGGGGCGCCGACCCTCGTGAAGAGGTTGCAGAAGCCGCAGCGGACCTCGCAGAAGGGTATGTGCGCGTAGAGCGAGAGCGCGTCCTTGCTCTCCCCGGCCCACAGCCCGCTCAGGAGCGGGCGCCCGGCGGGGTGGGAGCCGAGCGGCCGGTAGGCGGTCTTGTGGGGATAGGCGTACACGTAGCTCACGTAGGGGCTCGTGGTGGTGACGGTCATCGTGCTGCCCCCTGGTCGAGGAAGAAATGGGCGTAGGGCACGGTCCACACGGCTTCGTGCCCGAGCCGGTGACCGGTGTAGCCGTCGTCCCCGTACGCGGTGCCGTGATCCGAGCAGACGATCGCGAAGCACCTGCGGCGGCTGCTCACCGCGTCGAAGAGCCGGCCGATGTGCCGGTCCACGTACTCCAGGGCGGCGGCGTGGGTGGCCTTCGAGTCGCCGGACGCGGCCGTGGCCCCCGGCAGGTGGAACCAGTTGGGCTGGTGCAGCGCCGCCACGTTCACGAACAGGAAGAGCCGCTGGTCCGCGGGGAGTCCGGCGACGACCTGCTCCGCTCGGGTGACCTGCGCCTCGAAGGACGTCGGTGAGGCGACGCCGAACTCCGGCTCCCAGTGACTCTCCTGGAACAGGCCGGGCAGTACGGAGCCCAGCGGGGGACGCCGGTTGAAGAAGCCGACGCCACCCACGCAGACCGTGCGGTAGCCGACCGCGGCCAGGCCCGAGAGGATGTCGGGCGTCTCGTGCACGAAGGTGCCGTCCGCGGTCGACTCGCTGCCGGCGAAGCGCGCGGCGAACAGACGCGGGTGGGGGCCCGGCGAGGCGGGCGTCGGCAGGAAACCCGCGAAGATCGCCTGGTGGGAGGCGTACGTGAAGCTGCCGGGCGCGTGCCTCTTCTCCCAGGCACCACCGGGCAGATGCCGGGCGAGATTCGGTGTGCGCCCGGCCGCGGCCAGATCCTGGGCCACGTCGAACCGCAGCGTGTCCAGGGTGACCATCAGCAGGTCATGACTCCCCACGACCGCGTTCATGTCCGGGTTCGGGATCGGGGGTGAGTCCGGGGCCGGGTTCTCCGTGCCGGTGGACGTGTGGTCAGGGTGCGTGGGTGGCACGGTCGTTCCTTGTTCGGTGCAGTACGGCGGCGATCTGCGCGCCATAGGTGTCCAGGCCCTCCGCCCCGCTGCCGGGAAGCCCGGTCAGACGGGGCAGGAGGTCCCCGAAGGCGTTGACCTCGCCTACGGTGAAGCGCCGCCAGCCGGTGGCAGGCAGCAGGTCGACCCCCACGCAGAGCGTGCCGGGGAAGCAGGCGGCGGCCCGCTCGCAGACCGCCAGGGCGGCGCCCCAGCTGCCGCCCGCCGCCTCCACCGAGGTCCGGACCTGGCCGAGGTCGCCTCGCGCCCCTCCCAGATGCAGGTTGGTCATGGGGTGCCGGCTGGTACGCACGACCGCGTGCGTCGCCCGGCCCGCGACCACCACGACCCGGAGGTCGGCGACCCGGCCCCGCTGGGACGCCTTGGGCAGCCAGCGCTCGATGTGCAATCCGTCGGGCGCCAGGGCGTCTATGAGCGCGGCCACCTCGCCCTCCGTCGTGCACCTGCGCACCCGCAGCGAGTTGAACAGCCGGCCGGCGGCGTCCCGCTCCACCGAGGTGGCCGCGCGGACCCTCCCCGGACCGGCCGTCTCCAGGGCGACCACCCCGGAGGCCGACGAACCGTGAGCCGGCTTCACGAACACCCGGGGCATCCGGTGATCGGACATCAGCGCACGCACGTCCGCCCAGCCACGCACCGGCCCGGCTCCTGGCCCCGATGTGGGGGAGTCCGGTACGGGCACCCCCGCGGCATCCAGGACACCGTGGCAGATCCGCTTGTCGAACAGCACCGCGATGTCCTGCGGAGCGTCCAGCATCTCCGCCCCCGCGGCGCCTGCGGCCCGCGCGACGTCCCGCACGGCCGCGGTGAAACGGGCGTACCAGCGGGCCGAACCCTCCACTCTCGTCGGATCGTCGGTCCCGCGCAGGAGCCTGTCCACCTCCGCGTCCTCCCCCGGGGAGTCGACGCGCACGGTCTCCCCTGGCAGGAAGCCGGCATCGCCCCGGAGCACGTCGCCCCGCAGGACATCGGCCCAGGAGACCGTGCGCGCCGCCGGGAGCCCGGCCGCGCGCACGGCGTCCTGGAAGAGGCCGACCCTGCGGTTGCCGGGGATGCCGACCACCGCGAGGCGCGGGGGCGCGCTACTCGCTGACTGCGACATAGCGCGACTCGTCGTCCTCGTCGTCCCAGTCCTCGGCCCCTTCGAGATCGACCCGTATGCCCGCCCGGGCGCACAGGTCCTCGATACGGGCGACGTACGGGGCGCTGAGGTAGTGGTGGTGCAGATCGAGGGCCGAGAGATGGGTGAGCGGCTGCCCGCCCAGCAGGGCCTCGGCACCCGCATCGCTGAGGGTGCCCATCGCGAGGGACAGGGAGTCGAGCCGCGCGACGACCGGCGCCGAGGCGACCGCGACGGCTATCTCGTCCTGGATCTCGCTGTTCTGCAGACCGAGATGGCGCAGTGCGGGATACGCGGCGCCGGACAGCACGGGGGCCAGGTCGGCGACGGACGCGTCACCGCCGTACCACTCGGAGCCGAACCAGAACTCCAGGTGTTCCAGCGACGGCAGTCCGGACGCGCCGACCGCGCGGACGACGTGTCCGGGCAGGCCGCCGGACTCGAACCGGAGCGACTTCAGTGCCGCGTGCCGGACAGGGCGCAGCCGGAGGTTCTCCCCGTCCGAGACGGACTCCCCACAGCCTCGCACCGTCAGTTCCTCCAGCAGCGGGAGGGCTTCGAGTACCGGGGTGATGTCGCACATCTGCAGCCAGGACAGCTCGCACTCCTCGCTCTCCACATCGGCGAGGAACAGAGCGCGCAGGGCCGGGAATCGGTGTGCGTCCGCGGCGATCGCCTCGACCACCGGCCGGAAGGACGAGTACTCGTCCTCCCACCAGGGCCCGATCAGCAGTGCCCTCACCCCGGCCGGATCGACCTCATCGAGGAAGCGCCGCCAGTGCTCGGTGAACGTCTCCCCGCCCCAGGCGCACTCCAGCCGCCACGCCACCGATCCGGGTGCGGGCGGTGTCGCGGCTTCCGCGGCGTCGGTGGCGGGCAGGGTGAGGACGGGCAGGCCGTGGAAGACGTCCGGGTGAACGATGTCGGTCATCGGGGGCCCCTACTCCGCGACCGCGGTATAGCGTCCGGCGGCCCCGCGGTCGTCCCAGGGTTCGCAGCGCTCGGACAGGTCGACGGCGACGCCGTGCGGGGCGAGCGCCTCGGTCAGCCGACGTTCCATCGGCTCGCTCAGGAAGTGGTGGTGCAGGTCGAGTGCTTCGAGATGGATGAGCGGCTGGCCCTCCAGCAGCGCGGCCGCGCCCTCGTCGCCCAGCGTGCCGTTCGACAGGTCGAGCGTGCGGAGCCTGGCGACGAGCGGGGCCGAACCGATCGCGGCCGCGATCTCGTTCTGCAGCTCGCTGTTGCGCAGACCGAGGTGCCGGAGCCGGGGGAAGCGGGTGCCCGTGAGCAGTGGCGCCAGGTCCGGGACGACGGCGTCGCCGCCGTACGCGGACACACCCAGCCAGAGGTCCAGGCTCTCCAGCGCGGGCAGTTCGCTGTCCAGCAGACCGCGCAGCGCCACGGCCGGAAGACCTCCGCTCTCGATGGTGAGCTCACGCAGGGACGTGTGCTCGACGGGCGGGAAGACCAGGCCCGTGCCGCCGCGGACACCGAGATGGGTCAGGGCCGGGAAGGCCGTGAGGAGGGCGGTGACGTCGGACTGCTCGATCCAGGAGATCTCCGCCTCCTCCATCACCAGGTCTCCGACGAAGACCGCCGTGAGCGAGGTCAGCCGGCCGGCCGCGGCGACGACGAGCCCGATCGGGTAGGACGAGTCCTCCTCGTACGACTCGCCCCACTGCCCGATGATCAGAGCCCGGACACGGGACGGGTCGACCGCGCCGAGGAAGGCGTCGAACTCCTCCTCCCAGCTCACGTCCCCCTCCGGGCCGAACGGGTCGACGCTGATGCGCCAGGCCACGGCCTCGGCCGCGGGACGCGCCGACTCCTCGGTCTCGCGCTGGAAATCGACGGCTTGGAGGCCGAGCAACTCGTGCAGACGGTCCGCGTTGGACATGGCACTGAGCTCCTGTTGCTGGGGACGGCTGATGTTCCGCAAGGTTTATCAAGGGCCACTGACAACTCCGTGACCGGGCCCCGCCGACGCCGCTCGGCCCGGCCGGACCGCGTCCGTCGACGGATTGTCAGACCCCTCTCGTAGCGTTTCATCTGTGACCGGCACAGGGGGTGCCGGGGCGGAGGGGAGACGTCTGTGTACCGGCAGGGCGACGTACTGATGGTGGCGCTGGACGAGTCGGAGGTGCCCGCGCACTTCCTCGACGCGCCGGGTGAACTGCGGGACGGCCGGGGGAGGCTGGTCCTGGCGCTCGGCGAAGTCACCGGCCACGCGCACGCCGTGCAGGGGCCCGGCAGGCTGATGCGGGAGGCGGGCCCCTTCGGCCCGATGCTGCTCCACCTGCCCGACGGCGGACGCGTGGTGCACGAGGAACACGCGGCGATAGCACTGCCCAAGGGCTGGTTCCGCGTCGTCCGGCAGCGCGAGTACGCACCCGGCGCGGTCCGGATCGTCGCGGACTGACAGCGCCGGTGGCGCCGCGGGCGGCAGGCCGTGAGGAGCGGTCGCCGGGCGGGCACACCGGGCGGGCACATCGGACGGGCACAAGAGTGACAGCAGGCATGACAGGCAGAGCGGGAACAGGGGACGGGGCACAGTGATGCAGTACGTGAACGCGTGGCGGGCGGTCGCGGCGGCGACCGGCAGGGCCGACCGGAGTGCGGCCGAGGACGGGGTGCGGCTTGCCTACCGCCGTGCGGGACTGGCCGAGCCCGAGCACGTCATCTGGGCGGACTCGCCCAAGGCGGCGGTGGAGGCGGTGGAGAAGCTGGTCGGTGCCGGACGCTCCGTCCGCGAGGAGGTGCGCACCCGCCCATGGGCCCAGGAGCGCCGAAGGATCTACGACGAGCTGGGCCCCGCGGGCTGGTCCGCGCTGTGGTCGGCCACCGGCGCCCAGTTGTGGGAGACCACCGCCGCGCTGGCCGACCGGATCCGGACCGGGATCGTCGCCGAGCTCGCCACCCGGCCCGAGGACGAGTCGGACGTCCGCCTCGTCCTGCTGGACGCGGTCCTGGGCCAGCACGACGCGGCCTGGCTCGCGGCCTTCGAAGGCCGGGGCGACCGGCTGACCGGGCTGGCCGAGGTCGCCAGGAACGCCGGCTGGTGGTGGCCCTACGAGCACGCGGTGGTGATCAGCGAGCGGCCCGAAGCGCTCCACCGGGACGAGGCGGGACGGCTCGACCGGGGCGACGGGCCGGCCCTCGCCTATCCCGACGGCTTCGCCCTCCACGCCTGGCGCGGAATGCCCGTGCCCGCCGAGTTCCTCGATTCGCTGGGGACGCTGACACCCGAACGCATACGTGCCGAGGAGAACGCGGAACTGCGGCGCGTGATGCTCGAGTACTACGGATACGACCGCTACCTCACCGAATCGGGTGCGCAGCCCGTGCACCAGGACGAGACCGGAATCCTGTGGTGCATAGCGATGGAGGGCGACGAGGACGTCGCGATGGTCGAAGTGGTCAACTCCACGCCGGAGCCGGACGGAACGCACCGTACCTACTGGCTCCGGGTCCCCCCGAGGACCCGGACCGCGAAGGAGGGTGTGGCGTGGACCTTCGGGCTCGACGGGGACGCCTACGCGCCGACGCGGCAGACCTGACCGGATCGCGGCAGGGGCGCGACATCCGTGAGGGGTCCCGCGCGGGCGCCGGGGTTGCGGGCGGCCGGTACCTCCTGACCGGAGAGAGCCAGGAGGTCAGGCAGCCACGCGGTCAGGCGGTCAGCGCCGCGTGGTCGATGCCGAGTTCGCGGGCAAGCGCCTCCTCGGTCCACCGCAGCATGGTCGCTCTGGACAGGGGACCCGCGTACGACGTCATCTGGACCGCCAGGCCGTCGAGCAGGGCGGTCAGCCGCCAGGCCACCGACATGGGGTCGTCGCACCGGAACTCACCCGCCGCGGCGCCCTCGTCGATGACCTCCGCCAGCTCCGCCTTCCACTGCTGGTCGAGATCGCCGGCGACCTCCCGGAGCGCGGGATCCCGCAAGGAGGAGGCCCAGCCCTCGATCCAGAGCCGCCACCCCTTGGCCTGGCCGGTCGGCGCGTACCAGCGTACGGCGGCGCGCAGCCGCCGTACGGCGGTGGTGCGGCGGGTCAGCAGCTTGCGCAGATGCGCCAGGTCGGCCTCCGCGGCGTAGGCGAACGCGGCGGCCACCAGCTTCTCCTTGGTCGAGAAGTGGTACAGCACCAGTGCGTTGCTCACCCCGAGTACGGACGCCACGTCGGCGATCCGGACCGCGGCCACACCCCGTACCTCGATCTGCTCGACCGCAGCACGCAGGAGCTCCTCCCGACGCTCCGCCACGCTCAGCCGTACTCTCGCCACGGAGTCACCCTAGCCAAGCCGACTGCCCGGCCGGACCACCGGGCCACCCGGTCGGGCGGATCTAGGCGTACCAGCCGAACCTCTCCGCCATCACCGGCAGCCGGTCCGCAACGAGCGCGTGCGCCGCGGCCCGGGGTGTGCACCCGTCCGCCTCCGCGCGCTCCAGGACCGTGCCGATCAGGGACCGCATGGCGCGGCGGGTGTGGGTGAACGCCTCGTCGGCGTCGGCTCCGATGTCCCCGAACAGGGTCCACCACCACCAGGCGTTCGTACCGGAGTTGACGACCACGTCCGGGAGAACCGTGATCCCGCGCCGGGCCAGCAGAGCCTCCGCGTCGGGCAGTACGGGCATGTTCGCCGCCTCCACGATCCAACGAGCCCTGACCGATGCCTGCTTCACGGCGTCCACGGCGTAGGACACCGCGGCGGGAACCAGCACCTCGGCGTCCGCCGCCAGCCAGGCGTCGGCGGGCAGTTCCTCGTCCCCCGGGCGCAATGCCCCCCGGTCCACCGTGCCGAACGCGTCCCGTGCGGCGAGCAGGGACTCGACGTCCAGCCCCGCCGGGTTGGCGATGGTGCCCTTCACATCGGCGACCGCGACCACCGTGAGCCCGGCGCGGGACAGGAACCGCGCCGTCGCTCCGCCCATCGTGCCGAGCCCCTGGAGGGATGCACGCGCATCGCGGTACGCCACGCCGGCCCGGTCGAGTGCGACGAGAGCGGACTCCGCGACACCGCACCCGCCGACCAGTTCGTCCAGTCCGATCCCGTCCACCGTGACCGCGAAGGCGTCCGCCAGGCGGCGGCGGGCCGCCGCCTCGTCGTCGAGCAGCGGAAAGACCGCCTGCACGGTGGAGACGAGACCCGCCTCCGAGGCCGCCCGGTCCACCACGTCCTGGCTGAGGCCGAGATCCTCGCCGGTCGTCCATACGCTCTCGACGTACGGACGCACGGCCCGCAGGAAGCGGACGAGGATCCCGTAGGCCTCGGGAGCGCGCGGATCGCAGTCGATGCCGCCCTTGGCCCCGCCCAGCGGGATGTAGCGCGCCCCGGTGTCGTCGGCGTCGAAGTGCAGGGCCTCCTTCATGGTCATGCCCCGGGCCAGGCCCGCCACCTCCGCGAGGGTGCAGCCCTGCCTCATGCGCAGCCCTCCGCTCGACACGCCGCGCACCAGGCGGTCCACGACCAGATAGCCCTCGGTCCCGGTGACGTGGTCGGTCCAGGTCAGGGAGATCAGCGGGGCGGTGGAGGGGGGCGTCACAGGGCGGCTCCGGGGCGGCTCGGCGTAGATGTACTGAACAGCGAGTCAGTATCGAGAGGTGGGCGCCACCTGTCAACGCGCGAGAACCGGCCGACTGCGACGGGTCGGCATCCCGTTCGCGGAATCCTGGAGCCGGTACGCACGTTGGAGTCGGCATGAGCGACTTCGAACCAGGGCGCGAGGCGCTGCTCCGGCTCCTCGGCGAGCACGACGGCGGTGTGCTGGTCACGATCAAACGCGACGGCACGCCTCAGCTGTCCAATGTGAACCACGCGTACGACCCGGCCGACGGGGTGATCAGGGTGTCCGTCACGGAGGGGCGGGCGAAAACCCGTAACCTCCGCCGCGACCCGCGGGCGAGCTATCACGTGACCAGCCAGGACCGGTGGGCGTGGACCGTGGCGGACGTCTCGGCCGAGCTGACCCGGCCCGCCGAGGACCCTCACGACGAGACCGTGGAACAGCTGGTGCGGCTCTACAGGGACATCCGGGGAGAGCACCCCGACTGGGACGAGTACCGGCGTGCGATGGTCGAGGACCGCAGGGTCGTCCTCACCCTCCGGATCGAGCACGTGTACGGGCAGCCGCGTGCCTGAGGCGTCGACCGCGGGGGAGGGGGCGCCGGACGGGCCCACGGGGTGCTCCCCGGCCGGGCCTGCGGAATGCTCCGTTCACCGTCGACCCCTCGCTCTGTTCCGCCTCCCGACCATAATGAGACGACACCCACTCCCTCAGGAGAAGCTGTGACCGGCGCCGACAACCAGCCCTCGCTCCGTACCCGACTGCGCTCGCTGCGCCCGGACGCCTTCGGTGCGGATCCGGCCGATGCGCGGATGGAGCGGATCCGCCGCTCGCCCAACTTCGCCGACGGGGTCTTCCAGAACCCCGAGGGGACCCGGACCAGGCCGTCGGGCTCGATGCTCGAATTCGCCAAGGTCTTCTTCCGCAAGGAGGAGCGCGCCCGGCGCTCGCCCTCCGGCACGGTCCCGATCCACGCCACGACGCTCGCAGATCTCGCCGCACCGCCCGAGACGGGCCTCCGGCTGACCTGGCTGGGCCACTCCAGTGTGCTCACGGAGATCGACGGCCATCGGGTGCTCTTCGACCCGGTCTGGGGCGAGCGATGCTCGCCGTTCGCCTTCGCGGGGCCCAAGCGCGTGCACCCCGTGCCGCTGCCGCTCGCCTCCCTCGCGCCCGTGGACGTCGTGGTGATCTCGCACGACCACTACGACCACCTGGACCTGCCGACCATCAAGGCGCTGGCGGGGACGGACACCGTCTTCGCCGTCCCCCTCGGTGTCGGAGCGCACCTGGAGCGCTGGGGGGTGCCCCTGGAGCGCATCCACGAACTGGACTGGAACGAGACCGTGCGGATCGGGGGCATCAGCCTCACCGCCACCCCGGCCCGTCACTTCTGCGGACGCGGGCTGCGCAACCAGCAGCACACCCTGTGGGCGTCGTGGGTCGTCGCGGGGCCGGACCACCGCGTCTACCACAGCGGTGACACCGGCTACTTCTCCGGATTCAAGGGCATCGGAGCCGAACACGGCCCCTTCGACGCGACCATGATCCAGGTGGGCGCCTACTCCCAGTACTGGCCGGAGAACCACACCGACCGCACGCCGCTTCCCGGTGCGTGGCCGGACATCCACATGTCACCTGCCGAGGGGGTCCAGGCGCACCTCGATCTCCAGGGCGGACGCCCGCACGGCGTACTGCTGCCGATCCACTGGGGCACCTTCAACCTCGCGCTGCACGCCTGGGCCGAGCCGGGGGAGTGGATGAAGGACGCTGCCGAGGAGGTCGGGCAGGCGGCCGTGTTCCCCCGGCCCGGCGAGCCGTTCGAGCCTGCCGGGAAACTGCCGTCGGACGCGTGGTGGCGTGCCGTGTCGGCACCGGTCGCGCGCCCGTGGCGCGGTCCCGGTACGGGCGAGCCGGCGTCGGTGCGCAAAGAGGAAGTCGACCTCGCCGGAGAGCGCTGACGGGGAGGGCGCTCCTCACGGACTTCCCGCCTGGAGGGTGTCCCGCGCCGACCTGCTGAGCACGGCCGGCAGGTGGTCACCGGCTGCGGCGGGGTGCCGTGGCCCGGTGTGGTCGCGCGGTCTCGGAGCCCGGTGCCGGAGTGTCTCCGGCACCGGGCTCTCCACATGCGGGGGCCGGTGTGAGGCCGGGCGGGTGTCCCGAAGCCCGGCCCTGGTCCCGGTCGTGTCGTGCCCGGCCCGGTTATGCGTCAGGCCGTCGCCGCCCGGGTCCTGGGACGTGTACGCGGGCTGTTCGGGTGAGTGACCCGTAAAGCGGCATCACCGAGATGACATGAAATTCGAACATACGATCTAATGCGGGAATGGATGACAGCACCTTCCCCCTCGAACTCGTCCAGGCCCAGCGAGAGTGGAATGCCGCGTACGAGGAACTGGCCCGGCCACGGGCCCGCCGCTCGACCGAACTGCGCCGGACCCTTCTGCGGCTGTCGGTGTGGATTCGGTGGCACCCGTACTGGGCCACCAGTGGCGCAGGCCCGGCAGCCCGGGTGCGGTTGCGGGAAGCCGCACGTACGCGGACGGGGCGTCAGGACGTGAGGTCCGCCTGACGCCGCGCCCGCCGCATGTGATCAACCGGCTGTGATCCGCAGGACTCCGGTCACGGTGCCCTGGAGGTAGGCCCCGTCCGGTGTGATCGTGCCCGCCATCTGCAAGGAGTCGTACAACGAGCCCACCCCGACCTTCACGGAACGCGTGACCCGGCCGCTGTCGGGATCGATCTGCACGTAGCGGTAGGGGTCGAGGATGCTCGTCCCCCTGGTGCCGGGGACGAGTGGATCACGTACCACCGTGTGGAGCAGCCCGTCGGCCGTCGACAGCTTGGGCACGGCGGCCGAACGCAGGGCGCTGTCCCACTTCAGTGAGCAGCCCGTCCCGTCCGCCCGTACGTCCACCCGGGTGAGGCCGCCGGCGAAGTCGGCCGCGGCGGGCACGCTGGGGCCGGCTCCCTCGGGGACGGCGGGGTACGGGTATCCGTAGGTCCCGGCCACGAAGACGCTGCTCCCTGCACCGATGGGGGAGTTCTCGCTGCCGGGGCCGCCCGAAGCCTGGAGCACAGGGACCGAGCAGACGGTCGAACCGTCGGAGGAGCGGTACACCTCGAGGTTGGCCGATGTGTCGGCGTTGTCGACGACCGTGACGTACTCCGTGCCCGTCCTCGGGCCGAAGAACGTCGGGGTCGATCCGCTGCCCCAGCTGAGCAGGCCGGGCTTCCGCGCGGACCCGCGGTCGTACTCCTTGCGCCAGACGATTTCCGGCGTGCCGCCGGCCGCGGTCAGCAGATAGGTGGCGTGCGTGGTGGTGACAGCGGTGCCCTCCGGCGCGGTGGAGATGCTGTTGGCGACGCGCTCGCCCGCGGGCAGGGTGAGGGCGTTCACGGCGCCGGTGGTGTCGTCCGCCGTTCCGACCACCCCTCCACCGGTGGCGAACCACACGCGCCCCCTCCAGTCGGGCGCGAGGCCGGTGACCGCGTCGCCCTCGGGTATCACCGCGGCGAGGGACTGGCTCCGGTCGACGGTGAGGGACCAGGCGCCGTCTGCGTTCCGGTGGTGGCCGACGCGCAGCAGGCTGCGGCTGCCGTCCGCGACGACGAGCCGGTCCTGATGGTCGATGTAGGCGTACACCCCGCCGAGCAGCGACCCCTTGGTGAGTTTCAGGGAGGTGAGGGAGGAGCCGTTGCCGGGATCGAGCAGATGCACTGTCGGAACCTGGCCGAAGATCGGAGTGCACAGGGCGACCGGATAGCCGTCGGCTCCCACCAGGACGGTGGGGCAGGCGGAGGCGAGCGCGGTGCGTGAGGACGACAGGGAGCCGGCGCCGGGGCCCGTCAGCGGAGTGGTGTCCGAGGAGCCGGTGTCCCCGTGCATGGTGGCGGTGCCGTCGGGACCCGCGTACGGATTGTGCGGGGGCGTCGGGCCGAACGGAGCGGAGGAGAGGGCGGACGCCGGGGCGGCGCAGCCCAGGACGAACGCGGCCAGCAGGGCGCCGACGGGCTTCCACCGGGGGCGTCGAGCGGTTCGGTGGAGGCGAGGGAAGGGGGACACGGCGTGGTGGTCCTCTCTGGGGCGGAAACGCGGAAACGCGGAAACGCAGCGATCGGTGGGGATGGGCGGTTACGACGCCTGCTGCCGTGACGCCGTGCGTGCGTCCGGTGTAGGGGGCCGTGAGGGCGTGCGAACCATGTGGGCTCTCGACCCACGAGGGAGGAGCTGAGCCGGCGACGCGCGTGTTCACCCGCCGACGCGCATGCGGGCCCGCGACACGCGGCCGAGCGGTGGTCCGGAACCTGGCCGGCCGAGGTGAAGCGGGTCCGGGTGGCGGGGCCCAGGTCAGGGGCGAGGCGCGAGTGACGGCGAACGCGGGTACCGCATCGCGGAGAGAGCGAAGGGGTGTCCGGGCCATCGGGGATCGGCGGCGGTAGTCGCCGGGCGGCTGCCCATCGGCGTGCTCAGCGCGCGCGGAGACAGCGCATGCGGAGACAGAGCGCGCCGGCGGTCCGCGCGAGATCGACGTGCCGTCGTCGCGTGAGTCCCGGGCTGCGCTTCATGCGGGTGATCCAAGCAGTACCGCTGACTACCGGTCAAGACCGGTCCACTCCATGGCGTCCGGGGGGCGTCGGCGTCGGGCCATGATGTCCGGAGCCACGGCATCCGGGGTCCGGGGCCGACGGCGCCGCGCCGTTCGCCGCGGCGCCGCCGTACGGCCCGCACGTCCCGCGGCGACGGGATTCGGCGGATGACGCGGACGGCGCGGTCCGAACCGGAATGATGGGCGGAGCGGCGGGTACGTCCGCAGCCGGTGCCACCCGGCACGCCCGTGACACCCAGAGGACCTGATGACCGACCCGAAGCGCTACATCATCGAGTCGCTGGACACCGGACTGCGCCTCATGCGCCTCTTCCTCGTCCACGACAGCCTGTCGGTCACCGGTGCGGCCAGGGAACTCGGCGTGGCCCGCTCCACCGCGCACCGGGTGCTCACCACCTTGGAGGCGCGCGGATTCGCCACCCGGGACGTGTCGGGGCGGGGCTACTCGGCAGGACCTGAACTGGTCACTCTGGGACGCCCGGCGGGTTACGGCCCGGAGATCGCTGCGCGCCTGGAGACCGTGCTCGACTCGGCGGCCGATGCCACGGGCGAGACGGTCAGTACCGCCGCCCTGATCGGCGACCAGGTGATCATCACGAACGGCCGGGAGTCCTCGCACGCGGTACGGGCGGTGCTGGAGACCGGTCGCGCCCGGCCGGCCCATGCCACGGCGGCCGGCAAGGTGCTCCTGGCCCAGCTGACGACCGAACAGGTCTGCGCCCTCTACCCCTACGAGCGGCTGCCCGGGGTCACCGGACGCACCCTGGCCTCACGCACCGGCCTCCTCGCCGAGCTGGAACGCACCCGGGCCCGCGGCAGGGCCGACTGTTCCGGTGAGGCCGCCCGGGGGATGAACGAGGTGGCTGTGCCTCTGATGGGCAGCAGCTGGCGGGACCGCCTCGCCCTGACGGCCTCCATGCCCGCGGACCGGGGGAGCGAGGCCGAGCTCTCGCGGCACGCCGTTGCCCTGGGTGCGGCCGCGATGTCACTGCCTCCCGCGGTTTCCTGATCCGTCCCGCCCCGGAGCCCCGGTCCGTGGCGGCCGCCCGGTCCACGTCCACGGGGCCAGGCCACCTCGGGAGTGCCCGCGTGGCATCTGGGCCGCCGCCCCGCCACCAGTGGAATTCGTACGCACGGCCGGTGTGCGGACCGGTGGGCGGAGGTGGTGACGTACGTAATCGGCTGCCCGTGCGAGGCGTCATACCAGAGCGGGACGCCTGGCGGGCAAGTTCGACAACTGCACGTCCGGCATGGGCGATTGACGACTACCGTGTGTGGTCGGTGATCAACGGTGGGCTCATATCGGTCGAGCCTTCCCCAACCGTTGACCCGGGCCTGACCACCGTAGGTGTCACCACACGAATGCCGATTCCGGGTGCCCCACGTACCGAGGACGCTGATGTCTCAACTTCGCGCACCCACCGCGCGACCGGAACGCCGCGAGGGCGGACGGCACGGCCGTCCCGGTGGCCGTTCGCATTCGGCCCCCAGCCGGCCGCGTGCCGCACAGCCCACCGCACCCGAAGGCCGCCTGCGACCCCAACTGCTGCGTACCGCCCTCCTCCCGACTGTGGCCGCGGTGCTCAGCGGGGCGGCAGCCGTCATCTTCACCATCCGGGCCTCGGGCGTGCGCCCGTCAGGCAGTCTCCTCGCGGCCCTTGGAGGTTCCGGGGCGCTGGCCGTGGCAGCCGTGGCGGCGGCCTTCATCGGCGCGGGCCGCGTCACCACGGGAGTGCACGACCGCTGTGTCGCGCTGCGCCGCACGAGTGCCCGGCACCACGCGGAGCTCAAGGGCCTGGTGGAGCAACTCCGTGGCGGCGAGCCCCTGCCCGCCCGTCCCGCCACTCCTCCTGTCGCTCCCGACGCCGACGCCTTCGACCTGCTCGCCCACGAGATGGCACACGCGCAGGACGAAGCGGTGACCGCGGTCGTCCAGGCCTCCCAGTTGTTCCGCGGGAACGGGAACGAACAGAAGGTCGAGGTCTTCGTCAACCTCGCCCGGCGGCTTCAGTCGCTGGTGCACCGCGAGATCCAGATCCTCGACGAGCTGGAACACGAGGTCGAGGACCCCGACCTGCTCAAGGGCCTCTTCCACGTCGACCACCTCGCCACCCGCATCCGCCGGCACGCGGAGAACCTCGCGGTACTGGGCGGCGCCGTGTCGCGGCGCCAGTGGAGCAGTCCGGTGACCATGACGGAAGTGCTGCGTTCGGCGATCGCCGAGGTCGAGCAGTATCCACGCGTCGAGCTGGTCCCGCCCATCGACGGAACCCTGCGCGGACACGCCGTGGCCGACGTGATCCACCTGCTCGCCGAACTCGTCGAGAACGCCACGGTGTTCTCGGCCCCGCACACCCAGGTGCTGCTGCGCGCCCAGCGTGTCACCGCCGGGCTCGCCCTGGAGGTCGAGGACCGCGGACTCGGCATGCCCGGGCCCGAGCAGAAGCGGATGAACACCCTGCTCTCGGACCCGGACCAGGTGAACGTGGCCCACCTGCTGCAGGACGGCCGCATCGGACTCTTCGTCGTCGCCTCACTGGCCCGCAGGCACGGCATCGCCGTCCGGCTGCAGAGCAACATCTACGGGGGCACACAAGCCGTACTCGTGCTGCCCCAAGTCCTCCTGGGCATCGACATCGATGCCACGGCCGCACCGGGCACAGCGGCCGTGGCGTCGTCCGGTCCCGCGCCCCTCCCGGCCGGCGACGTCCGGCCCGCCGAGCCCGCGCCGCAGCCGTCTCCCGGTCAGGAGCAACGCCCCGGAAGCGACCGGCTCCAGGAGCAGGCACCGCCGCTGCCGCTGCGCGCGGAGCGGGTGGACGGACCGAACCCGGCCGCCTTCCCACCCGTCGCCAGGACCGCGGAGCCCTTGGGGCCACCGGGGGCGGCTGTGCCCGCGGCGACGATCACGCCGCAGGCCGTGCCTGCCGACGGCTTCGGGACCCACTCCGCACAGGCACAGGCACAGGCACAGGCACCGGCGCCCGCACCGGTCCCGGCCTCGGTTCCGGTTCCCATCCCAGCCCAAGTCCCGGCGTCGGCACCGCCGTCCGACGGCGCGGGCCGCCCGCAGCTCCCGAGGCGAAGCAACCAGGAGCACCTGGTTCCGCAGCTCCGCGAGGCACCCGCCCGCAGAGCCGAGGACGACAACGCCCTGCACGACCCGGGCCTGATGGCCGCCTTCCGCCGCGGGGTCGATCTCGCCGAGGCGCAGACCGCCGACGAGGTGGAACTCGCCGGGGCCTACGGCACCGCGGGTGCCGAGTCCGCGACCACGACGGTCGGCGCGCAGCGTTCCCACGGGCTCGCTCCGCTCCCCTTCCGGGGATCGGCGGGGACCGTCGCGGCCGGGACGGACCCGCGAGGCCCGGTTTCCCCGGCACCGCAGCCGTCCGATCAGGATCCCCGAACCGAGAACATGTTCAAGGAGTAGATGCAGCATGACCACCGAAATGCCGTCCGGTCAGGTCACGGACCTCGACTGGCTGCTGAGCGGCCTCGTCCAACGTGTGCCCTACACGCGCAGTGCGGTCCTCCTCTCCGCGGACGGGCTGGTGAAATCCGTCCACGGCATGGACTCGGACAGCGCCGACCACATGGCCGCGCTGGCTGCCGGTCTGTACTCGCTCGGCCGCAGCGCGGGCGCCCGCTTCGGTGACAACGGTGACGTTCGGCAGGTCGTCGTCGAACTCGACTCGACGCTGCTGTTCGTCTCGACCGCGGGTTCCGGCACCTGCCTCGCGGTCCTCGCCGGCCGCGAGGCGGACGCCGCCGTCCTCGGCTACGAGATGGCCATGCTCGTGAAGAGCGTGCGGCCCTACCTGACGACGCCGCTCCGGCAGCCGGCCGGAGCGCCGTTCACTCCGGGGCTGTGAGGATGCCGGCCCCGCAGGACGGGCCGTTGCTCGACGACGCGGCCGGCCGGCTCATCCGCCCGTACACCGTGAGCAACGGCCGCACGAGGCCGACCACCGTCCTTGACCTGCTCTCCCTGGTGATGGCCACGGGGAACAGGCCACGGGCGTACCTCGGCCCCGAGCACACCGTCGCGCTGGAACTCTGCGACGGCCCCACGTCCGTGGCCGAGGTCGCCGCCCACCTCCGGCTGCCCGCGGTCGTCACCAAGGTCCTCCTGTCCGACCTGGTCGACTGCGGGGCGGTCACCGCGCACGCCCCCGCATTCCATGACATGCCCACCGACCGATCTCTGCTGGAGGCAGTGCTCGATGGTCTACGACGACAGCTCTGACAGCACCGAATACTTTCCTGTGGCCCTCAAAATCCTGGTCGCGGGCGGGTTCGGCGTCGGCAAGACGACGTTCGTGGGCGCCGTCAGCGAGATCGCCCCCTTGAGCACCGAGGAGCTCCTGACCCAGGTCAGCGCTGCCACGGACAGTCTCGAAGGTATCGAATCCAAGACCGCGACGACCGTGGCCATGGACTTCGGCCGGATCACGTTGTCCGAACAGCACGTGCTCTACCTCTTCGGCACGCCCGGCCAGGAGCGTTTCTGGTTCATGTGGGACGAGTTGTCCAAGGGGGCGCTCGGCGCGGTCGTGCTGGCCGACACCAGGCGGCTGGCCGAGTGCTTCGCGGCCGTGGACTTCTTCGAGCGGCGGGGCATCGGCTTCATCGTCGCGGTCAACGAGTTCGACGGCGCCTACCGTTACGAGCCGGACGAGGTGCGAGCGGCACTCGACCTCGGGCCGGAGGTCCCGGTGGTCCTCTGCGACGCCCGCATCGCGAGCTCCGGTACGGGTGCGCTGGTCACCCTTGTCCAGCACCTCATCAACGCCACCGCGCCGGTCCCGCTGTCCGGCTCCGGGGTCGCCCAGGCGTGAGTCGGACGCCGTCCGTGGTGCGGGAGGCGGGGACCTGACCGGCCCCGCCCGGCGGTGCCCGCGTGGTGGCCCGCGTCCTTGGCGGCACCCCGCCGCGTTCATCCCGACGCGCTGTTCCGGCGTGTTCAGGTCAGGGAGAACGCGTCCGCGAGCTGGTCGAGCTGGGTGGTGAGCAGGGTGTCACCGCTGTGCCCCATGCCCGCGAACTGTCCCGCCGCCTCCAGGCCGACCGACCCGTGCAACTGGGCCCATACGAGAACGGCACCCGCCAGTCCGTACGCCGCGCGCCGTTGGTCGGCGGCGGCATCCGGTGCGTACTCGGCGACCCACGAGGCCACGCCCGCGGTGTCGGCGGCGAGCCAGGCCGTCATCTCGGCCACCAGGGCGGAGTGGCTCGTCCCCGGTGACCCGTCCGCGAAGAGCGGAAGGAAAGGGCCGAGGACCGCCCGGGCCCGGTCGCGCGTGTCGTCCGGAGCGATGTAGCCCGGGACGGGTGCACCCTGGATCAACAGATAACGGTGAGGCTCGGCCACCGCCCAGGCCCGGTAGGCCGTGGCCAGCGCGTGCAGACGCGCGCGCGGACCCAGCTCGCCGGCCTCCGCCTCCTCGGCCGCGCGGGCGACGGCCGAAGCCGCGTCGTCGTAGGCGTCCCTGATCAGCGCGCTCAGAAGATCGTCCCGACTGGAGAAGTAGCGGTACAGGGCAGGCCCTGAGAGCCCCATCTCCTTGGCGATACGCGTCAGTGCCAGTGCCCCGGCCCCCGATTCGGCCAGCTGCCGCAGCGCGGTGTCCTTGATCTCCGCCCGGGTCTGCTCCCGGTACCTGGCGCGTGGGCCTTCCTGTGCTCGGACCATCACCGGCTCCTCCAGTCGATCCGCTACGCATGGCGTCATGGCGGGTCATCGCAAGGCGTGCTCACTTTCGTTACGGAGTCTAACTCGACTCCTTGCGAGGGGCTCTCGCGAGAGTTACAGTGTCTAACAGAAGGAAGAGGGCATTACCACGCTCGAACGGAAGGGGCACTCCATGACCACCGCATCCGCTCTCCACGTCGTGCTCGGTGCGGGGCCGGCCGGTACCGCGCTCGCGCGTGAGCTCTCCGGGCGGGGCCACCGGGTCCGCCTCGTCGACCGCAAGGGGCAAGGTCCCGCCATGGAGGGTGTGGACCGGTTCGCCGCCGATGTGTCGACCTCCGAAGGGGCGTGCGCGGCGGTCGAGGGCGCGGCGGTCGTGTACCACTGCGTCAACGTCGGCTATCACCTGCAGGTCGAGGTCATGCCACGCATCCAGGTGGCGGTCATGGCGGCCGCCGAGGCGGCGGGCGCACGCCTGGTCGTCCTCGACACGCTCTATCCCTACGGCGAGACCCACGGTGCCGTGATGACCGAGGACACCCCGTGGCGCGCGACCAGCCGCAAGGGGGTGATGCGCGCGGAGCTCGACGCCCGCTACCTCGCGGCGCACGTGGAGGGCAGGCAGCGCGTCGTCCTCGGCCGGTCCGCCGATTTCGTAGGACCCGGGGTGCTCAGCTCGACGCTGGGAGGGGCGGTCTTCCCGGCGGCGCTCACCGGGGGACAGGTCCCCGCTCTCGGGGACATCGATCTGCCTCACAGCTACACGTGCATAGGCGATGTCGCGGCGGGTCTGGCCATGCTCGGCGAGAATCCCGGCGCTGACGGGCGCGTATGGCACCTTCCGACGGCTCCCGCGGTCACGACCCGGGACATCTACGCCATGATCGAGGAACGCGTCGGCCGGCCCCTGGACCTCACCGTGATCGCCGAACCGCGCCCCTTCGGACCCTTCGACGAGGTGTTCATGGCGGAGTACGCCGAGATGTTCTACCAGCACACCGAGGGGCAGACGGTCGACTCCTCCGCCATCGAGACGGCGTTCGGACTCATCCCCAACCCGCTTCCCGACACCGTGGACACGACACTCGCCTGGTACCGGGACTTCCTGGGTCGTCGCTGAGTGTGTGGTGAGGGGCCGTCGTGGCGTTGGTCGCGTTGCATGACGGGGTGCATGCCCTGCCGCCCGCCCGTCCGGTCGGTCGGCTGACCGACCCGAGTGGGTGGAAGGGGGCGTTGCGGTCCGGGCCCGCGGGCCCTCCCCGGTGCCTCGGCGCGCTCGACCGGCAGCTTCTTGCTGCCGGTGGGCCCGGGGCACATCGCGCCGCTCTGGTCGTGGCGGCCCGATGCGGGGCACGCCCTGAGCCGGTGACCGGAAACGGGTTCGTGAGCACCGGTGCAAGTGCGGTATTGTTCTCATGCGCGTTCGGCCCGGGGGAAACCCCAGGTCAGACGGTCAGCGGGACGTGGCGCAGCTTGGTAGCGCACTTGACTGGGGGTCAAGGGGTCGCAGGTTCAAATCCTGTCGTCCCGACTCGTGAGAGTCGTAGTTCGAGGGGCTGGATCGGAGCATTCCGATCCAGCCCCTCGAACGTTTTCCGGCTGTGGCGGCTGTGGCGGCTGTGGCGGCTGTGTCCGGCCCGTGGTGATGACGGAAACCGTCGCTTCCGAAACCGTCGCCTCCGGTCATGCCGATGCCGATTCCGATGCTGCCCCGGACATCCGGATCCCGATCCCGAGGTCCGAGGCGGCCGGAGGCGTACGCGATCGGGGGCCGCACCCGCGGCGTGCGGCGCGGCCCCCGAGGGTCGTCGGAGTGATCAGGCGGTCTCGCCGGGACCGGCGCCGATGCCTGCGCCCTTCGCCTTCTTGATGCCCTTGGTGATGTCGTCGAGGACCGAGAGCTTCGGTGCCTTCGCGTTGACGTCGAAACCGGAGCGGACGACGACCAGCATGTTCTTCAGGTTGGGTGAGGGGAACGCGAGCGATTCGACGTAGCCGTCGTCACCGTTCTTCGTCACCACCTTCCAGCGCACCTTGTAGCCCTTCTGGCCGGCGACCGTGACGGCCTCGGAGACGAGCTCCTCGTGCGAGGTGATCCCGCCGTAGATCTTCTCGCCGTAGGACTCCTCGGCATTCGCCTTGATGTCCGCCTCGGCGGCCGCCTTCGCCGTGTCGGCCTTGATCTTCAGGGCTTGGGCGGGCGCGGAGAAGATGCCGCCCCGCACGCACTTCTGGCTCGTGTCACCGGGGCAGGCGTAGTCGCCGGTGGTCAGGCCGGCGCCGATCGGCCCGGACTGGCCCTTCCAGCCGTCCGGCACGGGGATGCTGATGCCGCTGGCCGCGTCGGTCGCGTACCCCTTCTCGGTCTCCGGCATCTGGCCCGGATTCCGGCCCTCGCCACCGTCCTGGCCGCCGTTGTCGCCTTCGCCCCGGCCGCCGTCCGGCGCGCCGGGGAGGCCAGGGCTTTCCGGCTGGTTCGTGGGCGCCGTCGCGGAGGCGCTGTCGCCGTCGTCGGAGTTGCTGCCCAGCATGTAGGCGCCACTGCCGACGGCCGCGAGGAGGACGACACCGGCGGCTATGCCCGCTCCGATGCGCATCCGGCGGCGTCGGACGGTCGCCGGGGCGATCCGGAGCTGGTCGGTCCAGCGGCTCCCGTCCCACCAGCGTTCCTGTGCGGGGCCGATTCCTGAGTGCCCGGGGTCTGTGTGCCAGCCGGGCGGGGTCGTCTGGGTCACGAGAGCACCGTAGGCGCACTGACTGAGAATCGTATGAAACGCACAGCGTGGTCGTGGTCACGTCCCGGGCGCTCGTGCACACCGGGCGTGGGGCCGCCTCCGCCGCGCCCGGGTTCCCCGGCTCCTACGGTTCGATCAGGCCGGCCCGGATGGCGTACCGCGTGAGTTCCAGGCGGTCGCGGAGGCCGAGCTTCTGGAGCAGGTTGGCCCGGTGCCGTTCCACCGTCTTCACGCTGATCACGAGCAGGCCCGCGATCTCCTTCGACGAATGACCCTCGGCCACCAGTTTGAGGATCTCCTCCTCCCGCTCCGTGATCGCTCGCGCGGGCAGGTCCCTGCCCTCCTTGACCCGGTCCAGGTAGTGCCGGATGAGGGCGGTCACCGCGCCGGGGTAGAGGAACGGCTCGTCGCGCATGGCGGCCCGGCACGCCTCGACGAGGTCCCGGTCCGCGACCGACTTCAGCACGAACCCCGAGGCGCCCGCCTTCAGGGCCTCGAAGAAGTACTGCTCGTTGTCGTACATCGTGAGCATCAGGATGCGCAGGTCCGGCATGACCCGGGAGAGTTCGCGCGCCGCCTGAAGGCCCGTCAGACGGGGCATGGCGATGTCCAGCACCGCCAGGTCGGGCTGCTCCGCGCGTGCCAGCTCGATCGCCTCGGCGCCGTCGCCTGCCTCGGCGACGACCTGGAGGTCCGGTTCGCCGTCCAGGATCAGGCGCACACCCCGGCGCACCAGGGCGTGGTCGTCGGCGAGCAGGATGCGGGTCGGCCGGCCGGAACCGGCGGGGGTGTGGGGCATGGTCAGGCACTTCCGTTCCGTACGGGCACGTCGAGGCGTACGTCGGCGCCGCCCGTGGCCCCGGTACCGATGGTGAGCGTGGCGCCGATGAGCAGGGCGCGTTCGCGCATGCCGCGCAGGCCGGCGTTCTCCGTGACGTCCCCGATGCCGCGGCCGTCGTCCCGGACCCGGAGTTCCACGCCGGACGCGCTCCGCCGCAGGGAGAGTTCGAGCACGGTCGCTCCCGCGTGGCGCACGGTGTTCGTGACGCATTCCTGGGCGATGCGGTAGACGACCAGCTCGGCCTCGTCGCCGAGTGGAGGAAGGTCCTTCTCCAAGCGCCGTCTGATCGTCAGGCCGTTGGGTGTCGGTGTCTCGGTCGACAGAGCCGTCAGTGCGCTGACCAGGCCCAGTTCGTCGAGGACCCCCGGGCGCAGCCGTCGGGCGATCCGGCGGATCTCGTCCAGACCGCCCCGGGTGATCTCCTGGACCTGCGCCAGTTCGTCCCTCAGCGGGGCCGGTGCGCGGCCCGTGACCCGCTTCAGTTCGAGCAGGACCGCGGTCATGGTCTGGCCCACCTCGTCGTGCAGTTCCCGGGCCACACGGCGGCGTTCCGCCTCCTGGGCCCAGAGGGCCCGCGCGCTGCTGGTGGCGCGTTCCGCCTCCAGACGGTCGAGCATGCTGTTGAACGTCTCGATCAGGGCCGCGACCTCGCCCTCCCCGGCGACTTCGGGCCGTGGGCGTGGGCTGAGCAGGTCGATGGTCGTCATCGCTCTGGTGACCCGTTGCAGTGGAGCGAGTCCCAGCCGGAGCAGGAGGGCGTTGGCGCCGAGCATCAGCGCCATGCCGCCGGCCAGGATGAGGGCCTCGGTCAGTACGACGGGAGCCGAGACGGTGATCGGTCCGAGCAGCAGGAGTGCCCCTGCTGCCACCAGTACCGCTGCGTTGAGCAGGAAGATGCGCCAGAACAGGGACACGGCGGCCGGGCCTCCTCGGGACGGGTTCGCGTGCGGCTCGTTCCCCCACTATCGCCGGTTCATCGCGGCGCACGGCCGTACGAGGGCTCAGCCGTCGCGTCTGCATGGCGGACCCCGCTCAAGATGGGTGCCAACCCCTATGGTCCTGCCCCCCTGTTCGCCGCGACGATGGAACTGGCCCAACGGGTGCCGATCCGGGAGGGAGTCACCATGGCCGACGACCACGAGGGGCTGAGCGGTCTCGAGGGCAGGTCCAGGGAGGCCGGGCCCGAGGACGCGGGCACACCAGTAAGCGACGTCCCGCGCGGACGCGGCTACGGCTCCGCATGGCTGTGGCTGGTGATCGGTGTCGCCGGGCTGGGGGCGGGGATAGTCATCGGTCACGGTCTGCTCATCGCCGGAGGGCTGGTCCTGGCCGGTATGGCCGGCCAGCTCTTCGACCCGGACCGGCGCAGGGCCCGGAGGCGGCTGCCCCGGCCCCGGTGACGCCGAGCGGTGAGGCGCCGGGGGCGGCTGGACGCCGGTGCCGTCCGCGTGCGGCATCGGCGCACGGCGCCCGACCTCGCGTGACCGGCTGCTCCCACCGGGTGCACCGGCCCACGATCCGGGTTTGGTCCGACCACACACGCTGTGTGACATAGTCGGTCCATGTGTATCGCTCGGAACAGGGAGTGACGGATGCCCGTCGAGTGGCAGCCCGTGCGACAGTCGCGCACCCATGAACTCGTGCTGCAGAGCATCGAGGAGCAGGTTCTCGCCGGGGAACTCAAGGCCGGTGACCGGCTGCCGCCCGAGCGGGAGCTTGCGCCGGTTCTGGGAGTCAGCCGGTCCGCGCTGCGGGAGGCCCTCAGGGTGCTGGAGACCATCGGCGTACTGGTCGCCCAGCCGGGCCGCGGCCCCGACTCCGGTGCGCGCATCGTGCGCAACCCCGACGACGCGCTCGGCCGCCTGCTGCGTCTGCACTTCGCGCTCGGCAGCTACAGCCTGCACGACGTGCTGGAGGCGCGCGTCGTGCTCGAACGGTCGAGCTGGGGGGCCGCCGCCCGGCACGCCGCGGCCGAGGATCTCGACGCGGCGGAACGGCTCGTGGACAGGATGGGACAACCGGACGTCGGCGTGGCCGAGTTCAACGACCTCGACACGCGCTTCCACGTCCTGATCGCGAGCAGTTCGGGCAACGCGCTGACCTCGACGCTCACTTCGGCCGTTCGCGAGTCCGTACGCCCGCTGATCCTCCATGCGCTGGAGAGCGCGGACGACTGGCCGTCGACGGCGGGTGCGCTCAACGCCCAGCACGCGCAGCTGCTGAAGCTGGTCCGCGAGGGGCGGGGCGGCGAGGCCGCGGATCTGGTCGAGAGGCACATCCGCGGCTTGCACGGAACCCTGGTCGACGAGAACGACGGGAACGACGGGAACGACGGGAACGACGGGAACGAAGCGACGGACGCGGCTGAAGCGACGGACACGGCCGGAGGGGCCGAAGGGGACGGCGTGCGGCGGTCCGTGTGACGGGCGGCGCGATGTGACCCCGGCCGGTGATGCGCCCGGGGGAGCAGGGGCGGCGCGAAGGCCGGAGCGAGGGTGGAACAGTCCGGAGCGAGGGCGGAACAGCCGGGAGCGGGGACGGTGCGTGGGCACCGTCCCCGCTCCCGTGCGTTTCCCCCCTTCACGCGCGCCGATCCTGGTTCCCCATTCGGACCGAGGCTAGTATGGTCGGACCATAAACCGGGGAGGTCCCATGCGTATCGGACTCTTCGCCACCTGTCTGGGAGACACGCTCTTCCCCGAGGCGGTGAAGTCGACCGCGCTGCTGCTCGCACGCCTGGGCCACGACGTGGTGTTCCCGCCGGGCCAGACCTGCTGCGGTCAGATGCACGTCAACACCGGCTACCAGCGAGAGCCCGTTCCGCTGGTGCGCAACTTCGCGGAGCAGTTCGGGGACCCCTCGATCGACGCCGTCGTCATGCCGTCCGGGTCGTGCGCCGGGTCCGTGCGCCACCAGCACGAGATCGTCGCCGAGCGCTACGGCGACGCCTCGACGCGTGCCGGGGTCGCCGCCGTCAAGGCCAAGACGTTCGAGCTCTCCGAACTCCTCGTCGATGTCCTCGGTGTCACCCAGGTCGGGGCGTACTTCCCGCACC
The DNA here is from genome assembly GCF_036206005.1 of Streptomyces sp. NBC_00178. Taxonomy (NCBI): domain Bacteria; kingdom Bacillati; phylum Actinomycetota; class Actinomycetes; order Kitasatosporales; family Streptomycetaceae; genus Streptomyces; species Streptomyces sp. NBC_00178. Next base: position 6,447,215 of record NZ_CP108143.1, read on the forward strand.
GCGTCACCTATCACCCCACCTGCCACTCCCTGCGCATGCTCGGAGTCGGGGACAAGCCGTTGCGGCTGCTGCGTGCCGTCGAGGGCATCGATCTCGTCGAACTGCCCGAAGCCGACTCGTGCTGCGGATTCGGCGGCACCTTCGCGGTCAAGAACGCCGAGACGTCCACCGCGATGCTCCGGGACAAGATGCGCCACATCGCGGAGACCGGGGCCGACGTGTGCACCGCCGGGGACTCCTCCTGCCTCATGCACATCGGCGGGGGCCTCTCCCGAATCAGGTCGGGGGCGCGCACCCTTCATCTCGCCCAGATCCTCGGCTCCACCCGGACCGCGCCGTACACCCTGCTGGAGGCCGCCCGATGAGCACGTTCCTCGGCATGCCCGCCGCCCCGCCCCGCTCGCCGTACGGCACGGGAAACCTGCGCGGGGAGCGCACGTTCCCCCAGGCGGCACGCGACGAGCTGCGCAACGAGCAGCTGCGCCAAAACCTCGGCAGGGCCACCCGCACCATCAGGGCCAAACGGCTGCACGTCACCGGCGAACTCCCCGACTGGGAGGCCCTGCGCGACGCCGGATCGGCCGTCAAGACGGACACCATGAACCGGCTCCCCGACCTCCTGGAGGAGCTGGAACGCAACGTCACCGAACGCGGCGGCACCGTCCACTGGGCGCGTGACGGTGCCGAGGCCAACGAGATCGTCACCCGGCTCATCAGGCAGACCGGCAGCAGCGACGTCATCAAGGTGAAGTCCATGGCCACGCAGGAGATCGGCCTCAACGAACACCTCGAGGCGGCGGGCATCACACCGTACGAGACCGACCTCGCCGAGCTCATCGTGCAGCTCGCCGACGACAAGCCGTCGCACATCCTCGTGCCCGCGATCCACCGCAACCGCGACGAGATCCGGCAGATCTTCCTCGACGAGATCCCGGGTGTCGACCCCGGACTCGACAATGTGCCCGCCCATTTGGCGGCCACCGCCCGCACCTACCTGCGCGAGAAGTTCATGACGACGCGGGTGGCCGTGTCCGGCGCCAACTTCGGCATCGCGGAGACCGGCACCCTCGCCGTCGTCGAGTCCGAGGGCAACGGCCGCATGTGTCTGACCCTGCCCGACACCCTCATCACCGTCATGGGCATCGAGAAGGTCCTGCCGCGCTATCAGGACCTGGAAGTGTTCCTGCAGTTGCTGCCGCGCTCCTCGACCGGGGAGCGGATGAACCCGTACACCTCGATGTGGACGGGGGTGACCCCGGGCGACGGGCCGCAGAACTTCCACCTGGTCCTCCTCGACAACGGCCGTACCGCGGCGCTCGCCGACGCGATCGGCCGTGAGGCACTGAACTGCATCCGCTGCTCGGCCTGCCTGAACGTCTGCCCCGTGTACGAGCGGGCCGGCGGCCATGCCTACGGATCGACGTATCCGGGACCGATCGGCGCGGTCCTCACCCCCCAGCTCGCGGGCATGCACGCGGCCAAGGACGACCCGAACAGCTCGCTGCCGTACGCCTCCAGCCTCTGCGGTGCCTGCTTCGACGCCTGCCCCGTCAAGATCGACATTCCCTCGATGCTCGTCGAACTGCGCCACCAGCACACCGAGGAGTCGGGCGCGACCGCCGAGAAGCTGGCCATGAAGGCGGCGGCAGCGGTGATGAGCAGGCCCAGGCTGTTCACGGCGGCGCAGAAGGCCGCCGCACTCGGCCGGGTCGCCGGCGGGCGGGACGGGACGATCACCCGCCTGCCCGCCCCGTTCGACGGATGGAGCGACAGCCGCGACACCGCGGCCCCGCCCAGGCAGTCGTTCCGCTCGTGGTTCGCGTCGGCCGAGGGGGAGGCCGCCATGCGCGCCGCCGCCGACGAGGGTGCCCGCGACACCGCCCAGGACCAGAAGGAGGACCGGTGACCACGACGGACGCACGCAGCACCGTGCTCGGCCGGATCAGGGACGCCCTGGCTCTCGCCCCCGCGCCCGAGGCGACGATCCCCCGCGCCTACCGCACCGGGCGTACGCTCCCCGACGACGAACGGCTCGGGCTCCTGACCGACCGACTCGTCGACTACAAGGCGCAGGTCCACCCCTGCACCGCCGACCGCACGGCCGACGTGATCGGCGCGATCCTGCGGGAGCGCGGCGCCCGGCGCATCGGGGTGCCGTCCGGGCTGGACGAAGAGTGGCTCACCGGGTACGACGGCGAGACGCAGCGGGACTCCGCCGACATTCCCGCACCGTCTCTCGACGCGCTGGACGGGGTCGTGACGGCCTCGGCGGTCACCTGCGCCGAGACCGGCACCATCTTCCTGGACGGGGCACCGGATCAGGGCAGGCGGGCGCTGTCACTCGTACCCGACCTGCATGTGTGCGTCGTCGACCTCTCCTCCGTCGTGGCCGGGGTGCCTGAGGCGGTGGCCAGGCTGGTGCCGGAGCGGCCGACCACCCTGATCAGCGGGCCTTCGGCCACCTCCGACATCGAGCTGGAACGCGTGGAGGGCGTGCACGGCCCCCGTACGCTCGCGGTGGTGATCCGCACCGACGTGTAGGCACGCCCTGGCACGGCCGGGCCCCGGCAGGTGACACCGTGTCACTCACCGGCCCCGCGCCCGCGGGTCACCGCGTCACCTGCCGGTCCCGTCCCCGCGCGTCACCCGGTAGCGGAGGTAGACGACGCCGGCGTCGAAGGGACGTGTCTCGACGAGTTCCAGGTCGACCCGGCGCTCGTGCCGGGGGAAGAACGGGATGCCGCCTCCGACCAGAACCGGGTAGACCATGGCCTGGTACTCGTCGATCAGGTCCAGCGCGGCGGCATCGGCGGCGAGGGACGCGCCGCCGATCGCGATGTCACCGTCACCCGGCGCCGCCCGCAGCCGCCCGATCTCCTCCGCCAGACCGCCGGAGGCCAGACGGGCGTTGCCCTGCACCGTCGACAGCGTGGTGGAGAAGACCACCTTCGGCAGCGGCTTCCAGAGCGAGGTCCACTCGCGCATCGCGTCGTCGAGTCCGGGATCCTGGTCGGCGGTCTCCCAGTACAGCATCGTCTCGTAGAGCCGCCGGCCCAGCAGGTGGGTGCCGATCTTCCGTACGTCGTCGATCCAGAAACGGAAGACCTCAGGGTCGGGATCCGTCCAGTCGAAGGTGCCGTCCGGTCCCACGATGTAGCCGTCCAGGGAGACGCCCATGGAGTAGGTCACGTTGCGCATCAGAAGTCCTCCTCGGTCCTGGTCCGACAGTACGGGCGCCGGGCGGCGGCCGCCGCAGGACTCGTCACGGCTCGCGGGACTCCCCGGATCCGTCCGTCTTCCGGGAGCGGTCTCCTCGGGGGGCGGGCGGACACGGGTGCCGGACGCGGCGGCCGGGACCCGTGCCTACGGCGCGTGGGTCACCTCCAGCGGCGCGAGGGCGACGCGGGTGACCGCGCCGTCGTCCGCCCAACGCACGGTCACCGTCTCCTCGTTCACCTCCACCGCGCCCACCGCCGCGCCGAGGGGGCCGGCCTCCGGCTCGGCCGTGAGCGAGGCGAGCGCCACCAGCACCTGCGTACCCTCCACCTCGGCGGCCAGCCGGGGCAGCAGCGCCCACGGCGTGAACGCCGTGCCCTGCGGCGCCCGTACGGTCTCCTCCTCGGCCCAGCCGTGCAGCGGGTGGAGAGCCGAGCGCACCGTGCCCGCAGGGTCCGCCGCCCACCCGGTCTGTTCGGCCCGGGCACCCGCCGGGGCGCCGATGACCCGGTGCACCCGCAGTTCGTACCGCCCCCGGACCACGGTCACGCTCTCCACCCGCAGCCCCGGTGCGGTGGGCGCGCCCTCCGGGAAGACGGGGGTGTGCCAGGACGCCGCCCAGCCCCAGCCGTCCCCGTGCCCCGCGCCCCGCGGGTGGATACGCACCCGCCGGCTGCGCGAGCTCCCGACCCGGATCGCCAGGTGGTTGTCCGCGGCGTTGCCGGACGCCGTCGGGCCGGTAACCGTCGAGTACGCGAGCCGGGCGTAGAGCGGGTCCGACACCTGCGCCGTCTCGCCCTCATGGGGCCGGACGTGGTCGCTGCCGTGGTTGTGCAGCCGCACGATGCCGTCCGACCGTGTGGACTGCACCAGCAGCCCCGGCGACGGCAGGGAGAGCACCCGGTCCGGGCCTTCGCTGGGCGCGGGTTCCTCGGGCGCGGTCCACAGGGGGTGCTCCGGCGGGGCGAGCAGCGCCACGAACGCCTTCGACGCCCAGTACGGCGACGAGGGACCCGAGTACTCCTGGAGCGTGGCGTCGTGCGGGCCGTGCCATCCCAGGCTGAGCATGCCGTCGTCCCCGGCGGCACCTCGCTCCAGGAAGTACCTGAGCGAGCCGCTGATCAGCCGGCGCGAGACGCCGGGGGACAGCGGCGTGTGACCGGTGACCGCGCCCATCGCGACGGCCGCGCCCGCCGCGAAACGGTAGGTGAGCGAGCGGCCGAAGTGCATGGGGGCACCGTCCGCGCCGAACATCAGCGAGAAGCTCTCCAGATGCTCGCGCAGGCGCGCGCCGTGGGGTGCGGACAGCTCCGCCTCCCCGGACAGGTACCCGTCCAGGACGGGATACAGGTGCAGCGCCCAGCCGTTGTAGTGGTCGAAGGCCCGCCCGTCCCCGTCGGAGTACCAGCCCTCGCCGCGGTACCACCCCTCCAGCAGGTCCAGCGCCCGCTGCCGCGCCCGGGCGGTCTCCCCGTCGCCCCGGCCGACCGATTCGAGGAAGCCGGCCACGGAGTAGGGGAAGAGGTACCAGTTGTTCGGGGCGGGGGTGTGCCGCAGCGCGCCGCGCAGCCACTCCTCCGTCCGGTCCTGGGCGCCGGCGTCCAGCCGGTCCCACAGCCAGGGCCGGGTGAGCCGCAGGCCGATGGCGACGGACGCGGACTCGACCATCGGCTGCCCGAACACGGTGTGATCCTCGATCAGGGGCCACGACTCGGTGTCGTCCCTCCCGGCGGTGCGGGTCCCGGCGGTGAGGCCGTCGGCGTAACGCTCCAGCCGGTTGTGCGGGTCCTTGCCGTCCGCGCCCGCGACCCGGAAGGCGGCGGTGAGGAACGTGCGCGCGTAGCCCTCCAGGCCGTCGGAGCGGACACCGGAGCGTGACGGGCGCCCCGGCAGGTCGAGCATGGCGCCGCCGGGGGTGGCCCACGTCCAGGCGGCGTCCAGCAGCCCGTCCGCCGCCGCCTCCCAGTGCGCCCGGGTGAAGCCGGTGTACGGGCTCGAATCACGGTCCTCGGAGGGGAGTGGAAAGGGAGTGGAGGTCATGCGAGGAATGCCAGCCTTTCGCGTCGTACGGGATGGGCGAAGCCGTCGCCCGCAGCCCAGCGGGCGACCTCACCGACGGCCAGGTCGGCCAGCCGCCGCAGTTCGTTGCCCTGGGACCCCGCGAGGTGGGGGGTGAGCAGGGCGTTGTCGCAGTCCCACAGCGGATGGTCCGCCGGCAGCGGGTCGGGGTCCGTGACGTCGAGCACCGCCCTGATCCGTTCGGCCCGCAGTACGTCGGTGAGGGCCTCCTGGTCGACGACCGCACCCCGGGAGGTGTTGACGAGGACGGCGTCGGGCCGCATCGAGGTGAGCAGGTCCCGGCTCACCAGCCCCGTCGTCGCGGGCAGCAGGGGCGTGTGGACGCTCACCACGTCGCTCCCGGCGAACAGGGCGGGCAGGCCGACGGGGTGGGCGCCCAGCGCGGCCGCCTCGGCGTCCGTGACGTACGGGTCGTGCAGCAGGATCCGCAGGTCGTAGGGGCGCAGGAGGTCGATCACCCGCCTGCCGATCAGGGAGGCGGACAGGATGCCCACCGTGCGCCGGTAGTTGCCCACGTCGGGGGGTGTGGCGAGCCAGACGTCGCGTGCCCGGGTGGCGCGGTAGTCGCGGGCCCGCTCCAGGACCCGCTTGCCGGACAGCAGGATCATGGCGACGGTGTACTCCGCCACCGGCAGGGCGTTGGCCGCGGCGGCCGACGAGACCTGGACGCCCCGGTCCCAGCAGGCCTCCGTCACATGGCCGCGCACGGTGCCCGCGGTGTGGACGACGGCGCGCAGCGCCGGCGCCGCGGCCAGGACGCCGGCGTGGATCGGCGGGCAGCCCCAGCCGGTGACCAGGACCTCCGTGTCCGCGAGCACGGCACGGGCCGCTCCCGTCGTGAAGTCGTCGAGGACCGGCAGCGGCGCGAGCTCGCACACCTCGGCCAGGGATGCCAGGGAGTCCGGGGAGAGGACGGCGGCGGCGGCGTCCGCTCCCATGGCGAGTGCGGCGCGCGGCCGGCGGTGGGCGGGGGGTGTGCTGGGCATGGTTCTCCTGTGCGTTCGTCCGGGCGTTGCAATGCGGCTACTTGACGGCGCCCGCCGTCAGTCCGGAGCGCCAGAAGCGCTGGAGCAGGGCGAAGGCGAGGATCAGGGGCAGCACCGCGAGGAGGGAACCCATGATCACCACGGGGTAGTACTCGGGCGACACGGACGCGGCGCTGTTCCAGGTGTAGAGACCGAGGCTGACCGGATACAGGTCCTGGTCGGAGAGCATGACCATGGGGAGGAAGAAGTTGTTCCAGATGGCCGTGAGCTGGAACAGGAACACGGTGACCAGCCCGGGCCCCAGCATGCGGAGCGCCACCCGGAAATAGGCGGCCAGTTCGCCCGCGCCGTCCATCCGCGCGGCTTCCAGGACCTCGTCCGGCACGTACCCCTGGCTGAAGATCCGGCCGAGGTAGACCCCGAAGGGGTTGAACAGGACGGGGATGAAGACCGCCCAGAAGGTGTTCACCAGCCCGGCGCCGGACGCCATCAGGTAGAGCGGCAGGGCGAGCACCGTCTGCGGCACCATCACGGCCGCCAGGACCATTCCGAACAGCTTCTCCTTGTGGGCGAACCGGTACTTGTCGAACGCGTAGCCGCACGCGACGCTGATCAGCGCGCCGAGCGCGGCCCCCACCACCGCGTACAGCAGGCTGTTGCCGTACCAGCGCCCGTACAGCCCGCCGTCGATGGCGAACAGGTCCTTCATGTTCCGTACGAAGGAGAAGTCGCCCAGCGACAGGATGTTGCTGCTGAACAGCGCGTCCCGGTCCTTGGCGGAGGCGAGCACCAGCCACAGGACGGGGAGCAGGGTGTAGAGCACGGACACGAACACCACGAGGTTGACGACGGAGCGCCCGAGCAGCCGGGGACGCAGCGGCGGGACGGTACGGGATGCGGTCGGCGCGCTCATCGGGCGCCCTCCTCGGCTGCGTCGGAGCGGTTGGTCCAGCGGGTGACGCCGTAGGAGAGGGCGATCGTGAACAGCAGCAGGATCACCGAGGCGGCCGCCGCGAGACCGTAGTTGTTGCGGGTGAAGGCGGCGTCGTAGATGTACATGCTGGGTGAGAAGCGGGAGTTGATCATCGGGGTGGACTGGCTCAGCAGCATCGGCTCGGTGAAGAGCTGGAGCGCGAAGATCAGGGTGAACATGGCGACCATCACGATCGACGACCGCACCAGCGGGGCCTTGACCCGCAGCGCGGTACGGACCGGGCCCGCTCCGTCGACGACCGCCGCCTCGATCACCTCGCGGGGCACGGCCTGCAGGGCTGCGTAGAAGACGACCATGTTGTAGCCCAGGTTGCTCCACAGGGCGATGTTCACGATGGACGGGAGCACCGTGTGCACCCCGAGGAAGTCGACGGTGATGTCGGCCCCGGCGAGCAGGTCGATCACCGGGCTGATGCCGGGGGTGTAGAGGTACAGCCAGATCAGGGCGGCGATGATGCCCGGCACGGCGTGCGGCAGGAAGAGCGAGAGCTGGACGGTGGCCCGGAGGCGGACCACGCCGGAGTCCAGCAGCAGTGCGAGGGCGAGCGCGCCGGTCACCATCAGGGGGATGTAGACCAGGCAGTACAGGGCGACGACGCCGAGCCCGCCGAGGAAGGTCGGGTCGGCCAGGACGGCGGTGTAGTTGCGCAGCCCGGCGAAGACCGTGCGCTCCGGGCCGAAGCCGAGGCCCGGCTGGTCGTCGCTGAAGAAGCTCAGGTACACGGCGGTGGCGACCGGGATCAGGAAGACGGTCACCAGGAGGGCGAAGAACGGCGTCATCAGGACGCCGCAGGCGCCGAGTTCACGCCGCCGTGCGGACCTGCGGCCGGCCGCGGGCGCTGCCGCGGCCGGACTCCGTGGCGACGGGCGGGCGGGAGCGTCCGGCGCATCCGCCGGGACGGACACGGGGGTGGCGCTGGTCATGGGTGTCACCTGCCTCTCTGCTGATGGTTACGGGATGCCGGCCGCCGGTCAGCTGGAGCGGCGGGTGGTCGAGAGGCCGAGTGCCTTCAGGTCGGGCATGGTGCCCTCCTGCGCCGCCCGGACCGCTCCGATGATGGAGCCCTGGCCTCCGCTCGCCCGGGCCAGTCCGTCCTTCATGAGCTTGCCGGTCGCCGTCATCCGGGGCCCCCAGATCCAGCCCGGACGGATCTTGTGCGCCTCCTGCTCGAAGAGGCTGTAGATGTCCTGGCCGCCGTAGTAGGAGCGGTCGAACGCCTGCCGGCCCACCTCGACGAGCCCCGGTGCGGCGGGGTACTGGCTGCTGGCCCCGCTGGAGAGCCGGGCGCGCAGCGCATCCGGGTGCGAGACCTGCCATTCGATGAACTCCATCGCGGCCTCGGGGTGGGCGCTGTCCTTGGTGACGGCGAACGTCGAGCCGCCGTGGGTCCCCACGCCGGGGTCGCCCGGGTCCCACTGGGGGATCGGGGCGAGCGCCCACCGGCCCTTCTGGCCGGGGCGGGCCTTCATCTGGGCGCCCGCGTCCCACGCGCCGCTGAGCCTGCTGAGGACCAGGCCGTTGCCGATCTGCACGTCGCTGTGGCGGCTCTCCACCGCGTTCATGAAGACCAGGTCCTGATCCGTGAGCCGCTGCCAGAACGCGGCGACCCGGCGGGTCGGCGCGTCGGCCAGCGAGACGTTCCAGGCGCCGCCGGCCGTGTCGAACCACTGCGCGCCGGCCTGCCACGCGAACGCCGCGAGATGGGTGTCGCCGTCCGTCGGGAAGAGGGCCATCCGGCGCTCGGCGCTCCTGCGGCGTACGGTCCTCGCCGCGTCCTCGAAGTCCTCCCACGTCGCCGGGGCGGTGAGCCCGTACCGCTCGAAGAGGTCGGTGCGGTAGTGCAGCACCATCGGCTCTATGTCGAGCGGGACGCTGAACACGCGCTTCTCGAAGGTCGTCAGTTCCAGTGCCTGCGGCAGGAGCTTCGCGCGGAGCGCGTCGCTGACCAGGCCGGTGACGTCACGGCACACCCCGTCGATGGCGAAGCCGGGCACTTGGGGGTACTCGATGGTGGCGACGTCCGGGGCGTTGCCGGCCCGGGCCGCGTTGCTGAGCTTGGCGTAGCCGCCCTGCGCTCCCGAGGGGATCTGCTGGAAGTCGACCTGGATGCCGGAGTGTCCGCGGTTGAACGCGTCCACCACCTCCTGGCTGCCCCGGAGCGCGGACCAGAAGGTGATGCGCGTTCTCCTGCCGTTCCTGCTGTTCACGGTCCTGCCGGTACTGCTCGTACCGCCCGATCGTGTGTCCCCGCCACCGCTCCCGCAGGCGCTGAGCGCGCCCGCGAGAGGCAGTGCGGCGATCGTGGCGAGCACGGATCGACGGCTCTGTCGACCGGGCATGTGTGCCTCCCGCGGCTCTGGTTCGAGACACGGGGAATACTGATCGGCTGATCGATAGCGGTCAATAGATCGATCAAAAGAAGATTGAAGTGTTCAAACGATCAGTTTTCCGGAGTCGTCAACCTCCTGGTCGACCCGCGTACTTCGAGGCGGGGCAGCAGTTCGGTCCTGCGCACCGGGCCGGTCGTCCCCGCCGGATGCTCCAGCCGGTGCAGCAGCAGCTCCGCGGCCGCCCGCCCGATGTCGGCCCGGGGTGGGGCGACGGCACTCAGCGAGGTGGTCCCCAGAGCCGCGACCACGTCGTCGTACGCCACCACCGAGCAGTCCCTCGGCACCCGCATCCCGCTCTCCGCCAGCCGCTGGACCAGCATCAGGGCGTCCTCGTCGCCGTGCAGCACGGCGCCGGTGGTGCCTCGCTTGCGCATCAGCGCCGCGAGGTCCGGCGCGGTCTCCCGGGGACCGTCCCCGGGGCCCGCCGTCGGGGAGCTGAGCACCACCGACCAGTCCTCCACCTCGGGGCGCGCTGCCGCGATGTCGGCGAACGCCGCCCGGATCGCCCGCGCGGTGGGACTGTCGTTCCTGGCGGCGAGCACCAGGCGCCGGTGGCCGAGCGACACGAGGTGGTCCACGGCCAGGTGGATCCCGTACCAGTGGTCGGAGCACACCGAGTCCAGGGCGTGGAGCGCGCTGCCGGGCCGGCCGCGCCGCTCCATCAGGACGGTCGGCACCCCGATCCCGGAGAGCCAGCCGTAGTCCGCCTCCTCGACGGCCGCGCTGCGCCACCGCGGGGCGATGAGCAGCCCGCGCGCACCGGCGGCCAGCGCCCGTTCCACCTGGGGCCGTTCGGCTCCCGCCGTCTGCGGGGCGATGCGCAGGGTGATCCGCACCCCGGCCTCCTCCAGGGCGGTCCGGGCGCCGTGCAGTGTCTCGTACAGGTACGAATGCCGCTCCGGCACGACCAGGGCCACGGCTCCGCCGCCGGACCCCTCACCCCGGGCGGCGGGCACCTGCTCCGTCCGTTCCGCGTCCTCCATGGGCCGGACCACCCCGTGCCCGCGCCTCAGCATGCCCGCCACGGCGAGTTCCTCGACGTCCCGCCGCAGCGTGACCGCCGAGACGTCGAGCTCGGTGGCGAGCGAACTCACCTTGACCGCGCCCCGCGCGTGCACCACCGCGAGTATGCGCTGGCGTCTCAGCTCGACCGGCTCCCGCATGCTGGCCCCCTTGCCTACCGCTGTGCCGTGTTCGTTTGAACGTTTCCGTGAGCGGTCGCAGCATAGCGAGGGGGGCGGGCCGCGGTGCGATCGGAAGACGGGACGATGATCCGCCCAAAGGAATATGTGTCTACCATCTGACCCGCAATGGACACCATCACACTCTGGCAACTGGCCGCGCTCGCGGCGGCATCCACGCTCGTCGGCTTCTCCAAGACCGCCGTGAGCGGTGCCAACACGATCAGCCTCGCCGTCTTCGCCGCCGTGCTCCCGGCCCGCGAATCGACCGGCGTGCTGCTCCCGATCCTGATCGCCGGCGACACCCTCGCCGTGCTGGTCTACCGCCGTCATGCCCACTGGCCGACCCTGCTGCGGCTCTTCCCCGCCGTCGCCGTGGGAGTCGTGGCGGGCACCGTCTTCATGATGTGGGCCGACGACGCCGCCGTACGCACCTCGATCGGCGCGATCCTGATCCTCATGGCCGGCGTCACCGTGTGGCGACGGCGGGCACGCCCCGAGGACGCCACGGAGCAGGACGCGGCCGGGCCCACGCGTGCCGGGCGGCTCAAGGCCCGCTCGTACGGGGTGCTCGGAGGGTTCACCACCATGGTGGCCAACGCGGGCGGCCCCGTGATGTCCCTCTACCTGCTGTCCGCCGGCTTCCGGAAGCTGGGCTTCCTGGGCACGTCGGCCTGGTTCTTCCTCATCGTCAACACGTCCAAGGTGCCCTTCAGCGTCGGGCTCGGCCTCATCGACGCGCAGTCGCTCCTGCTCGACGCGGCCCTCGTGCTGTTCGTCGTCCCCGGCGCGTACCTCGGCCGCGCGTGCGTCGGCCGGATCAACCAGAAGCTCTTCGACCGGATCGTGATCGGGGCCACCGTCCTGGGCGGCCTCCAGCTGCTGCTCGTCTGAAGGCCGCCCCGAGGAAGGTGATCAGACGATGCCCTCGGCGATCTCGGCCTGTTCACGGGCGTTGCCGTAGGCGACCGGGGTGCTGTAGGTCCGGCGCGCGACGAACCACCAGACCGTGGCCAGCACCAGGACGGCGACCAGGGCGATGGACGCGTAGTTCATCGAGTCGATGGTCACCGGCGAGGACTGCGGCAGCAGGAACAGCACGGTCACGACCGCCACCCACGCCACGGCGATCCAGCCGATCGGCTTCGACCAGCGGCCGAGGTGCCACGGCCCGCGCTCGAAGCGGTCCCCGGCCCGGAGCTTCAGGAAGATCGGGATGGCGTACGCCGGGGTGATCCCGATGACGTTGATCGCAGTGACCGCCCCGTAGGCCGTCGCGGAGTACAGCGACGGCACCGCGAGCAGCGCGGCGACGGCGACGGACAGCCACACCGCGGGCACCGGCGTCTGCGTGCGCGCGCTCACCCTGCGCCACAGAGCGGATCCCGGCAGCGCGTTGTCGCGGCTGAACGCGAAGACCATCCGGCTCGCCGCGGCGACCTCCGCGTTGCCGCAGAACAACTGCGCCGCGATCACGATCAGCAGCATCGCGGTGGCACCGGCCGTCCCCAGGGCGTCGATCAGGATCTGGGCCGGCGGCACGCCCGTGGCGCTGTTCTGCGTGCCCGCGTAGTCCTGGATGGCGAAGGTCAGTCCGGCCAGCAGCACGAACCCGGCGACCCACGACACCCAGATGGCCCGGACGATTCCCTTCGCCGCGGTGACCGAGGCGTTCGACGTCTCCTCGGAGAGGTGGGCCGAGGCGTCGTAGCCGCAGAAGGTGTACTGGGCCAGCAGCAGGCCGATCGCGGCCACGTAGACGGGGTTCTCCCATCCCGTGCCGTTCACGAACTCGGTGAAGACGAACGACGGGGACTGGTGGTGCGAGGGCACGACCGCCAGCACGCCCACGATGACGGCGACACCGCCCAGGTGCCACCAGACGCTGATCGAGTTCAGCAGGCTGACCAGGCGCACGCCGAACAGGTTCAGGACGGCGTGCAGCAGCAGGATGCACAGGAAGATCACCATCGTCGACCCGGGTGTGGGGTCGAAGCCCCACTGCAGATTCAGCAGCGCCCCGGTGAACAGGGCCGCGCCGTAGTCGATTCCGGCGATGGCTCCCAGCAGGCCCAGCAGATTGAGCCACCCCGTGTACCAGCCCCACTTACGGCCGCCCAGCCGGTCGGCCATGTAGTACAGGGCGCCCGACGTCGGGTAGGCGCTGGTGACCTCTGCGAGCGCCATGCCCACGCAGAGCACGAACAGGCCGACGCCGGCCCAGCCCCAGAGCATCACGGACGGGCCGCCGGCCGACATTCCGAAGCCGTACAGCGTCATGCAGCCGGAGAGGATCGAGATCACGGAGAAGCTGATCGCGAAGTTGCCGAAGCCGCCCATGCGGCGCGCCAGCACCGGCTGGTAGCCGAGTTCGCGCAGCCGGGCCTCCTCGTCCTTCTGGGGGCCGGGCGCCGTGCTCGACGGGGTCGAGGCGGATATGGACATGGAGATGACCTCCGGTGGGGGACGGGTGTGGGGGGAACGTGGGGGGAGGGCGGCCGGCGTCAGCCGTGCGGGGCCCTCCCGGGTTCGTGCTCGGCGGCCAGACAGCGGCCGCGGGCCCGCAGGAACACGTCCTCGGCGCCGGCCGGGTCCTGCGGGGTGCGGGTGCGGTGGGACCACGGGGCGGACGTGTAGTACGGGCCCATGGCGCGGAACACCGGTGCGGCGTCGGCGAAGCGGAGCGAGCCCCACAGCGCGTGGGCCAGATGGTTGAGGTCGAGGAGGGAGCGGGCCGCCGGGTCGGCCCGGGCGAACCAGACGGCCAGCGCGCGCCTGGCGTCGCGTTCGCCGTCCTCGGTGACCCAGTGCAGGTCCAGCGCCTTCTCGTTGCCGTTCTCGCGCCGGTAGCGCTCCACCCGGACGTACAGCGGCAGCACATGGAGGGGCGAACCCTCGGGTGCCGAAGAGGCGGCCCACTGGACGAAGTTGACGGCCTCCGGCAGGGTGCCGCCCGACTGGCGCGCGTACACGAACTGCAGCATCCGGTGATACGCCTCGCGGTTGAACGGATCGCGCTTGTCGGCCTCCGCGAGCAGCCCCCACGGCCCCGGGAACAGCATGGGGCCCGGCGGGAGCATCCGGTGCTCATCGAGGCGCTGCCCCTCGTCGAGCTGCGACAGCGCCAGCAGGCAGATCCAGGGCACGGGGTCATCGGGCGAGGCGTGCGCGGCGGCCCGGCACCCCTCCCACGCCTCGTGCCACAACTGCTGGGCGCCCGGGCGCCCCCCTCGGTGCGCCCGGACCGCGCGCTCCACGGTCACCCGGGCGTGCATCACCCGCGCCGCCGCACTCCGCGGCTCCTCGGCGAGCCACGCCTGCACCGTGTCGGAACCGGCGGCGACGGCGGCGAGGACCTGGGTGCGCTGGGTCCACAGCGCCCAGTCCCGGGTGCTCCGCAGCAGGTCGCGCATGGACAGCCACCGGCCCGTGCGCAGGTCCTGCGACGCCACGCGCAACGCGTGATCGGGTCCGGCGGGGTGGTAGACGGGACGGAAGTCAGTGGGAGCCATGTACGGGCCCCGCCCCTGGACGCGCGGTGGGGACGGGGCGGTGTGCCGGGCACAGCGGCACGGCGCCGGATCTGCTCGTCATGAATCCTCAAGGACGTGGGGGGTCGGGTCCTGCCGGTGGTCGACCGGGCTCTCGGTCATCGTCCGGTCGACCGCACGGCGGTGAGTTTAGGGGTCTGTGCGACCACCGGCGGAGGACTTTGCGGATCTTACTCAAGTACGGTCCGTGGACAGGACATTGAACTTCCGCGGCGGCGGCGCGCGGGAGGTCCTCGCCCGTCTTGACGCCGGCCGGGGTCTGCACGACTGTGGGCGGGGCACCGGATGATCACGAATCCGCCCGGGACGGGCGGCACGCACGGCTGGAGCGTCGATTGACACGACCGGTACTCGCCATCGACCAGGGAACGTCCGGAACGAAGGCGCTGGTGATCTGCCCCGAGCGGGGCGTGATCGGTTCCGGATCGGCCCCCGTACGCCCCCGCTACGGCGCGTCGGGCCTGGTGGAGGCCGAACCCGCAGAACTGCTCGGGTCGGTGCTGGACGCCGGCCGGGAGGCCGTCGCGCGGGCGGGCGAGCCCGTGGCGGCGGTCGGTCTGGCAAACCAGGGCGAGACCGTGCTCGCCTGGGAACCCGCGACGGGACGGACGCTCACTCCCGCCGTCGTCTGGCAGGACCGGCGGTCCGAGAACGTGTGCGGGGAACTGGCCGAAAACGCGACGGAGTTGAAACGGATCACCGGACTTCCCCTCGATCCGTACTTCGCCGCGCCCAAGATGGCCTGGATCCGCCGGGAGTGGACCCGGGAGGGGGTCGTGACCACCAGCGACTCCTGGCTGGTCCACGAGCTGACCGGCGCGTTCGTCACCGACGCCGCGACGGCCGGGCGCACCCAGCTCCTCGGCCTCCACGACGTCGCGTGGTCGCCGGCGGCCCTGGAGATCTTCGGCCTGTCCGGCGAACGGCTGCCCGCCGTCGTCGACTGCGCGGGCCCGGTGGGCACCACCACCGCGTTCGGCGACGAGATCCCCCTCACGGGCCTCATCGTCGACCAGCAGGCAGCCCTGCTGGCGCAGAACGCCCTGGAACCGGGGAACGCCAAGTGCACCTACGGCACCGGTGCCTTCCTGCTCGCCCAGACCGGCGGGCGCCCGAGCGCGGGCTCCTCGGGGCTGGTCAGCTGCGTCGCGTGGCGGCTCGGCGGACGAACGGACTACTGCCTCGACGGACAGGTCTACACGGCCGCCTCCGCCGTGCGCTGGCTCACCGATCTCGGGGTGATCTCCGGGGCCGCCGACCTGGACCCCGTGGGCGCCAGTGTCCCGGGCACCGGGGGAGTCACCTTCGTGCCGGCGCTCGCCGGTCTCGCCGCCCCCTGGTGGCGCGGTGACGTGCGGGGCTCCGTGACCGGCCTCGGCCTGGACACCAGGGCGGGCCACCTCGTCCGCGCCCTGTGCGAGGGCATCGCCGCGCAGGTCGTCGCCCTGGCCGACGCCGTCGAGTCCGAGCTCGGCTCGCCACTGACCGCGCTGCGGGTCGACGGCGGCCTGACCCGCTCCTCCCTGCTCATGCAGACCCAGGCCGACCTGCTCCAACGACCCGTCGAGGTATCGGCGTTGCCGGACGCCACCGCGCTCGGCGCGGGCGTCGTGGCCAGGCTCGGACTCGACCCCCGGCTGTCCCCGCACCTGGCGACACCCCGGTGCGAACCCTCCATGGTGTACGAACCGGAGATCGGCCCCGACGAGGCCGCGGAGCGCCTCGCGCGCTTCCGGGCCGCGGTGGAATCGCTGCTGGAGCGCGCATGACGCACACGCTCACCACCGCCGGGCCGCTGCCCGCGCAGGACCCGTGCGACGGCTACGACGTCACGGTCGTCGGGGCGGGCGTGGTCGGGGCTGCCATCGCCCGTGAACTGGCCCGGTATCCCCTGCGGATCGCTCTCGTCGACGCGGCCGACGACGTCGGCAGCGGCACGTCGAAGGCCAACACCGCGATCCTGCACACCGGTTTCGACGCCGTACCGGGCTCACTCGAAGCGCGCCTCGTGCGCGAGGGGTACGCCCTGCTCGCGGACTACGCGGGTGAGACCGGCATCCCGCTGGAACGCGTCGGCGCCCTCCTCGTCGCCTGGGACGGGGACCAGCTCGCCACGCTGCCCGGGCTGCTCGACAAGGCCGTCCGCAACGGATACCACGCGGCCCGTCTCATCGGAGCCGATGAGCTGCGGGCCCGCGAACCCCGGCTGGGCCCCGGGGCGCTCGGCGCGCTCGAGGTGCCGGACGAGAGCATCATCTGCCCCTGGACCACACCGCTCGCCTACGCCACCCAGGCGGTCCGGGCAGGCGTCCACCTGCACCTGAACTGCCGGGTGAACTCCGTGGACCAGGGCGGAGACGTCCACACCCTCACCACCTCGCGCGGTCCGCTGCGCACCCGCCACGTCGTCAACGCGGCCGGACTGCACGCCGACGAGATCGACCGGATGCTCGGCAACGACGTCTTCACCGTGACCCCTCGCAGGGGGCAGCTCATCGTCTACGACAAGCTCGCCCGGGACCTCGTCGGCCACATCCTCCTGCCGGTCCCCGGGCCGGGCGGCAAGGGTGTCCTGGTCGCACCCACCGTGTTCGGCAACGTCCTCCTCGGCCCGACCGCCGAGGAACTGGACGACAGGACGGACACCGCGTCCACCGCCGAAGGCCTGCGCCTCCTGCGCGAGAAGGGCCGCCGGATCGTGCCCCGACTCGTCGACGAGGAGGTCACCGCCGTGTACGCCGGACTGCGCGCGGCCACCGGCCAGGAGGACTACCGCATCCAGGAGTACCCCGCCCTGCGTTACGTCGCCGTGGGCGGAATCCGCTCCACCGGTCTCACCGCGTCCCTGGCGATCGCCCGGCACGTCGTGGAACTGCTCGCGGCCACCGGCCTGGAGCTCACCGGCCCCCGTGACCTGCCGCCGCTGACGATGCCCGGCCTCGGCGAGGCGTCGCCGCGTCCCTACCTGAGCGCCGCCCTGATCGCCGGGGACCCGGCGTACGGCAGCATCGTCTGCCACTGCGAACAGGTCACCCTCGGAGAGATCCGGGACGCGCTGGCGTCGACGATCCCGCCCTGCTCCGTGGACGGCCTGCGGCGGCGCACCCGGGCCCGGGGCGGCCGGTGCCAGGGATTCCACTGCGGTGCCGCGGTGCGGGCCCTCGTCGAGGAGGGCACGGCCGCGAACGGCGACGACGAGGAGGCTCACCGGTGACCGGAAGCGAACGGAACGGGCGGACCGCGCGCGACGTCGACGTCCTGATCGTCGGCGCCGGCCCCGCCGGCCTCGCGGCCGGCGCCGAACTCGCCGCAGCGGGCGTGGACCGGGTGGAGATCCTCGAACGCGAACAGCAGGCAGGCGGCGTCCCCCGCCACTGCCACCACGGCGGGTTCGGCGCGCCCACCGGCCTCCTCGCCCGCGCACGGGCCCTCGCGCGCCGATCCGCCGACGGCGGCGGCGGGGGAATGGACGGGCCCGCGTACGCCCGGCAGCACGTCACCGCGGCCCTGTCGGCCGGCGCCGCCCTGCGCACCGGCGTCACCGTCACCGGCTGGGCGGGCCCCCGGACCGTCGACACCACCGGGCCCGCCGGCCTGGAGAGGATCACCGCGCGGGCCGTCGTGCTCGCCACCGGCGCCCGCGAACGCCCGCGCAGCGCCCGGCTGATCCCCGGCACCCGGCCGGCCGGCGTCTACACCACCGGCGAACTCCAGCAGGCCGTCCACCTCTACGGGCAGCGCATCGGCACACGGGCCGTCGTCGTCGGCGACGAACCCGTCGGGTACGCGGCGGCCGGCACGCTGCGCGCCGCCGGCGTCGAGGTCGTGGCCGTCGTCACCGACCGGCGCGCGTCACGGCTGCGCCCGCACGGGCGCAGCCCGCTGCTCACCGGCGCGACCGTCACCGGCCTGCGGGGCCGGCCCCGGCTGTCCGGCGTCGAACTGCGCCACGAGGACGGCCGCACCACCACCCTGAGCTGCGACACCGTGGTCCTGAGCGGCGACTTCGTCCCGGACCACGAACTCGCCCGGCGGGGCGGCCTGGTCCTGGACCCCGGCACCCGCGGACCCGCGTACGACGCCGCGTTCCGCACCTCACGGCCGGGTGTCTTCGCGGCCGGGAACGTGCTCCACGCCGTCGAGCGGGCCGGGTTCGCCGCCGAGGAGGGCCGGGCCGTCGCCGTCCCCGTGCTCCACCGGCTGCTCGGCACCGAGGAACCCGGCGGGCGGGGGCCGTCCCTCGTCGTGGAAGCGCCCCTGCGGTGGATCGCACCGAACACGGCAGGGCCGGACGGGGCACGCCCACCGGGGGACAGGTTCCTGCTCCGGGCCGCCCGGCCGCTCACCCTGCCGGTGCTGGCCGTGACCCAGGACGGACGCGAACTCCACCGGCAGCGCTCGCTGCCGTCCTCCGGTCCGGGCCGGTCCCTGCACCTCGCGGCGGGCTGGCTCGACCGGGTCGATCCGCATGGTCCGGCGGTGCGGATCGCGGTGCTGTGAGGGCGGGGGCCCCGGCGGGACTTCGGCCGGGACCGCCCGCCCCGCGCGTCAGGGAATGAGCAGCCAGTCGGCGCCGACCGCCGCCACCAGCCCGACCGCGAGCAGCCAGCTGCCCAGGCGGGTACGGCCGTTCCTGCTGAGCTCGATGACCACACCGCAGAGGATGAGAGCGAGGCCGTACACCCCGACGACCAGGACGGAGGACCGGCTGGCGATGCGCAGCGCGAGGACGACGGCCACGACCGCCATGCCCACCGAGGAGAGGACGATCCGCAGCCGCCGAGCCTGACGTGGCGTCAGTCTGCGTTCTTCCTCGGCGGGCTCGGGTATCACCGCGGCGGTCACGTCCGCGGGCCGGTCCTGCTCCGGGGCGGACTGGTCCTGTTCCTGGTCAGAAGTGCTCATGAGGCCGGATCGTAATGGCTGCGCACGGGGATGTTCGCCGGACGGCCGGATCGCCGGGCACGATCAGGCGATCGACGCCGACACGATGGCGGACACCGCCAGGTTGCAGGCCGCCGTGACCCACACCGCCGGGTGCGGTTCCCGCTCCACCAGCGTGGCCCCCAGTTTCCCGGGTGTCACGAGGTCGACGACGAGGAAGGCGAGGGCCATCATGACCAGCCCCAGCAACCCGAAGGCCGCCGTCGAGACGAGACCCTTGCCGAAGTCCTCGTACGTCGTCCAGATCGACGTGAACACGATGCCGCCGATCCCGAGGAGCGCCGAACTCAGGAGCACGGAGGCGTTGCGGTTGCGCTCCTCCCATATCTGGCGGCCGAGCTTGCCCGGGGTGAGGGCGTCGATCAGCAGGATTCCGAGTACGAGCAGTACGACGCCGAGGGCCCCGTATGCGGTGGCACGGCCGAGGCCGTTGATGATGTCGGTCATCGGGGCGTCCGTCTCCTGAGCGAGTGGTCGGAGTGACAGGCGTGGTCAACATGCCGTCAGGAAAGCCCAAAACCTATCGCACGTCGAAAGTCACCCCCCGGGCCGGTCCCCACGCCGCAACCAGGGAGCCTCCGCCGCCGCGTCCACGGCCCGCCCAGCCCCGCTCTCCTGCCCGGACCGGTCCGGGGCGGGGTCCACCCGGTCCGCCAGATCCCGGGCCCAGCGGGTCAGCCCGGCCACCCCGATCCCGTGCGGATCGGCCCCCCGGAACGCCTCGACGGCCCCCGCCCCGCGCCTCAACAGCCGTGCCCCGCCCGCCGCGTTGCCCCGGGCGGCATGCGTGAGACCCACCGCCATCTGAGCGAGGCCCCGCCACAGCTCGCGCTCCGCGTCCGGCCCCGACTTCCAGGCGTCCTCGAAGACCTCGTGGGCATGGAAGGGCATCCCCGAGTCCAGCAGCCGCTGCGCCTCGCGCACCGTCTCGCCGGGGGAGCGCACCACGCCTTCCGGCTGCCGCTCCACGCCCTCGGCGCCGTACGGGAGGGGGCGCCCCAGCCCGTCCCGGGGGCGCGCGTTGCGCGCCCGTCCTTCCTCGTCACGGTCCCTGCGCGATTCTTCCACCGTCCGATTGTGCCTCGTACCTGCGGAGAACCGGCTGAACCCTGTCCCTGGGCCCCCGCGCGCGACTAGGCTCGGAATCCTCCGCAATCACCCTGGGAAGGGGAGGCATGAAGCCGTCCCGGCCGTTGTACGAGCGCGAACCCGAACTGGCCGCAGCCGCACAGGCGGTGGACGCCCTCTGCGGGGGCCAGGCGGCAGGCGGACTCATGGTGTTCAGCGGGGAAGCCGGCATCGGCAAGACCGCCCTGCTCACGGAGATCCGGACGATGGCCGCAGACCGCTGCACCATCTGGTCGGCGCGCGGCGGCGAGACGGTGACCTCCGTGCCGTTCCACGTCGTGCGCCAGCTCCTGCAGCCCGCCCTGGACCGCTTTCCCGAAGACGAGACCCGCGCCCTCTTCGGCGACTGGTTCGAGATCACCGCGCCGGCACTCGGCCTGGCCGAACCGAGCGGCCCGCAGCCCGACCCGCAGGGCGTCAGGGACGGCCTCGACTACGTGGTCTCCAGGCTCGCGTCCCGGCTCAGTCACCGGCCCCTGCTCCTCATAGTGGACGACGCGCACTGGGCGGACGGCGAATCCCTCGCCTGGCTGGCGGGCTTCACCGCGCGGCTCTCCGAACTGCCCGTACTGGTCATCCAGGCCCACCGGCCCCAGGAACTCGAGGACCGCAACGCCGACTGGGCCATCGGCCGGACCCCCGACAACGGCGGTGTCGCCGGCCACCCCGCGCTGATCCGGGTGGCCCTGCGCGCCCTCACTCCCGACGCCACGGCCGAACTCGTGCGGGCCGGGCTCGGCGACCACGCCGACGACCCCTTCTGCCGCGAGGTCTGGGCCGTCACCGGGGGCAACCCCTACGAAGCCGTCGAACTCGTCGCCAAGGCACAGGACCGCGAACTCCCACCGGTCGAGGAGTCCGCCGGGATGCTGCGCGAACTCGGTGCCTCCGCACGGGGCAGCGGCCTCGTCGCCCGGCTCGAACGCCTGGGCACCAACGCCAACCGCTTCGCCTGGGCGGCGGCCGTCCTCGGCACCGAGATCTCCCAGGAACTCGCCGCCACCCTGGCCGGGATGAGCTCCGCGGAGGCCGCGGACTGCACGGCCCGGCTGCGCGACGCCCGTATCGTCAGCGGCTTCGACCCGCTGGAATTCGTCCATCCGCTGATCGCCAGCGCCGTGTACCGCTCCATCCCGCCCGCGACACGGACCGCCATGCACGGACGCGCCGCCTGGGCGATCACGCAGGCCGGACTCGGCGCCGCGGCGGCCTCCCGCCACCTGCTCGAAGTCCACCCGGACGACGACCAGGAACTCGTCTCCCAGCTCCGCGAGGCGGCACGCCAGCACCTCGCGGTCGGCGCCCCCGAAGCCGCCAGGCGCTGCCTCGAAAGAGCGCTGGAGGAACCGCCGCGCCCCCTCGACCGGGCGGCACTGCTCTACGAACTGGGCTGCGCCACGCTCCTGTCCTCGCCCGCCACCACGGTGCAGTACCTGCGTGCCGCACTCGACACGCCGGGGCTCGACGGCCCGCTCCGGATCGACGCCACGTTCCGGCTCGCCTCGGCGCTCTCCCACAACAACCAGCTCAAGGAAGCGGCTCTGTCGCTCGCCGCCGAGGCTGCCCGAACCGCTCCAGGGCCCGGCCTGATGCGCCTGCAGGCCGCGCACTTCCTCTGGGAGGGCATGCAGGCCACCGAGGACGACGGCCCCGCCCGCTCGGCCCGTCTCGCCCGCAACGCCGACCACCTCAAGGGGCGCGACAACGCCGAACGGGCCATGCTCACCCTGCGGGCCTTCGACGCCATGCTCCGCGGTGAGAACGCACAGGTCGTCGTCGACTTCTGCGAACGCGCACTGGTCGACGGCCGCCCCGCCCGCGGCCTCGGCTGGACCGATTCCGAGTGGGGCTTCGAACTCCCCGCCATGGCCGGCATCACCTACGCCTTCACCGACCAGCTCGACCGCGCCGAGGAACTCTTCACCGAGGCCGTGCGCGCCTTCGAGATCTCCGGCTGGAGCGGCGCCCATCTCGCGTTCGCCCACACCCTCCTCGGCCTCGTGCACCGCCGCCGAGGACGGCTCGCGGAGGCGGAGGGCTTCCTGCGCGAGGGGCTGCGTCTCGCCGACCGCGCGGGCAACGGACTGCCCGTCCACTGGGACGCCGCCTGCCTGCTCGTCGACACCCTGGTCGCCCGGGGCCGGACGGCGGAGGCCCGTCTGGTGGCGGACCGCTACGACTTCGGCCCGCCCTACCCCAGCGCCATGGTCCTGCCGGACGCGCCCTGCGTGCGGGGCCGCCTGCTGCTCGCCGAGGGCCGGACCAAGGAGGCCGTCGCCGAGCTGGAGGCGGCGGGAGCGGCGCTGGAACCCCGGGGCCGGTTCAACGGCGTGTGGGCGCCCTGGGCCGGTGACCTCGCCCGCGCGCTCGCCGACACCGACCCGGTCCGCGCGGCCCAGCTGGCCACCCGCGCCCGCGTCCACGCGGAGCGCTTCGGCACGGACACGGCGATGGGCGAGGCCCTGCGCTGCGTGGCCCTCTTCGCACCACCGGAGGAGGCCACCTCGCTGCTGGCCGAGTCGGTACGCCACCTCGAGGCGTCCTCCTCGGCGTACGAACACGCCATGGCCCGCTTCGAGTACGGCGTCGCCATCCGCTCCCAGCGGGAGGTCGCCCGCGCCCAGAAGCTCGCGGTGGCCTGCGGCGCGGAGGGACTGGCGACCCGCGCCCAGCAGGTGCGGACGTCGATGCGGTCCGCGGAGTGAGGTAGTGTTTCTCCTGCGCGGCCACCCGGGAAAATCGGGCGGAATCGCATCGGGACGTGGCGCAGCTTGGTAGCGCACTTGACTGGGGGTCAAGGGGTCGCAGGTTCAAATCCTGTCGTCCCGACTGGAGACAGTCGCAGGTCAGGGCCTCGCATCACTTGGGTGATGCGAGGCCCTGCGTCGTTTTGCGGTCCGCTCGTGGCAGGACCCCGCACGCATACCGATCGAGCGTACCCAGGGAAGCGGGTCGGTCCGCGTCGATCCGCTCCCCTGCCGTGCCACGCGCGGCCCTCCCTGAGGGCGCGACGTCCGGGAGCGGCGGCCCAGGCACGGCCGTCGCGAGGTGCCGGTTTCCGGCCTCGCGCGTCGGTCATGGCCACCGGACGGTGGGGCGTGTCGGCGTACCGTGACATCGTGGCAAACGAAGACTTGGGACGGGCCCTGCGCCGTCTGCGCCGACTGGCCTCACTGACGCAGGAAGAACTGGCCGAGCGCTCCGGCATCTCGGTCGATGTGATCCGTCAGCTCGAACAAGGCCGGAAACATTCAGCACGCCTTCCCACACTGCACGCGCTGGCCAACGGTCTGGGTGTCGAGTTGACCACCCTTCTCGGCGACCCGCCCGCCGTCTCCGCGGGTGAGACCGACGGCCCGCGCTTCGTGGCCCTCCGCAGAGCCGTCATGCCGGTGCTCGGAGGGCCGGATCCCGCGCCGCCAGGTCCCGGCTTCTCGTCGGACCGTCTGCGTGAGCGGATCGCGGACAGTTGGACGCACTACCACGCTGCCGAGTTCGACACGGTGATGAGCGCCCTGCCGGACATGCTCCTGGACGCGCGCGCCGCCACCGCCTCGCAGGACGAGGGCGAGCGGGAGACCGGTTTCGCCTGTCTGGGCAAGGCGCTTCAGCTCGCCGGACACGTCGCTGTGCGGATGGGCAAGTCGGACCTCGCGTTGACGAGCCTTGAGCGGGCCACGGACGCGGCGGGACGGTCGTCCGACCCGCTGCTCGCTCCGATGATCGCCAACTCCACAGCGTGGACCTATCAGAGGCAGGGACGCCTGGAGGACGCGTTGAGCGTCGCCCTCCGTGCCGCCGACGGCATGGTGACGGCGGATAGCGACGAGACAGCCGACGGCTTGAAGGTGTGGGGCGCGCTGACCATGAGCGCCGCCACATCGGCCGCACGGAGCGGCGACTACGACCGCGCGGCGGCGATGATGGAAAAGGCTGAGAGGGAGGCTGCCCGGGTCTCGAAAATGCCCGACGCCGGCGACAACCGCATGGTGTCCGTCTTCAGCCCTTCCTCCGTCCGTATCGAACGCGTCCGGCTCGCAGTCCAGTACGGACACCCGCAGGATGCCTTGGCGCTGTCCAAGGGCATGCGGTTGAGCAAGGACACTCCACCGTCCTGGCGAACCTGGCTGTTGTTGGATGTCGCCCGCGCCCACACCGACACCGGCGATGCGGCCGGGGCGGTGAAGACGCTGGAGTCTCTGCGCAGGGTGGCACCGACGTGGATGCGACACCACACGCTGGCCGTGGCCATCGTCCGCGACCTCTGGGCACTGCCCAACCACCCCCCGGGACTGCGGCCGTTGGCCGAGTTCCTCGGGATCGGCGAATAGCGTGGTGAAAGTGGGACGTCACGCCCCTGTCGGCGTGCCCGGGATGCCGATTGCATGAGCGGACAGCGTCCCGGCCGCCGTACGACCGGCCCCGGGCTCAGCCGATCCGAGGATGCATACCCCCATGCCGCAACCCGCAACACGGGTCCGCCCGACAGGGCACCCCGGGTACAGCGAAACACTGCCACGTGAACCGGAGAGCGCCACGGCCGCCCGGCGCCTGGTGCGCGTCGCC
The DNA here is from genome assembly GCF_036206005.1 of Streptomyces sp. NBC_00178. Classification (NCBI taxonomy): domain Bacteria; kingdom Bacillati; phylum Actinomycetota; class Actinomycetes; order Kitasatosporales; family Streptomycetaceae; genus Streptomyces; species Streptomyces sp. NBC_00178. The sequence goes on from NZ_CP108143.1 coordinate 6,472,250, forward strand.
CTCTCCGCCTGGGGTCTCGACGACCTCGCCCCCGACGCAGCCCTGATCGTCACGGAGCTGGTGTCCAACGCCGTCCGGCACGCCCGGCGTGAGTACATCCGGGTCGTCGTCGACCGCCCTGGCCCCGCGCAGGTCCGTCTCGGCGTCGTGGACTTCTCGCAGGTGCAGCCGGTGCGCGGGCAGCCGGACCCGGAGCGCGAGAGCGGATGCGGCCTCGTGCTGGTGGAAGAGCTGGCCGAGAGGTGGGGCACCGATCCGCTGCCGTACGGCAAGCGGGTGTGGGCGGATCTGCGGGGGAGGGGCGAGAGGTGAGCGCGCGGTGAAGCCTCTGGGGGGAGGCGCACGGCGTGCCCCCCCGTACCCGCCGGGAGAAGTGGCTGCTGTGGTCTAGTCCAAGCCCCTCCCGTCCCCGTATCCTCATGCGTGTCGGCGGCACACCATCCCCCCACCCCGGTTGCGTGCCGACGCGGGCGAGCGATGCCCACTCAGCTCTGTCCCCAGCAGCCGGGTGACCTCCCCCCACTCACCGCCTCCAGGAGGCCATGGTGAACGTACGCACCAGAATCACGGCGCTCGTCGGAACCGCCTGTTTCCTCGCATCCCTGAGTCTCGCGACGGCGTCCGCCGGAACGGAGCCGCCGCCGGCCGTCGTCCTCACCGAGGTGGCCCGGGCGCAGACGCCGTCAGCCGGCGCCGCCGGACCCGGCGACACGGTCTGGATCGCCGAACGCGCCGGAACCGTCCGGGTTCTGGACGGCCAAGGTCTGGGCGAACCGGTCCTCGACATCACCGACGAGACCACCACCGACGGTGAACGCGGGCTGCTGGGCATCGCGTTCGACCCCGCGTTCGCGCACTTCTACATCTCGTTCACGGACCTCGAAGGCACCAGCACCGTGGACGAGTTCGCCGTACAGGACGGAGCGATCCTGCCGGACACCCGGCGCACCGTGCTCACCCAGACCCAGCCGTACTCGAACCACAACGGCGGTGACATCAAGTTCGGCCCCGACGGATACCTCTACATCGCGTTCGGCGACGGCGGATCGGGCGGTGACCCGCACGGCAACGGTCAGAACCTCGACACGCTCCTCGGCAAGCTGCTGCGGATCGACCCGGGCGGCGCCGAGCCGTACGCCGTCCCCGCGGACAACCCGTTCGTGGACGACCCGGCGGCGAGGGACGAGATCTGGGCGTACGGGCTCCGCAACCCCTGGCGGTTCTCGTTCGACGCCGGCACCGGCGACCTGCTGATCGGCGACGTGGGCCAGAGCGACTGGGAGGAGATCGACTGGGCTGCCGCGTCCGGCAAGGGCGGTGAGAACTACGGCTGGTCCTCCATGGAGGGCACCCATCCCTTCCGGGGCGGCACCGAGCCGGCGAACCACGTGCCGCCGGTCCACGAGTACGACCGCACCGGCCTCGGCTGCTCGGTCACCGGCGGCTTCGTCTACCGCGGCGCGGCCATCGAGGACCTCGTCGGGCAGTACGTGTTCAGCGACTACTGCGACGGCACGATCCGCACCCTGCGGATCGAGGGCGGCGAAGTGACCGCCGAGGGGGACCTCGGCGTCCAGGGCGGTGAGGTCATCTCGTTCGTGGAGGGCGGCGACGGCGAACTGTACGTCCTCGCCATCGGCGGCACCGTCTCGCGCATCGACCCCGCGTGAGCCGATGACGCCCTGAGCCGTACGCGCGCCACGATGCCCCCGCTCCCGGCGCACCGGGAGCGGGGGCATCGGCGGTCGGCGGTCAGCCCGCGTCCGGCAGCGCCTTCAGGAACCTGGCGGCCACCGGGCCGGCGTCCGCCCCGCCCGAGCCGCCGTCCTCCAGCATCACGCACCAGGCCAGGTCGCTGCCGCCCTGGTAGCCGATCATCCAGGCGTGGGTGCGCGGCGGCTTCTCCTCGCCGAACTCGGCCGTCCCCGTCTTGGCGTGCGGCTCGCCGGGGATGCCCGTCAGCGCGCTGCCCGCCCCGTACGTCACCGTCGCCCGCATCATGTCCCGCAGTGCGTCCGTCACCGCCGGGTCGAGCTTCGCCGTCGCCTCGTGCTTCTTCTTGACCGCCTCGGGCACCAGCACCGGCTGCTTGAAGGTGCCCTCCTTGACCGTCGCCGCGATCGAGGCCATGACCAGGGGCGAGGCCTGCACCCGGGCCTGGCCGATGGTCGACGCCGCGAGGTCGTTGTCCGATGTGCTCACCGGCACCGAGCCGTCGTACGTCGTGTCACCGACGTCCCAGACTCCGCCGATACCGAAGGCCGCCGCCGCGTCGTGCAGTGCGGAACCGCCCACCTTCGCCCGGTGCCCGACGAACATGGTGTTGCAGGACTTCGCGAACGAGTCCTTGAACGTCGAGCCGGCGGGCAGGGTGAACTGGTTCTGGTTCTCGAACTTCTGTCCGTCGACGTGGGCGAACTTGGGGCACTCCACCACGTCCGACGGCTTCATCCCCGCCTTCAGCATCGCCGCCGCCGTGACCACCTTGAACGTCGAACCGGGCGGGTACTGCCCGGCCAGCGCGCGGTTCAGCCCTCCCGCGGGACGGTTGGAGACGGCCAGGATGTTCCCCGTCGAGGGCTCCACGGCGATCAGCGCCGCGTTCACCTTCAGCCCCTCCATGGCGGCCGCCGCCGCTCCCTGGACCTTCGGGTCGATCGTCGTCCTCACCGGCTTGCCCGGCTCCGCCGAGCTCTTGGTCAGGGAGGCCTCCGCCTGACCCGACTGCCGGTCGGCGATGACGACCTCACTGGTGGCAGCGCCCCCGCCGCCGCGCAACTGCTTGTCGTAGCGGGCCTCGAGCCCGAACACACCCTTGCCCTGCTCGTCCACCGAGCCGCGCAACGAGGCCGCCTGCAGGTCGTCGCCGTTGGTGTCGAGCACGGCGGCCCGCTCGGCCACCGTCTTCAGGGCGAGCGTCTGACCGGGCTTCAGCCGGGGGTGGATCATCGGGGAGGTGAACTCCACGGTCCACTCACCGGCCTTCACGACGACCGTCGCCTCGGATTCGTAGGCGAACCTGCCGACGGCCGGGATGCTGAAGCGCGCGGTGAACGGGACGGTCACGCCGCCCTTGTCGTTCTTGTCGCCGTCTCCGGCCGTCAGCTCCGACTTCGTCGGTTTCAGGTTGCTCATCACCGAGGTCAGCAGCGACTCCGCGTTCGACGGGGAGTCCGACAGGGCCGCCGCCTTCGCCGCCTCGCCGGCCCCCCACGCGTCGAGGAACGACTGCAGCCGCTCGGTGGCGGCGGTCACCTCGGGGTCCTGCCCCGCCCCGTCCCCGGACCACGCCCGGTATCCCCACCAGCCCGCGCCCGCCGCAAGGACGACGGCCACCGCCACACCCAGCACCGGTGCTCTGCGTGGTCGGCGACGACTCGCACGGTCGTGACGTGTCATCTGCTGCAAGGTGGGGTCCGACACTTGGCGTTCTCTCCTCGTCTGCTGCGGATACCTCTCCCGCGACCGGACCGCTCCCGATCACCTGTCCGACACGCTAACCGCTGCCCCCCGGCCGAGGGCCACCCCGGAGAGCGGCGGGAGAGTGAGCGGAGAGCGGCCCGGGAGCGGGCAGCACGACGGGCGGGCCGGCGGCACCCCGCACGGTCGCGAGGTGCCGCCGGCCCGCCGGGCCGTGAAGGGTGTCCGGTCAGGCGCGGGGGGTGAAGGCGACCACGTCGCCCGCCTGCTCGCCCCCGGAGAGCTGCCCGAACCGGTCGGTGCGGATGTAGACGCGGTGCAGCCACCGGTCCGCCCCGTCCCAGCGCGGCGTGAAGGGCGTACGGGCGTGTGTCGTACGGAAGTTGTCGACGATCAGGACGTCGCCGGGGACCAGGTGCACGGCCTCGGTGACCTCGTCCAGCGCCTTCGAGAGCGACTCCACGGCCTCGACGTCCCGGGGGTCCTCGGGGGCCAGCAACTCCCGGTCGTAGCCCAGCAGCGGGTCGGCCGCGTCACCGTACAGCGCCTTCACCTGGGCTATCGCGCCCGGGTCCTCGACGCCGCCGCGGAAGGCGACGTCCACGCAGCAGGGCACTCTGCGGTCGAAGAGGTGGCTGCGGAAGCCCTCCGGGACCAGCCGCAGCGCCTTGCGGACCGACCCGACCAGGGTCGCGGCCCTGCGCTCGTGGTCGGCGCGGGAGCAGGCCAGCATCACGTAGTTGGGCTGGAGCTGGTGGTACGCCATCTCCGTGTGGAACTCCAGCAGCGTCTCGGAGGTCTCCGAGGACAGGTGGTGCGCGCCGGGAGAGGGATACACGTCGTGGTAGACGGTGCCGCTGCGCAGTTCCTTGTACCCCGTGTGCAGGCCGAGCCGGCGGCCGACGACGCCGAGCATCGCCTCCATGGTGAGGAGCGGGCGCTCCACCGGCGCGGGGGTGGACTCGGGGGTGCGGGGCAGCTGGTCCTCCGCCTCCACGGGGAGTCCGCGCAGCAGGAGGTAGCCGTCCTCGTTGCCCGAGACGTTGAAGGCGTCGAGGGCTTCGGCGAGGGGGGCCGGCAGGTCGAGGGACGCCGCCTTGGCGGCCTCCAGGAAGGCGGGGAGGTCCGCGCGTGGCACCGCCGGCAGGCGCGAGGCCAGTTCCAGGAGTTCGTCGCGGAAATCGGAGCAGTCGATGACGGTCACGCGTCGTTCCTTTCCTTGATGTGAGCACGGGCGTACTGGTAGAGCAGTTCCGCGCCTATCTCGGTCGCCAGGACGGAGGTGATCCCGGCGTGGTCGTAGAGCGGCGAGACCTCCATGACGTCGAAACCGACCGGCCGCAGCTCGCCCACGCAGCGCAGCAGCGCCAGCACCTCGCGGGAGGACAGCCCGCCGGGTGCCGGGGTGCCGGTGCCGGGGGCGAACGCCGGGTCGGCGACGTCGACGTCGACGGACACGTAGACGGGGCGGTCGCCGATGAGCTCCTTGATGAGGGCGTGCGTACCGGCGACACCGGTCTCCACGAACTCGTCGGTGGTGACCACCCGCACCCCCTTGCCGCGGGCGTAGTCCAGTGAGTCGGGGCGGGGGTTGTGGCCCCGGATGCCGATCTGCACGGTGCGCGCGGGGTCGATGACGCCCTCGTCGATGCCGTGCCGGAACGGCGTCCCGTGGTGGAACTCGCCGCCGTAGAAGGCCGGGTTGGTGTCCGAGTGCGCGTCCAGGTGGACCACGGCGACGGGGCCGTGCTGCTCGGCCACGGCGCGCAGGGCCGCGAGCGTGAGCGAGTGGTCGCCGCCGAGCATCAGGAAGGCGGCGTTGTCCTGGAGGAGGCCGCGCAGATGCCGGTGGGCCGTCTCCATCGCGATGTGCATGTTGAACGGCGTCAGGTCGATGTCCCCGCCGTCCACACAGTCGATGAGCTCGAAGGTGCCCGGCCCCCGGTCGATCCCGACCCCGTGGATCAGGCCCGACTCGTTGCGGATGGCGCGCGGGCCGAAGCGGGCTCCCGGCCGGTAGCTGGTGCCCCCGTCGTAGGGCGCCCCGATCACGACGACGTCGCGTCCGGTGGGCTGGGGGTCGTGCGGCAGGCGCATGAAGGTCGGGATCTGCGCGTAGCGGGGCGAGATCGCGGTGTCGACACGTTCCACGACGTCATCCCTCCTGTCGGATGGGCCGCGGGCGGCCGGTAGGGAGTAGGGGGCGGGTCACTCGGTCTCCTTCAGCCGTGCGGCCACCTGGTGCACGGCCTCGGCGGTGCTCACCTCGGCGGGCGGCCGTCCCTCGACGACCACCCGGTCGAAGATCTCCCGCACCACCAGTGACTTGGCCCGGTGGACGTCCGCCTCCGGTACCCCGGCGTCGATCAGCAGGAGGCTGAAGGAGGACGTCGTCCCGGAGCCCTCGTGCACGCCGAGCTTCGGCCGGTTGACCGTCTCCTGCGGGAGCAGGGGGCTCATCGCCTCGCGCAGGACCCACTTGTCGCGGCCGTGGCGCCGCTTGAGCCCGGCCTCCAGCGACACGAGCAGGTCCAGGACGTCGCGGTCCCAGTAGGGGTGGGTCGACCAGTGGCCCTGGATGCCGGAGAGCACCGGGGTCATCTCGTTGAGTCCGTCGAAGGTGGCCATGTCGAACGCCACCGCCGTGTCCAGCTGCGGCAGCCGGTCCTCGCGGTGCATGCCGGCGAGCGGGATGTCCGCGCCGTATCCGGTGAGGATGCGGCGGGCGGGCCCGTCGAGCGCCCGGTACAGGGCGGTGAGCGGCAGCAGGTACTCGATGATGTCCGGGTCGACGGACTCGGACGCCCAGATCGCGTACGGGAGCTGGCCGAGCAGGTCGGCCGTGGGAACGGTGATCTCCCGGTGCGCGGAGCCGAGGTGGGTGGCGACCACGCGTGCCTCGGCGAACTCGTCCGAGGTGTCGGTGCCCATCGACAGGGTGTCCAGGGGGCCCTCGGTGTGGGCGGCGGCCAGGGCGGCGACACCCGAGGAATCGATTCCGCCGGAGAGCACCACCAGGGGAGTGGAGCCACCGGTGCGGGCCCGTACGGCTCGCCCCAGCGTCTCCCGCACGGCGGCGGTCGCGTCGGCCTCGGGAAGGATCCGCCGGGACACCGGAGGGGTCCAGGTCCGCGAGGGCGCCGCGGTGCCGGTGCGCACGTCGAGGTCCAGTACGGTCCCGGCCGGGATCTGGTGGACCCCCGGCACGCGGCGGATCCGGCGTGCGTCGGCGACGGGCCGCCCGGCCAGCGGGGCCTGGGCCGCCGCCGGGACGAGGGCCTTGATCTCGGTGGCGGCCAGGACACGGCCCGGCGCCGGGAGGGTGTAGAGCGGGACGGAGCCCGCGTGGTCGGTGGCCAGGAGCACCCGGTCGCCCACGGCCGCGGCCGCCGCGAACCGGCCGTTGAGCAGCCGGAACGCGTGCAGGTCGTAGACGTCCAGCAGGGCGAGCACCAGCGCCGCGTCCGTGCGGGCGTCGGCACCGGACGGGAGGAGCGTGAGCAGTTCCTCCCGGTTGTAGAGCTCGCCGGCCAGGACGAGGGCCGTGTCGCCCGAGCGGGCCACGGCGTCCCCGGCCGCACCCGAGTGCACGAGTACGGCGTTCAGGGTCTGGGTGCGGAGGGCCTCGGCCACGGTCTCGTGGGCGCCCCGGGTGGCGAAGACGGGCCGGGGGGCCCGGTCCCCGCCCTGATGGGCGGAGACCAGGAACCCCGTGGCGGCGGGGAATGTGTGCGCCATGATCAGATGCTCAGGGCACCGAAGCCGCCGGAGGTGAAGTCGTAGTTCACCGGGACCTCGATCAGGAACGGGCGGCCGAGCCCCGCTCCCTTGCGCAGAGCGGCGAGCAGGTCCTCGCGGGAGTTCGCCCTGACGGCCTCCACGCCGTTGGCGCGGGCGAGTTCGGTGAAGTCGACGCCGGTGAACTTGACGGCCGGGTCGTGGGAACGCTGGTGGCCGAGGTTCTGGTAGAGCTCGATCAGCCCGTTGGTGTCGTTGTTGACGACGACCGTCACGATGGGCAGGTTGAGCCGGGCGATCGTCTCCAGGTCGGCGCTGTTGGAGTGGAAGCCGCCGTCACCCGCGATGAGGAAGGTCGGCTGGCCGGGGCGGGCCATCTGGGCGCCGATGGCCGCGGGGATGCCGTAGCCGAAGCTGGAGCAGCCGGCCGAGGTGAGGAAGCCGAAGGGCTGGTCGGCGCGGGCGAAGAGCACCCCGTAGTGCCGGAAGAAGCCGATGTCGGACACGATCGTGCCCTCACCGGCGGCGGCGGTCTCCTCCATCACCGTGTTCATGGAGTCCATCACCTGGTGGACCCGCATGCCGTCCTCGTACTCGGTGGGGTCGGCGAGGAACTCAGCGACGCGCTCGCGCAGCGGGGTGATGTCGTGCGGGGTCTTCTTGGCGAGGTCCGCCGTGGCGGCGTCCAGGTGCTCGACGAAGGCCAGCACGTCGGTGACGACGTCGATGTCCGGGCGGTAGACGCGGGGGATCGGGTTGACCGTCGGGGAGACGCGCACGGTCTTCTTCTCGCCGCCGCGGGCCCACATCGAGGGGCGCAGGTCCTCGGCGTAGTCGTAACCGAGGGTCACGACGACGTCGGCCGGGCCGAAGAGGGTCTCCAGGGCGGGGAAGGACAGGATGCCGTCCATGTAGCCGGTGACGGCACCGTAGTTGAGGTGGTGCCCGTGCGGCAGGACGCCCTTGGCGATGTACGTCGTGATGACCGGGACGTCCAGGCGCTCGGCCAGGGCCCGGATCGCGGGCACCGCGCCGGAGCGGATGGCCGCCGCGCCGACGACGAAGACCGGGTGCTCCGCGCCGGAGACCAGTGCGGCCGCCTCGTCGGCGGTGGCCTCCCAGCCGGCCTGGACGGCACCGACGGGCTTGGCCGGGGTGTGCGCGGCGGGGTGGACGACGGAGGTGTCGATGTCGGCGCCGAGCAGGTCGACCGGGACCGAGATGAAGCTGGGGCCGACGGGCTCCGTCATCGCCGCGGCGACGGCCGAGTCCACCAGGTCGGTGATCTCGTCGGGGCGCTGGAGCTCGACGGCGTACTTCGTCATGGGGCGCATGACGGAGACCGAGTCCAGGCACTGGTGCGTGTCGTTCGGGAAGATGTCGTGCGACTCGGACTGGGCGGCGAGCGCGATGACCGGCGAGCGGTCCAGGATCGAGGTGGCCACACCGGTGGCGAGGTTCGTCATGCCGGGGCCGAGCGTGGCCCAGCAGGCCTGCGGCCGGCCGGTGATGCGGGCGAGCACGTCGGCGGCGACGCCGGCGGTGAACTCGTGCCGGGTGAGGACGAAGTCGATACCCGGCGCCTCGTCGAAGAGGATGGACGCGGCCTCACGGCCGACGACACCGAACACCGTCTCCACACCGTGCTCGTGGAGACGCTTGAGCAGCGCGTGTGCGGCCGTCGGGTTGTTGCTGGGCTTGGTCGATACACGGGACATGCGGCGTCGTCTCCAGGATGTCGACGGGATGCGGAATGCCGTCACCGTGCCGGGGGCCTCTCTCCACCGCCTCTCCTGCGCCTATCCGACCGCGCTGTAGTGCGCTTCGAGGCGGCCGGCGGCCGGTTCCCGCCCGGTGCCCCCGTCTCCTGTGATAGATGAATAGGCATACAGTCCGGCGCATAATGTAGCCACTGAGGGAAGAAGGCGATCATGACCGGTACGACGACCCGGGACCCCGCGGGGTTCGTGGTGCACACCGCTCCGGTGGGGCTCACGGGAGACGGGCGGGACGACTTCACGGTGCTGGCGTCGACCGTTCCGACGCAGGTCAGCGCGGTGTTCACCAAGTCACGCTTCTCCGGCCCGAGCGTGGTGCTCAGCCGCGCGGCGGCGGCCGACGGGCAGGCGCGCGGGGTGGTCGTCATCGCCCGCAACGCCAACGTCGCCACCGGGCCCGAGGGGGACCGCAACGCCCGCGAGGTGCGCGACTCCGTGGCCGCCGCCACCGGGCTCCCGGAGGACGAACTGCTGATCGCCTCCACCGGCGTCATCGGCCTCCAGTACCCCATGGAGCAGATCCGCGATCACATCAAGACGCTCTCCTGGCCCTTTCCGGAGGGCGGGTTCGACCGGGCGGCGCGCGCCATCATGACGACCGACACCCGGCCCAAGGAGGTCAGGGTGCGGTGCGGCGACGCCACGCTGGTCGGCATCGCCAAGGGGGTGGGGATGCTGGAGCCGGACATGGCGACCCTCCTGACCTTCTTCGCCACCGACGCCCGGCTGCCCCGGGACGTCCAGGACAGGGTCTTCCGCAGCGTCATGGACCGCACGTTCAACGCCGTCTCGATCGACACCGACACCTCGACCAGCGACACCGCGGTGCTGTTCGCCAACGGGCTGGCCGGCGACGTGGATCCGGTGGAGTTCGAGGAGGCCCTGTACGAGGTGGCGCTCGCCCTGGTGAAGAACATCGCGTCGGACGGCGAGGGGGCCAGCAAGCTCATCGAGGTCCGGGTCACCGGGGCGCGGGACACCGCGCAGGCCAAGCGGGTCGGCAAGACCGTCGTCAACTCCCCGCTGGTCAAGACCGCGGTGCACGGCAGCGACCCCAACTGGGGCCGCGTGACGATGGCGATCGGCAAGTGCACCGACGACACGGACATCCTCCAGGAGAACGTCACCGTCGAGTTCGGCGGGACCCTGGTCTACCCGCAGAGCGCCGACGGACCCGGTGACGCCGAACTGCGCGCCGCCGTCGCCGAGCACATGCGCGGCGACGAGGTGGTCATCGGCATCGGACTGGGCATCGGGGACGGGGAGTTCACCGTCTACGGATGCGACCTGACGGAGGGGTACGTGCGCCTGAACTCCGAGTACACGACCTGACCCGCGCCCCGGGCCCGACCCGCGTACTGGGCCCGACCCACGCGCCGGGCCCGACCCACGCGCCGGGCCCGACCCGCGCGCCGGGCCCGACCCGCGCACCGGGCCCGACCCGCGCACCGGGCCCGACCCACGCGCCGGGCCCGACCCGCGCACCGGACCCCGACCCACGCGCCGGGCCCGACCTGCGCACCGGACCCCGACCAACGCACCGGACCCGGGCCCGGTGGCCGGTCCGCCACGCCCGGAAACCACTGACTCAAATGTGCCGCCTCGTCCGCATCGCTCCGTAGTGTGACGCGTGATCAGCACAACGTGAACGAGGTGGCGCATGGGTCAGTCGCGAAGGTCGGTTCTGCAGGGCGCGTTCGGCGCCGGGGCGGCGGGGCTGCTGGTCGGCGGCGCCGCCCCCCTGCCCGCCGCCCAGGCGCGCCGGATGCCCAAGGGTGCCGACCTCGGGCTGCGCTGGCTGGGCGTCGCCGGGTGGGAGCTGTCCTTCGCGGGCCGCAGCGTGCTCTTCGACCCGTACCTGAGCCGGATGCCCTACGCCGGGGAGGACGGCGCGCTCGACCCGGCTCTACCGCTGCGCCTGGACCCGGACGCGGTGGAGCACGTGGCGGAGAAGGGGCTGACCGGGGCGCCCGAGCTGATCCTGGTCAGTCATGGCCACTTCGACCATCTCGCCGACGTCCCGCACCTGTTGTCCCGGCCGGAGTGGGCCGGCCGGCGTGTCCGGACGCTCTGCGACACCACGTCGCGGCACCTGCTGGCCGCCATGGGTACTCCCGCGCACCGCATGGCGGACGTGGTGGCGGTGGACGGTGGTGACCACCTCCAGTTCGACGGCTACAGCGTGGAGGTGTTCCGCAGCCTGCACAGCAGGTCGGACGACTACACCTCCTTCGCCCCCGGTGAGCGGAACACCGTCCCCCCTCGGCCGCGGACCCTCGGCGACCTCGTGGAGGGAAGGACGCTGGCCTTCCAGGTGTCGGTCGAGGGGGGCCCCTCCGTGCTGCTGACGGGGACCAGCAACGTCGCGGAACGCGAAGTGGCGGGCGCGCGGCCGGACATCGCGGTGATCGGGATGAGCGGTCACGCGGCCGTCCACGGCTACCCGGACCGGCTGCTGGCCGCGCTGGGGTCGCCGCCGGTGCTCCTGCCCTGCCACCACGACGACATGGTGACCCCGCTCGGCGACGCGGGGATCTCGCGTACGTCGTCCCCCGACGCCGTGGCGGCGCTCGCCCGCGCGGCCGAGCGGCGGGCTCCGGGCGGCGGCACCCGGGTTCTGACACCTCGTCACCTGCAGCTGCTCGACGTCACCGCGGCCGGTTGACCTGGTCCGCGGCGGCCGGGTGTGCGAGATTTCGACGCGCTCAGGGGGTCCGTTTCGGCCGCAGGGGTGACCGATCCCGCTTTCCGGACATGGGGTACCGGATTCCGGTACGCACGTGCGTACGCACCTTCGAAGCGGCGTACGGTTTTTGCCATCACAGGTCTAAACCAGTGAGGCGAGCGTTCCGCGTCCGGATCGATGCGCTGAGTAATCCCACTCTCCATACGGGGCCCTCATGTCCTTCACGCCGGACGCACAACTTCCGCAGAGGCGTGACGCCCCGGGGGTTGCCGGATGCCGTGTCCGCGTTGCCGTGCGGGCCGATGACTACTCCGTGCCATACACGATCATGAAGCCCCGGCCACCCGGCCCGGCGGGCGTTATCCACGTTTTTCCCGCGTCCTCATTTTCTCCCGGATCGGGGCGACAGTTTTCAGCCGCGCCCGTCCGGGCCTCGTTGACGGCGCCCGGATGGCTTATTACTGTCCCGACTCGATGAGGTAGAAGGTCCGCTACGCGCGTAGTGGCCGCAGCCACGACCACTGCATTCGCTCCATCGATCAGCGCAGCCAAAGACATTGCGTCTGAAATCAAGCAGTTCATGTCAGGGGAATTGAGTCATGGACAGGCAGAACGGGAGACCCCCAATGGCCGGCGTGCAGATTCGCATACTGGGTCCGATCTCCATGCTTTCCCGGAACGTGCCGGTCCCGCTCGCCGGACAGAGGCAGCTCCGGGTGCTCACCGCCCTCGCACTTGTGTCGGGGAGGGCGGTCAGCACGCCCGAACTCATCACCCACCTCTGGGGTGAGCGTCCACCACGGACCGCCCCTGGTCAGCTCCAGACGAGCGTGTGGATGATCCGCCGCTCGCTGGCCGCGGTCGGAGCGCCGCAGGACACCGTCCTGTCGACCGCTTCCGGATACCAGCTGGATTCGGCTCTCTGCGAGATCGACAGCGATATCTTCCGGCGCAACGTCGCCACGGCGAAGAAAATGGTACGGGCCGACCTCAAGGAGGAGGCGCTCGACCTGCTCAAGGAGGCTCTCGCCCTGTGGCGGGGACCGGCCCTGGCCACGATTTCGAGCAGTGCGCTGCAGACCCGCGCTGCCAGGCTCGAAGAGGAGCGCGTCGCCGCACTTCAGCAGCGTATTTGCCTGGAAATAACTCTGGGTCAATACGAGGAGGCCATCGGGGAACTCACCGACCTCATAGCCCTCCACCCTTTGCGCGAAGAGCCCTACGCGCATTTGATGCAGGCCCTGTATCTCTCCGGTCGGCAGGCCGACGCGCTCGCCGTGTTCCGCAGGGCCCGCAACACCCTGACCGACGAGCTGGGCATCTACCCCGGGCCCAGGCTGACCACCCTGGAGCGGGCGATCCTGCGTCAGGACGCCGACATGCTCTCGGCGGTGCCGGGGATGGCCAGCCGCTGACCCGTGTCACGACCCGCACACGGCTGCGTCCCCCGGCCCATGGGCCGGGGGACGCAGCCGTGTGCCGGAGCCGTCCCGGCAGTGGACTTCCGGACCGGTGGGCCCTCCCCGCACCTCGCGGGGAGGGCCCACCGGGTGGTGGGTCAGAGACCCATGCCCTGCATCGTCCGCTCCAGGGAGTCCGCGTACAGCCGGGCTCCTCCGACCTTCGGGTGGAACGACTGCGCGGACGCACCGAGTTGGAGGATCGGCCAGTCGATGGCGGGCTCGTCGCTCTCCACCAGGTCCAGCACGATCCCGTGGACCTGCTCGGGATCACCGCAGACGGCCTTGCCCGCGAAGTTCTGCGCGGGGTTGGAGTACCAGGCCTTGGCGCCGGCGGCCTTGGCGTCGTTCACGGCGCCCTGCATCTCGGTGGCGAGGGTGGCGGCCATGCCGTTCAGCCAGGGCGCCTCCTCCGTGCCGATGCCCGGGATGCACGATCCCGACCGCTCCAGCAGCGGCGGGTATCCCATCAGCACGATCTTGGCGTTCGGAGCCTTCGCCTGGATCTTCTTCAGCGCGTCGGTGATGGCCGGCCGCACCCGCTCCTTCGCGAGACGCTCGGCCGCCACACCGATGTCCAGTCCCTGGTAGGCGGCGTCGTCCACCCGGGAGTCGTCGTCGTCGAACTTCTGGTTCTGGCACAGCGTCGGCCAGCCCACACCACCGAAGATGCACTTCTGGATGATGTAGGCGAACCGGGCGTCGTTACCGCCGATCGAGATGGTCACCAGCGTGGTGTTCTGGTCGAGGTAGCCCTTGGACAGCTGGGGCAGCTCGCCGTTCTCGCCGACGGTCGCGATGTTGTACGTCCGGGCCCCGGAGCACGCGATCAGGTGGTAGTCCATCGCCGCCGACCTGCTGTCGTCCATCGCCCCCACGGACGACGTACGTCCCGGGATCGTGGCCTGGCGCGACCACGCCTTGGTCGAGCGGTGGCAGGCGTCCCGCGTCGAGGGGTTGCTCGCGTCCCGGTAGTTCGTCTCCTTGTAGTAGTCGACGCCGCCCGCGGCCGAGGCGCCCTCACCCGAGGAGTAGGAGTCGCCCATCGCGACGACCATGTCCTTGGGCTTGGCCGACAGCGGCTGGAAACCCGCCGCGTCCCACGCGACGTCCTCCGACCCGCTGCCGTCGGCCGCGTGCGTGGAGAGGGAGATCTTCGGGGTGGAGGTGAACTGGAACACCCCGAGGGAGACCCACTTGTTCTCCCCGACGCGCTGCGGGTGCACGCGCACCGGGCTCGTGCTGTTCGTACCGGAGACGGTGTACGAGGCCTGCCGGGTGTGGGCGCCGTGGTCGGGCAGGTGCACCCAGACCCTGGCCCAGCCGGTCATGCCGTTGGTCAGCGTCCAGGTGCCGGTGGTGCGCATCCGGGCGCCCTCGGTGGTCGCCTGGTTCCTCGTGTGCGAGAACCAGAAGTGGTTGCCGTAGCCGGCCCCGATCTGATGGGTGTCGATCTTGCCCGGGTAGTTGGCGCCGTCGGCCGTGAAGGTGAAGCCGAAGCTGCCCGGTGAGGTCGTCGCCCCGCAACTTCGTCCCGACGAGCCCGCGGGTGTCACGCCCGAGGCCACGTCGTCGATCACGTACGTCCCCGAGGGCAGGCCGCTGGAGCACCGGGGCGGGTAGGCGTTGCCGTCCGGCTGCTCCGGGTAGGTGGCGTCGAAGCGGTGCAGGGCGTATCCGCAGGCGCCGCCCGCGCAGCTCTTCCAGCTGCTCTTCTTGTTCCACCAGCAGTGCAGGAAGAACTCGTCGGCCGGGTTGTTGAGCTGGCACGCGCCGTTGGTGTCGGTGTCACCGTCCTTGATCTTGGCCGGGTCGCAGTTGTTGGACGTGTCGCAGAACTGTCCGACGGGCGGCTTGGCCCGCGTGCGCTGGTCCGTGGCGGTCCACCAGGCGGCCCGGTAGCCGGGCTGGAAGTCGCCCGGGGCGAACATCGCGGAGATCGGGCGGGCGGCCCAGCCGATCACCTTCTCCTGGTAGGGCCAGTCCTGGGGGTGGGCGGCGTGCGAGTAGTCGTCCCCGCCGCCCGAGTTCTCCAGGAACGGGGTGCGGTTGGCCTTCCACAGCGCGTTGGCCGGGTTGTTGGTGTAGCCGACGCCCCAGTGGCCACCGTGCGAACCGGCGCTGGACTGCGGGTAGAAGCCGGAGTTGTAGGCCCAGAGCGCGAAGAACCAGTTCTCGATGTACGAGGGGCCGCCGTCGTTGACGGTCATCCCCGCGCTGTACGTCTGGTTCCACTTGTCGACGAGGATGTTGACACCCGCGGCGATGTTGGCCGTGTAGTCGAGGGCCACCGCCTCCTGCTTCTGGACGGACAGCGCGGTCTCGCCCGGCTTCTCGTGACCCGCCTTGCGCATGCCGTCGGTCACCTGGACGATGCCGTAACCGCAGTCGGCGTTGGCCCAGTTGATCGCCCACGGGTCCGGGGCCTGGCCGTCGGATCCGTGGCTGATGCCGTAGAAGTTGCCGATCAGGGTGTTCGCCGTGACGCCCGGGACCGCGAAGCGGGTGGCCTGCCACATGTTGGATTCCTGGGCGGTGACGCCCAGCATCACCTGCGCCGGGATGTGGTACTCGTCGGCCGCGTCAGGGGCGCCGTTGGGGTCGCCCGCCATGGTCTTGAGGGGGAAGAGGGACTGCGGCTGGTAGGCCGACATCCCGGTGTTCTTCCAGTTGGCGGCGCGCGAGACGTGCGAGTTCAGCTTGCCGACCACGGCCTGGTCGACCGCCCACTCGACCTGGCGCGGGGTCGGCTGGAAGGCCTGCTTGCGGACGTCCCCGCGCGCCACCGAGCAGTAGCGCTCGTCCTCGACGGGGTTGGTGGGCGAGCCGGCGGCGAGCCTCGGGGACGCCGCGGCCGTCCCGGTCCCGCGGGTCAGCGCCGGGGACGTCGCGAGACCCGCGGCCGTCCTGGCGGTGGAGCCCACGGCCGTGCCGGGCCGGGCGTCCAGGGTGACGTTGCGGCCGGTCTCCAGGAGCTTCATCGTGGTCCGCGCGGTGCGTGCGGAGGCGGCCTCCTGGGGGGAGATCCGGGAGTCCTTGCCGTCGGCCCAGGCGGTGGTGACGGCGGCCTCCCCCCGGGTGGACAGGGCGGCGCCCTTGGCCACTCCCGCGGGCATGCGCACGGACGACGGCAGGGTGCCCGCTGCCTCGGCCTCGCCCGTGACGTACACCGTGCCGGTGCGGGCCGAGCGGGCCAGGTCGAAGTCGGTGAGCGCGCCGGTGGCGAGGCGCTGGGTGACGCCGGCGGCCTTGGCGGCGCCGAACAGCGCCGCCGGGGCGCGCCGGACCTCGGCCCGCTCGGTGCCGGACCCCGCGGCAGGGGCGGTGCGGTCGATGTAGACGACCGAGCCGTCGGCGGCGGCGGTGAGCTGGAAGGGCGCGGTGGCGGCCTTCGTGGCGACGCGCACGTCACCGGAGGGCGCCACCCGGACCAGGCGCGAGCCCTGCGCGGCGGCGTAACCGTCGGCGAGGGGGACGGCGGACGTGACCTGGCCGGGCAGGTCCAGCGGCTTCGCCGCCTTTCCGCTCGCCGTGTCCACTCCCACGAGCCGGGTCTCGTTGCGCTTCGACGCGTCGTCGGAGAACTGCGAGAAGACGGCCTTCTCGGTCGTGCCGCAGCCGGGTGAGAAGTAGCTCAGGCTGGACTGGACGGGGAGCTTGGTGACCGCGCCGGTCGTCAGGTCCACGACCGCGGTGAAGGCGCCGCGGGTCATCAGCTCCGGTTTGTTGGTGAAGGTGCGGGGTGCGTACGTGACGGCCGCGCGCTTGCCGGAGGCGGTGAGGCAGGCGTTGCCGATCCAGGTGTCCGTGTCGAAGCCCGGCTCGGACAGGGTCGCGGCGGTCCGCCAGCGGTAGCCGTCCTCGGCGGCGGCGACCATGACGTGGAAGCCGGTGGCGTCACCCGAGGTGGTCCAGGCCAGGTCGTCGGAGGTGCGGTATCCGGATCCGAGCAGCGCCGTGCGGTCGTCGGCGGGGACGGCCTCGGGGAGCTCGGCCGGACCGGGCTTCGCGGCGTCCGCCCGGTCCTTCTGGGTCCAGCCCTGGGCGGCACCCGGGGGAGGGGTGGGGGATTTCGCCATCGACACCGACGGGTAGCCCGCCAGCAGCGCCGTCGCGGCGATGGTAATGACGGGTACATGCCATCTTTTTCTTCGGGACACGTTCGGCTCGCCTTTCCTGCGTACACCCGCGTCGCGCGTGGGGGGAAGCGGGCGTCCGCTTCGCACGTGGGGGACGCGAGCACATCAGCCGGACCTCTCCACCCCCTCTCACCCCTCTCTCCCGCTATACCGACCCGCGGTCGGCTATGCGCCCGTGCCCGCCCGCGGCGCACCGGAGCCCCGCACCGCCGCAGAATGGCGCGGAAATCACCGCGAGAAGGGCTGGGACATGGAGACCGAACAGTCGGGCAGCACCGGCTTCGACGCCGCCGTCGACGGCGTGTTCGCCCCCACCGACAAGCCGGGCGGGACCCTCCGCCTGGTGCGTACCGACGACTTCGACTCGCTCGATCCCGGCAATACCTACTACGCCTACACCTGGAACTTCCTCCGCCTGATAGGCCGGACCCTGGTCACCTTCGACACGGCGCCCGGCAAGGACGGCCAGCGGCTGGTTCCCGACCTCGCCGAGTCGCTGGGCGAGAGCTCGGACGGCGGCCGGACCTGGACCTACCGGCTGCGACCCGGCCTGCGTTACGAGGACGGCACCCCGGTCGTCGCCGCGGACGTCAAGTACGCGATCGCCAGGAGCAACTACGGCACGGACGTGCTGGGCGTCGGCCCCACGTACTTCCGCCACCTCCTCGGCACCGACTACGGCGGCCCGTGGCGCGAACCGGAGGTGGACGGCCCGGTCACCGTGGAGACGCCCGACGACCGCACCCTGGTCCTGAAGCTGAACGAGCCCTTCGCCGGCATGGACCTGCTCGCCACCATGCCGAGCACCACACCCGTTCCGAGGGACCGCGACACCGGCATCGGCTACCGGCTCGGCCCCGTCGCGACCGGTCCGTACCGCGTGGAGTCCTACGAGCGCGGCAAGCTCGTGGTCCTCGAGCGCAACCCGCACTGGGACCCGGAGACCGACCCCGTGCGCCGGCAGCGCGCCGAACGCATCGAGGTGCACCTGGGCAAGGACCCGCACGAGGTGGACCTCATGCTGCTCTCCGGCCAGGCGCACATCGACCTCGCGGGCTTCGGCGTGCAGCCCGCGGCCCAGGAGCGCATCCTGGCCGACCCCGGACTCCGCGCCAACGCGGACAACCCGCTGACCGGCTTCACCTGGATCTACTGCCTCTCCAGCCGGATCACGCCGTTCGACAACGTGCACTGCCGCCGCGCCGTGCAGTTCGCCACGGACAAGGCGGCCATGCAGGAGGCGTACGGCGGGTCCGTGGGCGGGGACATCGCCACCACGATCCTGCCGCCGACCATCGACGGCTACCAGCCGTTCGACCGCTACCCCGTCGGTGAGGACAGCACCGGGGACCTCGACGCGGCCCGCGCCGAACTGGCCCTCGCCGGCATGCCGGACGGGTTCCGCACGAAGATCGCGGCGCGCAAGGACCGCCTCAAGGAGTACCGGGCGGCCGAGGCGCTGGCGGCGGGACTGGCCCGCGTCGGCATCGAGGCCGAGGTGCTGGACTTCCCGTCCGGCGACTACTTCGACCGGTACGGCGGCAGCCCCGAGTACCTGCGCGAGCACGGCATCGGGATCATCATGTTCGGCTGGGGGGCGGACTTCCCCGACGGCTACGGCTTCTTCCAGCAGATCGTCGACGGCCGCGCCATCAAGGAGCGCGGCAACCAGAACATGGGCGAGCTGGACGACCCGGAGATCAACGGCCTGCTCGACCAGGGGGCCGTCAGCGCCGACCCGGAGGAGCGCGCGGCGATCTGGCACCGCATCGACCGGCTGACCATGGACCACGCCGTGATCGTGCCCTACCTCTACCCGCGCTCCCTGCTCTACCGCCACCCCGACGCCCGCAACGTGTTCGTCACGGGGTCCTTCGGGATGTACGACTACGTGGCGCTGGGAGCACGCTGACCCCGCGCGGTGCGGCCGGCGGACCCGTCGGCCGCACCGCGGCCTCAGCCCCGGCCGGCGACCGCGGGCCGCACCGCCCCGCGGTCGGCCGCGGCCCGTCCCGGGCGCACCGCACCGCCCCGGGGAGTCCGGTGCGTCCGGCGCTGCGCACTGCCGGACGGTTCGGCGGCCGGCGGCGTGTCCGCCGGGAGCGCGCCCACCGCCCGTAGCTCGGCCTCGAATCCGGCCAGCCCCGCCAGGAACTGACGCGTCGGCGCCGTCAGGTCGGTCCCGCGAGAACTGCGCACCAACAGCCTTGCTCCGAGACGGAGTTCGAGGCGGTGAATGCGCCGGGTCAGGGCCGACTGGCTGATCGAGAGGACGGCCGCGGCGCGGTTGATGCTGCCGTTGTCGGCGACCGCGCGCAGCAGATGAAGGTCCTCCACGTCGATCCGGACCGACTCGTCGGGCAGGGCCGGCGGGGCCTGGAGACCGCTGGCGGCCGCATCCGTGCGCCGCTCCAGTGCCGCACGCTGTCCGCGCAGCCAGTCGGCCCACCACGGATCGCGCAGCATGTCCCCGTGCTGCGCGGTGAACCTGCTGAGGCAGCGGGCCGTGAGCAGCGCCGCCAACTGCTGTGCCAGCGACCCGGGGACGACGGCTGGATCGACGAGCAGCCCCGCGGCCCGCCTCGGCCGCTCCACCAGCGAGCGGCGCACCAGGGAGGGCGCGAACACCGCCGGGCAGGCCGGGGAGCCCAGGCCGACCGCGTCGCCGCGCCGCAGCATCCCCCGCGCGACCGACGCGCCGGTGACCTGGATGCGGGCGGGCGGCGTGAGGCCCGCCGACCGGTAGACCCCGCTCACCAGCACCTCCGACTCCGGCCCGGCCTCCGACACCCAGTTCTCGTCGCGGAGATCGGCGAGGGAGAGCGCGTCGCGGCCGGCCAGCGGATGGCCCAGGGGCAGCGTCACCCACAGGGGGTCGTCCAGGACCTCGTACGTCCGCACGGTCCGCTCCACGCCGTGCGAGAGGGCGCTGAGCCCCCAGGTGTGCGCGGCGTCCACCCGGTACCCGTCGAGCTGCCGGAGCACCTGCCCCGGCGTGTCGTGGCTGACCGACAGGAGGATGCCGAGGGAGTCGGCCGCGTCCTCGACCAGGTCCTCCATCAGCGGTTCGGCGGTGGCGATGTTCAGGATGCGGGGGGCGTTCAGCGCCTCCGCGCCCCGCCCGTAGATGTCCGTCTGCACGGCCTGGTCGACCTGGCGGAAGAACCGCCGTCCGGCGACGAGCACCCGCGCGCCGTCCGGGCTGAGCCGGGCGGTACGCGCGTCGCGCAGCGTCAGCGTCAGCCCCGTCGCGTGGTCCAGCCGGTCCAGCCGGCGCTGCGCGGCCGGAGGTCTCAGCCCCGCTCTGCGAGCGGCTTCGGCCAGGTCACCGCACTGTCCGATCGCGTCCAGCAGCCGCAGATCCGGACGCGACAGGGGCAGACGCGTCAGCCGGTCGGGGACGGAGGGCACGTGTATCGCAGAAGGCACGGACGGCTTCCTTACGGTTATGGATGACGCCTCTTCTTCACCTGTGACGGCCTGATGCGGCTCACGTTAGGCAGGCGTTCTCTTCGCTCGCTCCTCTCACCCCCTAGCGGTCCCCGAGCGGTCCCCGAGCGGTCCCCGAGCGGCCCGGACGGCCCCGGACAGCACGAAGGCGGGCACCGCGCAGTGCGGTGCCCGCCGTCGGGACGGGCCTCAGGCCTGGTCGGTGGGGCGGATGAAGATCTCGTTGACCGTGGCGTGCGGGGGAGCGGTGACGGCGTACAACACCGCCTCGGCGATGTCCTCGCTCTGCAACTGCCTGATCTTCGCGACGCGTTCGGTGATCGCCGCCTTGGACGGCGCGTGCGTGATGTGTTCCCGCAGCTCGGTCTCCACCGTGCCCGGCTCGATGACCACCACCCGCACCCCGCGTTCGGTCACCTCCTGCCGCAGCCCCTCGCTGAACCCGTTCACGGCGAACTTCGTGGCGTTGTAGACGGCGCTGCCCCGTCCCACCACCCGGGCGGCGATGGACGAGATCTGGACGATCGTGCCCTGGTTCCTGATCAGTTCGGGCAGGGCGGCGTGGGTCGTGTACATCAGGCCCATCACGTTGGTGTCCATCATCCGGGTCCAGTCCGTGGTGTCGGCGTCCTCCACAGGCCCCAGCAGCATCAGCCCCGCGTTGTTCACCAGGATGTCGAGCCGGCCGAGCGTGTCGACGGTGGTGCGCACGGCCGCGGCCACGGCCTGTTCGTCGGTGACGTCCAGTCCGAGGACCAGGACGGTGGCGCCCTTCGCCTCCAGTTCGGTGCGCAGTTCCTCGAGGCGGTCGAGGCGCCGTCCGGCGACGGCGACCGAGGCCCCGGCCCCCGCAAGGGCGCGTGCGGTGGCACGGCCGATTCCTGATCCCGCTCCTGTGACGAGCGCGACGTGTCCCTGTAGCGATGAACTCATGTGGTCCTCGTTCTCGGGGTGTTGGGCCGGACCGGGAATCCGGCCGAAAAGCGTCCGACGGTACGGCGCGCCGACCGTACCAGCCGGGTGTACGCACGGTGAACGGCCTTCGGCGGCCGTTGTTATGTGCGTTCGTGGCTTGTTATGCGGGTCGGGTCCCCCGAAGGGGAGGCCGGGCGGCGGGCGGTGAGGATGGGGCCGCTACTTCACGTCGGCATGCCCGTGCAGCGATAGGTGGGACCCATGACGCAGGACGCAGCATCCCCGAAGGTGACGGCCGCACCGTCCTACCCGATGGAGCGCGTCTCCCCGATCGATCCGCCGCCACCGCTCGCCCTGCTGAGGTCCGGTCCGGCCGCCAGCCGCATCACGATGTGGGACGGAAGCCAGGTGTGGCTGGTCACGGCGCACCCCCACGTCCGCGCGGTGCTCGCCGACCGCAGGTTCACCGCGGTGACCAGCGCGCCCGGCTTCCCGATGATGACGACCACGTCCGTCCTCGTCCGGGACAAGCCCCACACCGCCTCCTTCATCCGCATGGACGACCCCGACCACTCACGTCTGCGGTCCATGCTCACCCGCGAGTTCCTGCACGGCAGGGCGGAGGCGATGCGGCCCGTCCTGCGGGAGCACCTGGACGGGATGCTCGGCGCCCTGGTCGAGGGCGAACGCCCGGTCGACCTCGTGCGCGGGCTGACCATCCCCGTCCCCTCCCGGGTGATCGCCCTGCTCTTCGGGGTCTCCGACGAGCAGCGCGAACTGATCGAGAACCGCGCCGGCATCCTCATCGACCGCGGCTACCGGCCCGAGCAGGTCGCCGCCGCGCGCGACGAACTGGACGGCCTGCTGCGCGAGGTGGTCGAGGAGCGCATGCGGACCCCCGAGCCCGGCGACGACCTGCTCAGCCGGCTCGTCGTCGACCAGGTCCGCAAGGGCACGCTGACCGTCGAGGAGATGGTCCCGATGTGCCGGCTGCTGCTGGTGGCGGGCCACGGCACGACGACCAGTCAGGCCAGCCTCAGCCTGCTGAGCCTGGTCACCGACCAGGGCCTGGCCGACGCCCTCGCCAAGGACCCGGAACTCCTGCCGAAGGCCGTCGAGGAACTGCTGCGCTACCACTCCATCGTGCAGAACGGGCTCGCCCGCGCCGCGCTGGAGGACGTGGAACTCGGCGACGTGACGATCCGGGCCGGCGAGGGCGTGGTCGTGTCGCTCTCGGCCGGAAACCGCGACGAGTCGGTCTTCCCCGACCCCGACGCCCTGGACCCCGGCCGGGACGCCCGCCGCCACCTGGCCTTCGGCCACGGTATCCACCAGTGCCTCGGCCAGTGGCTGGCCAAGGTCGAACTGGAGGAGATGCTCGCCGGTGTACTGCGCTGGATGCCCGGCGCCCGGCTGGCCGTGCCCTTCGGCGAACTGGACTTCCGGCACGAGGTGTCCAGCTACGGACTCGCCGCACTGCCGGTGACCTGGTGAGCGCCGGCCGGCTGACCGTGGCCGTGGACACGGACGCCTGCTGCGCGATGGGCCGGTGCGCGGCGACCGAACCGCGGGTCTTCGACCAGGACCCGGACACCGGCACGGTGATCCTGCTCATGGCCGAACCACCGCCCGAACTGCACGAGACGGTCCGGCTGTGCGCCGAGCTCTGCCCCTGCACGGCCATCACTGTCACCGAGGACTGACACCACCGGTCGGCAACGGCCGTCGAGGAGCGATGATGATCGATCAGCCCGGTTCCGACGCCTCCGTCCGCCCGGACGCGCAGGCCGCGCTCGACGGGGACACCACCCCGCTCGGGCGCCGCACCCACTGGGCGGTGGAACTGCTCACCGCCCCCGCGGCGCCCCGGGACGAGGACCTGTCCGGAGCCTTCGTGCCCGTCTTCCTCGCCCGGCACCCGCAGGGCTTCGCCGCGACGGTCGGACAGTGGCGGGGCCTCGGCCCGTTCACCGTCACCGACTACCAGCCGGTGGCGCACAAGTCGTGGGTCACCCTGGAGGGACCGGGGGGAGTCCGCTCGACCCTGTCGCTGACCCTCGACTCCACCGGGCTGATACGCGTTCTGCACCTCGGGCCCGAGGTCGTCACACCCGAGGTCCGCGCCTGGGAGGACCTGGAGCGGGCGCTGGAGCAGCCCGGAGTGACCTGGTCGGCCCTGGTGACCCGCGAGGAGGACGGCGTCACCAGGACGCTCTACGCCAAGGACGCAGACCGGCCGATGCCCAACGGCTCGTCGTACAAGCTCTACCTCATGCGCGCGCTGGCACAGGCGGTCGCCGCGGGCTCCGTGCGGTGGGACGACCGGGTGACGGTCACCCCGGCCCTGCGGAGCCTGCCCACCGGGGACATGCAGGAGCTCCCGGACGGCACCCGGGTCGGGGTCCGCGAGACCGCCTACAAGATGATCGCGATGAGCGACAACACGGCCGCCGACCTCATCCAGGACCTGCTGGGCCGGGACGCGGTGGAGCGTGCCGTGGTGGAGGGCGGGCACGCCGATCCGTCGCTGCTGCGGCCGTTCCTGACGAGCCATGAGGTCTTCGAGATCGGCTGGGGCGACCCGGAGCTGCGGGCCGGGTGGGCCGCCGCGGACGAGGAGGGCCGCCGCCGGCTCCTCGAGCGGATCGCCGGCCCGATGACCGTGCGCGGGTCGGACCTCGGACCCACCGTGCACCAGCAGGGCCTGGACTGGCACATGAGCGCCTGGGACGTGTCACGGGTGCTCGGCGCCCTGACCGACGACGCGGCACGGGACACGAGCGGCGTCGTCGACGACATCCTGACGGCGTATCCCGGGGTTCCCGTCGACTCCGCCCGCTGGCCGCGCGTGGTGTTCAAGGGCGGGTCGTGCCCCGGCGTCATGATGTTCTGCTGGCTGCTGGAGGACCCCGACGGCGTACGCCGCACGCTGGTGCTCCAGCAGTGCGCCGACGACCAGAAGCTCATCGGCGACGGACAGTTCCTGAGGGGCATGGGCGCCCGCGTCATCGAATCCGGCCTGCTCGGCGGTACCTCCCGGTGACCGCCCGGGACCGTTCGCTGGCCGTCCTGGTGGCCGTGCTCTGGGGGCTGAACTTCCTCGCGGTGCGGGTCGGCCTCGACCACTTCCCGCCGTTCTTCCTGGCGGCGCTGCGCTACCTGGTGCTCGCGGTCCCGGTGGTCCTCTTCGTACCCCGCCCCGGGGTACGGCTGCGCTGGCTCCTCGGATACGGACTCGGCTTCGGCGTGGCCCAGTTCGGGCTGCTCTTCCTCGCCATCGAGCAGGGCATGCCCTCGGGGCTTGCGTCCGTCGTGGTGCAGGCCTCGGCACCGTTCACCGTGCTGCTCGGGGCCCTGCTGCTGCGCGAGCGCGTCTCCGGGCGGCAGCTGGCCGGCATCGGACTGGCGGTGCTGGGCATGGCCGTGATCGCGGTGGACCGGGCGCGCACGGCGCCGCTGCTTCCCCTGGTGCTGACCGTGCTCGCCGCGCTCGGCTGGGCCGTCGGCAACCTGGCCAGCCGGCAGGCGAGGCCGGAGTACCCGCTGCGCTTCGCCCTGTGGATGGCGGTGGTCCCGCCCCTTCCGCTGCTCGCGCTGTCCGCGGTGATGGAGGGCCCCGCCACCGGGTGGCGCGCCCTGGGGTCGTCCTTCGGCCCCGAGGGCTGGCCGGGCCTGGTCGCACTCGTCTACATCGCGGTGCTCGGCAGCGTCGTGGGCTCCGGGATCTGGACGGCGCTGCTCAAGCGCTATCCGGCGGGTGTGGTCGCGCCGTTCTCGATGCTCGTGCCGGTGGTCGGCATGGCCGGCGCCTGGCTGGCGCTGCACGAGCGGCCCACCGGATGGGCCGTCGCCGGCGGGGTGGCCGTGGTCGCCGGGGTGCTGCTCGGCACGGGCTGGCTGCCCCGCTTCCTGCGGGACCGCGACGGCACGGCGGCCGCCCCACGCCTCCCCGGAGGGGGCGGGGGACGGCCGCCGGGCGGTCAGCCGGCCGGAACGACCGGCGCCTCCCAGGAGACCAGGCGCTCCTGAGGGACGAAGCCCATCGCCCGGTTGAGGGCGATCATCGGGTGGTTGTCGTCGGCGTTGGCCGTCTCGATCAGCCGCACCCTGGGCTCGTACTCGCGGACGTGGGCGAGGTTCGCGAGTTTGAGCAGCAGCCCCAGGCCGTGACCGCGGTGCCCCCTGGCCACCACGGTCATGCCCTGAAGCAGGTGCCGCGGGTTCCCGGTCGTCTTGGACGCGCTGGTGAAACCCGCGAGTTCACCGGACTCCTCGTGGACGGCGCCCACGTGGTACGCGCGCCTCCCACGGCCCACCCGCATCCGCTCGTAGCGGCGCACATGGCTCGTGCGGACAGCCTCGGGACCCTCGCCCCAGGTCTCCGGCAGGCTCTCGCCCAGTGACTGGCCGAGCTCGGACACGGCGATCGCGAACCCGTCGGGCGTGACGGTTCCCCACCGCTGGAGCCGGTAGCCGGCCGGGACTTCGGGGATGCCGCCGGACGACGGGTCGTGCCGGTCCAGGTCGAGCCACTGGTGGACGCCCTCGGGGCCCTCGGACCGGGTGGCGCCCAGCGAGGCCGCGAACGCGGCGGGCCCCTCGTGGCGTACGGGCCCTCCCGGCAGCGCCTCGACCACATCGCCGACGAGCAGGGTGCGGCCGTGCTGCCCGGCAAGCGCGCCGGCCCGCCGGAAGAGGGCCGTCCCGATTCCCTGGCGGCGCTCCTTCGGCGCGGTCAGCAACTGGTCGACGACGGCGACGGGCGCCCCGTCGGGAAGCACGAGCCGGAGCGCGCCGACCGCCTGCCCGTCCAGGAAGGCGACCTCGCCTGCCAGCACGGTGTCCGGCGGTGCGAAGCGCACCGATCCGGTCAGGTCCGCCGCACAGGGCGGGGCGGCGGACAGCGGGACGTCCTCGGCGCTGTCCGTGGTGAGCCGGAGCCAGGCGTCCGACGTGGCCGGGTCTCCGGCGTCCAGCGGGACGAAGCGGAGGTCCGCTGCTGCGTAGTTCATACGGTGTCGTTCTCCCGGTCGGTGCGGGTATCGGTCACGCCCATGGCCTGGATGTCGTACAGGCCGAAGGCGGGGTGGACGTACACATTCGTGGTGCGGGGGCCCCGGTAGTGCAGGGTCTTGTCGTGCACCAGCGGCAGGATGACCGCGTGGTCCATGACCCGGCGCTCCACCTCACGCCACAGTTCGGCACGGGCAGCCGGGTCGGCGGTGTGCAGCCCCGTGTCGATCAGCTCGTTGACCTTCGGGTCGTCGAGCTCGGCGATGTTCCAGTTGCCGCCGCCGGGGCGGATCAGCCGGCCGTCCACCAGCGGGGCCAGGAAACCGTACTCGGTGGGGAAGTCGGCGCCCCAGTCGGTGACGATGAGACCGAGCCCGTGCTCGCGGATCGTCTCCGGCGAGCCCGCGCCCTGGCTGAAGTAGGTCGCGACGTCAAGTTCCTTGACGGTCAGCCGGATGCCGACCCGGGCGAGGGACTCGACGACCGCGTCGGCGACCAGCCGGAACTTGCCGCGCTGGGTGCCGATGACGGCGTCGAAACCGTCGGGGAGCCCGGCGGCGGCCAGCTCCGCGCGGGCCGCGTCGAGGTCGCCGCGCAGACCGGGACCGGTCGGGTACCGGTCGAGCGGCTGGTGGGCGGGCAGCTTCGGGGGGAACAGCGCGGTGGTCAGGTCGCCTCCGGTGACCGGTCCGCCGCGGGCCTCCTGGAGCAGGATCTTGTCGGCCGCGTAGTGCACGGCCCGCCGCACGTGCACGTTGTCGAACGGTGGGATGTGCGGCTGGAGCGAGACGAAGTGCAGGAAGCTCGTCTTCGGGTTGTCCGTGCGCGAGCGCAGCACCGGATCGTCCGCCAGGCGTGCCTGGGCGGCGTGCTGGAGGCCGCGCCCCTCCAGGTTGATGTCGAACTCCCCGGCCGTCAGGCGCTCGTCCATGTCGTCGAGGCCGAGCCCGATGGTGACGTCCACCAGGTCCGGGAGCGCCGGCCGCACCGGGTCGGTCGCCCGGTCCCAGTAAGGGTTGCGTTCCAGCAGGAGCCTGCTGCCCGGGGCGTGCTCGGCGACCCGGTACGGGCCGGTGCAGCGCGGGTCGTCGCCGTAGCGCGCACCCGTGTCCGCCTTCCGGGGCACGGGGGAGACGCACGGCTGCGCCATCAGGTGGTCGAAGTCGGAGAACGGGGTGCGCAGCCGGAACACGATCGTGCGTGCGTCGGGGGTGAGCACGGCGGGCAGGCCGTCCTCACCGCCGTCCCGGTAGGGCCCGGCGTACGGGCGGTCCGGGTCGTCCAGCAGCGGAACCAGGTAGGTGGGGCCGCCGGGCAGCACGTCCTGCGCGAAGATGCGCTGCACGGCGTACCGTACGTCCGCCGACGTCACCGGGGTGCCGTCGTCGAAGCGGATGCCCTCACGGAGCCGGTAGGTCCAGGTCCGGTTGCCGTCGCTCGCCACGCCCGGTGCCTCGGCGAGGTCGGGTACGGGCACCAGTCCGGCCGGCCCCGGATCGGTGGGATAGGCCATCAGGGTCCGGTTCAGCAGCCGTTGCAGCAGCCACACCCAGACGTAGTAGGTCCGCGCGGGGTCGAGGGAGTCGACGTCGGCGGAGGAGACCAGCCGCAGGGTGCCCCCGCGCCGGTCCGACGGGTTGACACACGCTCCGACGGCGGCGTTCCAGCCGCCGCCCTCCTGGGAGCCGGTGGCGGAACTCATCGTGGCGTCCTCTCCCGGTCCTCGGCGTGCGTGCCCGCGGTGTCCTCCGTACGGCGCAGCGGCAGCAGGTACGAACGCTGCTCGCTGACCCGGCAGCCCCGGGCCAGCTTGGCCTTGACGCTGCCGATCCCGGCGTGCAGGACGGTGGCGCCTTCCTTGGCGGCGGCGTCCAGCACCTCGTAGTACAGGACGTCGTAGTAGAGGGGCAGCTTGCCCTGGGCCTCGTAGTCGAAGCCGGCGCGGTGGCCGTACCACTGCTCCTCGCCACGGGCCCGCGACCGAAGCACCATGCCGAAACCGATGACGGCGCCCCGCTGCCGGGCCACCGAGACCAGGACGTCGTCGCCCATGATCTCGGCGATCCGGCCGATCATCCGCGCCGAGCCCTCGTCGCTCGCCGGATTCCCGTACTTGCGCAGGAGGTTGGCGTCGAGCTGCCCGAGGCGCGGGCAGAGCTCCTGGGTCAGCGGTTCGACGTTCACCTCGACGCCCGCCTCGGCCAGCGCCCGGC
The DNA here is from genome assembly GCF_036206005.1 of Streptomyces sp. NBC_00178. Classification (NCBI taxonomy): domain Bacteria; kingdom Bacillati; phylum Actinomycetota; class Actinomycetes; order Kitasatosporales; family Streptomycetaceae; genus Streptomyces; species Streptomyces sp. NBC_00178. The sequence continues at coordinate 6,501,062 of NZ_CP108143.1, forward strand.
GTTCCAGACGCACCCGGCGGCGCCGGTGGGCGCTCATCTCCTCGACGAACTGCTCGAAGCCGCCCGGAGGGATGTCCAGCCAGGCGTAGTGGTCCGAGGGATGGTGGTGGTAGCCGCGGCTCTCCAACAGCGCGACGAGCGACGTGTCGCGCACGTCCACGTGCGGGAAGCAGACCGTGACCGCTCCGCGGTCGGCCGCCATCGCCTCGGCCCTGCCCACCAGGGCGGCGAGGTCGTCCGCGGTGGCGTCGGCGGAGGCGAGGGTACGGGTGCGGCCCAGGTGCCGCCCACCGCAGACCAGGGAGGGCAGCAGGCTGTCCGGATCGCCCCCCGCGACCTCGCGGAGCACGGCGGCCGCCTCGGGAACGTCCTGCTCCAGGGCGCGCTTCAGCATCGCGTCCGGCCGGGCGAGCAGCCAGGCCACGGAGGTGTCGGCCCAGGCGGTCACCAGCCCGGCGACCGGGACGCCGCCCCGCTCGCGCACCAGGAAGTCCATCGCCGTACCGGAGTTGTGCTCCTGCACGGTGAGCCACCGGGGGGTCTGGAAGAAGTCCTCCGCCCCCAGCAGCGAGTCCCAGCCCGCCGCTTCCAGCCCGGCTGCGCCCTCGACCGCCCGCACACCGTCCGGGCCTTCGGTATACGGGCTCACCGGAGGTCTTCCTCGACGACGAAGTCCAGCAGGGCGGCGGCCTTGTCCGCGAGCTCCTGGGCGGCCACCCGGTCCGGCCCGTTGCAGTACGTGAAGCCCACGCACGAGGAGTTGTCCATGCGCTGGAGCAGGTGGTCACCCTTCTCGACGTGCAGCAGCACCTGCACGTTCTCCACGGCCTCGGCCGCCTCCAGCCCGTCGATGCGGGCCAGCGTCCCGCGCCGTGCCGGGTAGATCATGCGCACGGCCGCGCCACCGTTGTGGACGACCGGCTCGATCGGCGGGGTGACCCCGATGGTGAGCAGCCAGGCGTCCAGGATCGGGCTGCGGCCGGTGACGTCGGTGACCAGCATCGTCATGCAGCTCGACGGGGTACGGGGGTTGGCCTCGATGATCCGCCAGCCCGACTCCGTGCGCCGCACCTCGGTGTGGCAGGGGCCGTGCCGGTACCCGATCATCTCCAGGGTCGTGCGGACCACGTGGTACAGCTCGTCGCGCTCCTCGTCGGACAGCGGCACCGGGAAGGTGTGCCCGCACTCGATGTAGGCGGGGTCGCCGAAGAGGTCCTTGGACGTCACACCGAAGACATGGGTGTGCCCGTCCACGGTCATCGTCTCGACGCTGACCTCCACCCCCTCGACGTACTGCTCCAGCAGCACGTCACCGCTGCGCGGCTGGCCGCGCAGGCTGTGCCGGACGGCGGAGAGCTCCTCCCACGCCTCGACCAGGCCCGTCATGTCGTCGACCCGGCGGACCCCGTAACTGATGGCCTCCGCCGGGGGTTTGGCGATCATCGGGAAGCCGAGACGGCGGGCGGCCTCGTCGAGCTGGCTCCGGTGGCCGACCAGTACGTGGGGGATGTTGAAGGGCTGGTCGCCGAGCGCGATCCGCAGGTGGTCCTTGATGTTCGCCGTGCGCACCGCGGCGGGATCGGGACCGGGCAGCCCGAGACGCCGGGCGGCCAGGGCGGCGAGTTCGGTGTGGTAGTCGGAGAACGACGTGACGCCGTCCACCAGGGGCGCACCGTCGTCCCCCGTGACGACGGCGAGCACCGCGTCGAGGTCCGTGGTGTCGACGTCGATCACCCGGTCCACGATGGCCAGCGGGTGGGTGTCCCAGTCGTGCCCGTGGGTGTACCAGGACCGGTCACCCGTCAGCAGCCACACTTCGAGGCCGTGTTCCTGCGCCTGCTTCAGACCGAGGACGAAGGGGTGGTTCTGCATGTGCTCGACGATCGCGATCCGCTTCCCGGCGAACCTCGCGTAGTCGGCCAGAGGTGTTGTCATCGGACGCCTCCCGTGTGGGTGATGTGCAATCGACCGGTTCCGGGTTCTCGGGGATCAGTTGAACCGTCCCCGGGCCGGCCGTGCCATGCCCCGGGCGGCAGGACGCATAGGCGGCGGGCGAGGCGCATAGGAGGTCCGGGGCCGGCGCGGGAGAGCCGGGGCCGCCGGCGGAGCACCGCGCCGACCACCTGCCGCGCCCGCGCCGTGACACCGGGCAGACTCGACTGCTGACCACCGACTGCCAGACCCGCGTGCCAGACCCGCGTGCCAGACCCGCGTGCCAGACCCGCGTGCCAGTCCCGCGTCGAGGCTGCCGGCACGGCGCACCGCGACCGCCCGCCGTGCCGTGGACCGCCCGTACGAGAAGGGAGGCGGTACCGGACAGGTCCGGTACCGCCTCCCTTGGTGCTCCGCAGCTCAGACGCCGCGGTCGTCGTCCTGGATGTGGACCGCCGCCTCCTCCGCGGAGGCCGCGCCACCGTCGATGCCCACGTCGCGGCCCATCACCCGGTTGTTGCGCAACTGGTCCGCCTCGTCCGCCTCGGCGACGCGTCCCGCACGCTCGTCCCCCGCGTCGTCCTCCTCCGGACCGTTGTCCTCGGGACCGTCCGCCAGGACCGGGTCCGGCTCCGGTTCCTCCTGCGAGAGGCGCATGTCGAGGGACTCGCCCTCCCTCTGCTCCTCGTCGGTCGTGCCGTACTTCGTCACGCCCAGAGGCTTCTCGGGCGGGGAGTAGCCCGAGTCCAGTACGTCGTCGAGGTCGGGCTCGTCGAGCACGTTCTCCGGATCGAGCTCGTCCGTCGGCCGGTTGTCCGCATCGGACCCGTCCGGCTGGTAGACGTCGTCACCGCGTCCTTCGTCCGACATCCGGTCGCTCCTTCCCTTGAGGTATGCCGCGTCCGCCGTAGCCCGTAGCCGGGTCTGCGGCGTCGCCGCTCTCCTGCCCACGTGAGGGCGAGTCATGGATCCGTCTTCCCACGGACGTCCGTCCGCCCGATCCATCGGCCATCGCGGCAGCCGGGGGGACAGAAGGCCTGGTCAGCCCCATCGAGGCCGTGACCCCTCGGCCCCGGCAGCTTATGGCCGATCCCAGGACGGTGCGACCGGGGGCCGGATCGCCGGCCCGCCGGGGCACGGGCGCGGACCGGTGCGGAACGACAGGTCTCAAGAGGCCGGGAGCGGGCAGACGGCGAGACGCCGGGATCCAGCCCCGCACCCACACGCCCACAGGCCACCGAACGACGGGAACGACATGCCGACCGACATACCGGAGAGACCCGCAGCCCTCGCGGACGCCCACGTCGCCGCCGCGTCCCCGTATCCCGCCGACAGCGCCGTACCCCTGCCGTCCCCGGCAGGCGGACGGTCCGGCGACGTGAACGCGCCGCAGGTACCGGCGACCGCCGGGGGGAACGGCCGGGCCGTGGGCATCATCGCCTCGACGGCGGTCTGCCAGGCCGCCCTGATGGTGGGCCTCGGGCTGCTGATCACCGGGCCCGCCGCCGGCGTCTGGCCGCTGACGGCCGAGGACGCGGTGACCGACGGGCTGGAGCGCGTCCGCACCGCGACCCTCGACAACGTGTCCCTCGTCGTGTCCGAGGCGGGGAACACCGCCACGGTCGTCATCGGCACCCTCATCAGCTGCCTGGTCCTCCTCCTCGTGCCCAGGCTGCCCCGGTGGCGCGACGCGATCTTCCTGGCCGTCGGCGTGTCGTTGCAGTCCCTGGTCTTCCTGGCCATCACCGAGGCGGTGGACCGCAACCGGCCGGACGTCGAACGCCTCGACCCCTCACCCCCGACATCGAGCTACACCTCGGGCCACACGGGGGCCGCGACGGCTCTCTACGCCGGTCTCGCCGTGCTCGTCCTGCACCGCGTGAAGGGCCCCTGGCGCAAGGTCGTCGCAGCCCTGCTGCTGCTCGTGCCCCTGCTGGTCGGCCTCGCCCGGATGTACCGGGGCATGCACCACCCCTCGGATGTCGCGGGCGGCCTCCTCAACGGCGGGCTCTCCCTCCTGATCGTCGGCCGTGCCCTGCTGACCGGGCCGCACGTCCCCGCGCCGGCACCCTCCGGCGAGGTGACGGACGTGCCCCGCACGGCCCCGCCCGAGCGGCCCGCCGGCCGTACCACCGTCGTCTACAACCCCACGGTCACCGACGAGGACGCCCGCAGCGCCCTGCTGCAGGTCCTGGAGGACCACGGCCACCACGGGGCCGCGTTCGTACCGACCACCGCAGACGACCCCGGCGAGGGCCAGACGGCCGACGCGGTGCGGGACGGTGCGACGCTCGTCGTGGTCTGCGGGGGCGACGGCACGGTCCGCGCGGCGGCCGAGGCGCTGGCCGGCACGGATGTACCGCTCGTCGTGGTGCCCTGCGGGACGGGAAACCTCCTGGCCCGCAACCTGGGTCTGCCGGTGAAGCCCGCCGAGGCGCTGGCCGTGTCGCTCGGCGGCACCCCGCGCCGGATCGACCTCGGTCTGATCGAGGGCGACGGGCTGGCTCCCACCCACTTCACCGTGATGTCCGGCGCGGGGCTCGACGCCGCGATGCTGGAGGGCACCAGCGACCGGGCCAAGGCCGTCATCGGGTGGCCCGCCTATGTGATGGCCGGTCTGCGGGAGCTGCGCGCGCCCCGGATGCGTCTCACGGTCTCCGTGGACGGGGCCAAGCCCGTGCGGCGCAGTGCCCGGATGGTGCTCATCGCCAACACCGGCAAGGTGCAGGGCGGGGCGGCCCTGGTGCCGGACGCCCGGCCCGACGACGGGCTTCTCGACCTGCTGATCCTCGACCCGCGCGGACCGGCGGGATGGCTGAGCGCCGCCGGATCGCTCCTGCGTCCCCGACCGCACGCGAAGGCCGGTCCGGACGCGAGGACGGGCGGGGACGCGGGGAGGGGCGAGGAGGCGAGGACCGGCCCGGATACTCCCGGCTCGCACCGGTCCGTCGAGTACTTCACCTTCCGCCGCGCCGAGATCCGCTTCGACGCACCGCAGCCCCGCGAGCTCGACGGCGACCCCGTCGCGGCCGGACGGCACCTCACCGCCCAGGTCAGGCCCGGCGCGCTGACCGTGCTCATGCCCGTCCGGGGGGAGTGACGTGGGTACCGCCACCCGGGTCCCGCAGACCCGCGACATGATCGGCAGCGAGCTCTCCGGTGACGAGGCGCTCGCCACGCTCCGCCGCTACGGCCGCTGGCCGCTGCTGCGCGACTCCTTCGTCCGCTTCCGGTACGCGGACGGGTTCAGCCACTCCCGGGCGCTCGCCCTGCAGACCGTGCTGGCCGTGGTCCCGCTCGTCATCGCCTTCGTCGGGCTGTCCACCGCCCTGCATACGGAGGACCTGGGCAGGGTCGCGGAACTGACGATCCACCGGATCACGGCGGGCCCCAGCGCCGAGGTGGTGGACGACGCGCTGGACCGCAGCCGGCGCCACGCCGACGACGGGGCCCAGCTCGCCCTCTGGTTCGGGCTGGTCTTCTCGCTCACCAACACGACGACCGCGATGTGCCAGATCGAGCGCGGCGCCAACCGGATCTACGGGGTCGAGCGGGACCGGGTGTTCCACCGGAAGTACCTGCGGGGCCTGGTGATGTCGCTGACCGCCGGAATCCCCCTCGGCGTCGGCTTCGTCGCCATGGTGGCCGGCGGTGACCTGGTGGCCGCCGTCGTCGACGTCTACGACCTCGGGGACGGGTCCCGGTCCGCCTGGGACCTGCTGCGCTGGCCCGCCGGGATGCTGCTCGTCATCCTCTCGGCGAGCGCGATATTCCGCCGCTCGCCGAGACGGCGGCAGCCCGGCTACACCTGGCTCGCCTTCGGCGCGGCCGTCTACCTGGTCCTGTGGACCACGCTGACGTGGCTCCTGAGCCTCTACCTCTCGGTCAGCGGTTCCTTCGACACCGTGTACGGCCCGCTGACGGCGTTCATGTCGCTGCTGCTGTGGGCCTACCTCACCTCCATCGCCCTCTTCCTCGGCCTGTCCTTCGCCGCCCAGCTCGAGGCGGTGCGGGCCAAGCGCCCCGGCCCCGTAGAACCCGATCCAGGAGCCTGAATGTCCTTCCGCCCCGCCGCGCCGGCCGCCCGTCGGCGCACCCGTCAGGACGCCGACCGGAGGTTCGGCATCCGGCTGTTCGGCTCCGTCGCCGTCGGAGCCGTCGCGGCGGTCCTGTTCGGCCTGCTGCTGGTCCTCGTGGAGAGCGGGTGGCATCCGCTGCGGCGCCTCGACGCGGGCGCGGCCCGGTGGCTGAACCGGGCCGCCCTGGACCACCCGGCCTGGACCGGCACCCTGCGCTTCTTCTCGGACGTGGTGTGGGATCCGCTGACCCTGCGCGCGGCGGTGGCGTTGCTCACCCTGTGGCTGGTGTACCGCCGGGCGTGGCGGCTCGCCGCGTGGGCGGCGGTCACGGCGGTCGCCGGAGGACTGACGGGGCTGCTCGCGAAGACCGTGGTCGAGCGGGCGAGGCCGGTGCTCCCGGATCCGGTGGCGCACGCCCCGGGCTTCTCGTTCCCCTCCGGCCACGCGATGACGGCCACGACCTCCTTCGCGATCCTGCTGCTCGTCCTGCTGCCCATGGTGCGCAGGGGTCTGCGCCCCCTGTGCTGGGCCGTGGCGGCGGTCTCGGTGCTCGGGGTCGGATTCACCCGTATCGCGCTGGGTGTCCACTGGTTCAGTGACGTGGTCGGCGGCTGGATGCTCGGGCTGGCGGTGGTCGCACTGACCGGCTGGTCCTTCGAGGCGTGGCGCGCGGACGCGGGTATGGGCCGGACCGAGGTGGCCGAGGGCCTGGAACCGGAGCTGAGCGGTGACGACCCCGAGGGACCGGACCCCGAGGATCCGGCCCCCGGGAGACCCGGTCCCGAATCGCCGGGTACGCATCCGCGCCGTTCGCCTGCGCACGGTACGGAGCCGGACGGGCCCTCCGGCCCGGGGCCGGCGGATCCCCGGTAGACGTCCGGCGGACGGCACGCATCCGGCGATTCCGGCCGGTCCCTGCTGCCGCCATCCGCGGTAAGGGAACGTTTGTTCTAATGCGCCGCTAGACTGGCTCCCATGTCCCTACCTCTCCAGGGTTCGCTGTTCGACCAGGCCGGCAGTCCGGGCCTCGGGCCGCTCGCCGGGCTGCACCGCACGGTCCTGGGCGAGGGGGCCTGGATCGACCTGCTGCCCGGCTGGCTGGGCGGCGCCGACGACCTCTTCGGCGGGCTCGTGACCGACGTGCCCTGGCAGGCCGAGCGCCGGCAGATGTACGACCGGATGGTCGACGTGCCGCGCCTGCTCGCCCACTACCGCGAGGGCGACGCGCTGCCCCACCCGCTCCTCGCCGACGCCCGGGAGGCGCTGTCCTCCCACTACGCCGGCGAACTCGGTGAGCCCTTCACCACGGCGGGGCTGTGCTACTACCGGGACGGCCGCGACAGCGTCGCCTGGCACGGCGACCTGAGCGGGCGCAGCAGGCACGAGGACACGATGGTGGCGATCCTCTCCCTCGGTGCCCCGCGTGATCTGCTCCTGCGCCCGGTCGGTGGCGGTGACGTCGTGCGCCGGCCGCTGGGGCACGGCGACCTGATCGTCATGGGCGGGTCCTGCCAGCGCACCTGGCAGCACGCCATCCCCAAGACCGCGCACGCCAAGGGCCCGCGGATCAGCGTCCAGTACCGCACCCGCGGGGTGCGCTGACACGGTCCGGCGGGGAGAGGCCGGGGGAGGGCGCGCCGTCCGGGACACCCGGGGCGACGAGGGGCGTACGCATCGGTCGGCAGCCACGGGGCACGCGAGCCGCATGCACCCCACCCGCGCGCGGGCTGCCGCGTGCCCCGGAGCAAAGGCTTCGCATGGAGGCCGTCCGACCGGGCAGGCGATCCGACGTACGGGAACATTTCCGCTCGAAAGGATACGAACGTGCCCCAGGAGCTGCCCAAGAACGTCTTCGTCATCGGCCTCGACGACGCGAACCTTCCAACACTGGAAGCCGTCCCGGACGCCGACTCGTACAGGTTCCACCGCCTGTTGGGCATCGACGAACTCCAGGAGGGCGAGGTCTCCGTGCCCGTGCTGATGGACCGCGCCCGCGCCGTCCTCGACGCGCACGACGGCAGCATCGACGCGATAGTCGGTTACTGGGACTTCCCGGTGAGCACCCTCGTCCCGATGCTCGGCAAGGAGTACGGCGTGCGTACGACGAGCCTGGAGTCCGTGGTCAAGTGCGAGCACAAGTACTGGAGCCGGCTCGAACAGCAGAAGGTCATCGACGAGTACCCCAGCTTCGGCCGGGTGGACCTGGACACCGACGACCCGAAGCCGCCGGAGGGCGTGAACTTCCCCATGTGGCTCAAGCCCGCCCTGGCCTACTCGTCCGAACTGGCCTACGGGGTGTCGGACATGGCCGAGTTCAGAACCGCGGTCGACCGGATCCGCGAGGGCATCGGCCGGGTCGGCAAGCCCTTCGACTCCGTGCTCGAACTGCTCGAACTTCCGCCGGAGATGCAGGGAGTGGGAGGCCAGGTCTGTCTGGCCGAGGAGACCATGACCGGCATCCAGGTCGCCGTCGAGGGCTACGTCCACGAGGGCGAGGTCACCGTCTACGGCGTGCTGGACTCGATCAACTACCCGGCGTCACCCTGCTTCCTGCGCCACCAGTACCCGAGCGCCCTCCCGGCCCCGGTCATCCGGAAGCTGCACGACGTCAGCGAGCGGACGATGCGTCAGATCGGCATGGAGTCAGCCACCTTCAGCATCGAGTACTTCTACGACCCGAAGACCGCCGACATCGCCCTGCTGGAGATCAACCCCCGGCACTCGCAGTCCCACGCCGAACTCTTCGACTACGTCGACGGAGCCCCGAACCATCACCGCATGCTCAGCCTCGCCCTCGGCAACGACCCCACGCTGACCGGCGCCCGGGGTCCGTACGCGGTGGCCGCCAAGTGGTACTACCGCTGGTTCGGCGACGGGAAGGTCCACGAGGTGCCCACGCCGGAGCGCATCGCCGCGATCGAGGCGGAGATACCCGGGGTGCGCATCGACGTGGTGCCCGAGGAGGGGCAGAAGCTCTCCACCGTCTCCCAGCAGGACAGTTACAGCTACGAGGTCGCCCACATCTTCACCGGGGGCGACGACGAGGACGACATCCGCCGCAAGTTCGACCGGTGCGTGGCCGCCCTCGGGCTCACCTTCGACGAGACGGAGCCGGGGGAGCGCGGCAGGAAGACCCGGTGAGGGGCCGGACCAGCACGACGAAAGGAGGTCGCACAGGCATGCGCTACGTGGATCAACTGCCCTGCGCGGTCAAGGAAGAGAACAACGTCACCATCCCCATGCCGGACGGCGTCCGGCTCTCCGCCCGCATCTGGCGCCCGACCGCCTCGGACGCCGAACCCGTGCCGGCCGTACTGGAGTACATCCCGTACCGGAAGAACGACCTCACCTCGACCCGTGACGCGATCCACCACCCCTACATCGCGGGGCACGGATACGCCTGCGTACGGGTCGACGTGCGGGGGACCGGCGAGTCGGAGGGGGTGCTCCTGGACGAGTACCTGGAGCAGGAACAGACCGACGCCGAGACGGTCCTGGCCTGGCTAGCCGACCAGCCGTGGTGCGACGGAAGCACCGGCATGATGGGCATCTCCTGGGGAGCCTTCGCCGCACTCCAGGTGGCCGCGCGCAGGCCGCCGAGCCTGCGCGCCATCTGCATCTCGTCGTTCACCGACGACCGGTACGCCGACGACATGCACTACCTCGGCGGCGCGATGCTCTCCGACAACCTCGCCGAGGCAGGCACCATGTTCGCCTACGCGACGTGCCCGCCCGATCCGGCCGTGGCCGGCGAACGCTGGCGTGAGATGTGGCGCGAGCGGATGGACGCCTCTCGCCCCTGGGTCCTGGAGTGGCTGCGCCACCAGCAGCGGGACGACTACTGGCGCCATGCCAGCCTGAGCGAGGACTACTCCGCCCTGCGCTGCCCGGTGCTCGCGTCGAGCGGCTGGGCCGACGGCTACTCCAACGCCGTGACCAGGCTGCTGAGCAACGTCGACGTACCCCGCAAGGGCCTCATCGGCCCGTGGTCGCACAAGCTTCCCCACCTCGGCGAACCGGGGCCGGCCATCGGATACCTCCAGGAAGTGGTGCGCTGGTGGGACCACTGGCTCAAGGGCGTCGACAACGGCGTCATGGACGGGCCGATGCTCACCGCGTGGATGCAGGAGAGCGTCCCGCCGTCCACCTCCTACGAGGAGCGGCCCGGACGCTGGGTCGGCGAGCCGTCCTGGCCCTCGCCGAACATCGGTGAGTCGGTCTTCCCGCTGCTCGACGGCGCCCTCGGTATGCCGGACGACGACAGGGAACAGGAGGACCGCGTCCACACGGTGCAGTCGCCGCTCTCCGTCGGCCAGTTCGCCGGAAAGTGGGCCTCGTACAACGCCCCGCCGGACCTGCCGTACGACCAGCGCGAGGAGGACGGCGGCTCGCTCGTCTTCCAGACGGCGCCGCTGGCCGGCCGCATGGAGATCCTCGGCGCCCCCTCCGTCACCGTGGAGGTGTCCGCCGACGCGCCGCTCGCCCAGCTGAACGTCAGGCTGTCCGACGTGGCACCGGACGGGCGCTCGACCCGGGTCACGTACGGGGTGCTCAACCTCGCCCACCGCGACGGCGAGGAGAGCCCCGAAGCCCTGGAGCCCGGCAGGCGATACCGGGTGCGCGTACCGCTGCACAGCGTCGCGCAGGCGTTCCCGGCGGGACACCGCATCAGGCTGTCGCTGTCGACCTCGTACTGGCCGCTGGTCTGGCCGGCCCCCGAGCCCGTGCTGCTCAGCGTCCACGAGCCGGGGAGCAGCCTGACGCTCCCGGTCCGCCCGGCCGACGTACCGGAGGACGCGGCCCTGTCGCCGTTCGGCGAGCCCGAGGGCTGCGCGCCCCCCGCCGTCACCCGGCTGAGCGAACCCGAGCAGGCGTGGACCGTCTCCAGGGACCTGGTCGACTACCGATCGGTGCTGGACATCGTGAAGGACCGGGGACTCGAACGGTACGAGGCCAACGGGATCGAGACGGGCCTGCGGGCCTGCGAGCAGTACAGCTGGGTCGGTGAGGACTTCGGATCGGTGCGCGGGGAGTCGGCGTGGGAGATGCGGTTCCGGCGCTCGGACTGGGACGTCCGGGTCGAGACGCGGACCGTGCTGACCTCGGACGCGGAGGCGTTCCACGTGGACGCGACCCTGGACGGCTACGAGGCCGGACGCAGGGTGTTCTCCCGGACCTGGAACGAACGGATCCCGAGGGAGAACGTCTGACCTCCAGGCCCGTACGCACGGAGGCGGCACCCGGGGATCCGGGTGCCGCCTCCGTGCGTCTGCGCGACCGGCGGCCACGCACCCGCCGTACCGCCCCCCTGCCGGGAGCGCGTCGCGGGCCGGTCCGCGTCAGGCGAGAAGCTTCTGCTTGGCCCTCTCGTACTCCTCCTGGCTGAGGTGGCCCTTGTCCTTGAGATCCGCGAGTTTGGCGAGGTCGGACACGTGGCCGCCGGCGCCCGACGGTTCGCCGTCGGAGGCCGCTGCCTGCTTCACGTACTGCCGGAAGGACGCCTCGCGCGCCTCCGCCTCCTTGGCCTCGCGGCGCCCCATGCCCCTGCCGCGCACGATCAGGTAGACGAGCACGCCCACGTAGGGCAGCACGATCACGAAGACCACCCACACCGCCTTGGCCCAGCCGTTCAGCGAATGGTCGCGGAAGATGTCCGTGACGACCTTGAACAGCAGGAAGAACCACAGCACCCACAGGAACAGGTACATCATGGTCAGGAAGAGGTTCAGGAGCGGATAGTCGTCCATGGGCCTACTCCGATCGTGCGGATGGTCCCTTATTGGTACATCCACTCACGATCAGCCGCATTTCGTGCCGATCAGGCCGCGAGCAGGTCCAGGAAGGCCGACAGCTTCGTCCGCGTCCGCTCGATCTGCTGTTCCACGGTCAGAGACTCCTCGAAGCGCCCTCCGGGTGCGGGCGACTTCCTGCCGCGTACGTACAGCGAACAGTCGAGGTCGGTGCAGACGTAGATCCCCACCGAGTTGCCGTCCCTGCCCGCCTGTCCGCGCTTGCGGGCGGTCATCAGGGAGACGCCGCTGCCCGGGTGTGTGGTCAGGCAGACCGAGCACATGCTGCGGTGCAGGAAGCCTCGCTGCTGGGACGGGAAGCGGAGGGTGACACCCGTCAGCTCGCCGCGCAGTTCGGTGACGATGTAGCTCCGGTCCGGGGCGGAGAGGTCGCGCCACCCCAGGAAGTCCAGGTGCTCCCAGGGGCGCTCCTCCAGGTCGCGGGGCAGGGGCAGACGCTTCGCCTCGCCCTTCGAACAGTTGACGAACGACGCTCGGATGTCCTGCTCGCTGACGGCTCTCATGGCAGTGAAACTAACTCTGCCTATGAGCCCTAGGCAAATGGTTAATTGACTTAGGTCGCGGCCTGGTCCGCTGCGGGCGGGGCAGCGGGCCCGATCGGCAGACGGTGTGCGGCCGGGTGCGTGATGCCCAGGTCCGGGCGCCAGGCGGCCAGGATCTGGGCCGAGGGGTGGAACAGCGGACCGGGCAGCTCGTCGAGGGCGGTCCACCGCCACACGCTGATGAGGTGGGGCTCCGTGACCCGGGCGGCCCCCGAGCCCGCCCGCACCAGCGCCGCCATGCTGATCCTGTTGATGCCGCCCACCACGTCGTGGAGCATCGCGAAGACGGTCACCGCCTCCTCGGGCACCCGCAGACCCGTCTCCTCGCGCAGTTCGCGGACGGCCGCCGCCGCCACCGACTCGTGCGTCGGGTCGATCTTGCCGCCCGGCAGCTCCCACGTTCCGTCGCGGTGCCTGCCGAGGAGGATCCTGCCGTCCTCGTCCTCGACGACGACACCCACGCCGAAGGCCGCCTGGGCCAGCGGCGGACGGGTGTTGCGGGTGGGGGCGTCCATGGAATCACCGGTCATGCGCTGTGCTGCTCCCGTCGGGTCGGATGCGGGGCGTCGGGCTCCGACATCCTCACACGCGGAGCTACGCGACCAGGTTGAGTGAGGTGTCGGAGACCCCGAGGCGGACGGACTGGCCCCACGTCAGTTCCAGTGCGTCGGACTCCATTCCGTCGCCGAACACCACCATCCGGTCCGACTCGACGGTGAGCCTGAGGGCGTCGCCGCGCCCCAGCTCACCCGCTACCACGGAGGTGCCGGTGACCGGCGAGGGCCAGGCCTCGCGCACGAACCAGACCAGCCTCGGCTCCGAGGGTGCGGGCAGTCGCACCGTGCTGCCGCGTTCGAGCCAGAGGGAGCGCAGCCAGCCGGTCGAGCCCGTGCCCGTGCCGACCAGGACCCCCGAGGAGGCCTGGGCCTCGGCGGCGCCGGGAGCCGCGTCCGGTCCGATGCGGTAGCGGGCGGTCTGGTGCCCGGGCGGGCCGAGGTAGATCTCGTTGAGCGCGAGGAGCCGCTGGGTGTCGTCGGCGACGGCCTCGGTCATCGTGAGTGCGTCCGTCCGGGCACGCGGCCCCAGGGCGGCGCGGCAGAGAGCCGCCGTGTCCTTCGCCCGGTGCCGCACGAGGACCCCGGGATTGCGCCCCGGGTCGGCGTCGATGCCCACCACCGGCTGACCGGAGAGGTACTTCGCGACGTTGGCGACCAGGCCGTCCTGTCCGACCACGACGACCACGTCCTCCGGACCGAAGAGGAAGCGGTCCAGGTCCGCCCGCTCCACCCGGGTCCGGCGCCACCTCAGGGGCAGCGCCGCGGCGACGTCGCCGAGCGCCCGGGCGTTGCGCCGGTGGCGCTCAGCCACCTCGTCGAGGGACCTGCCGCGCCCGGCCAGCACGAACGCGGCCTGGCCGTGCGTCCCGTGGCGGGCCAGCAGTTCCTCGTACTCGGTCGTGCGGTGCACGAGCACCGCGCGCGGCGCCAGGCTCACGCCCCGGCCTCCGTCTGCGTCTCCGGCCTGCCGAGCCTGGCGAGCAGCCCCGTCAGCACGTCGGGGGAGAGGGTGAGGCTGTCGATGCGTGGCAGGTTCTCGGCCAGCCGGGTGGCCGCCAGGGCGTGCAGCGTGCGCGGGTCCACATCCGCGTGCGCCCGCAGCCATGCGGCCTGCGCCTCCGCGCGGGCCGCGCCGGTCTCCCGGGCCGCCTCCGCCTCGGCTGCGGCCAGCCGGACGGTGCGGGACGCCTCCGCCTCCGTACGCACCCCGTCGGCGGCCGACTTCTCCTCGGCCTCCCGGCGCGCGTTGGTGCCGCGCTGGTCCACCAGCTGTTCCTCGCGCCGCGCGAGCTCGATCCTGCTGGCCAGCTCGTTCTCGGCGATGGCGCGTTCGCGTTCGACGGCGACGGCCCGCCGCTCGTACACCGAGCGGTCGGCCTCCTGCTGGATCTGTTCCCTGGCCGGGGTGCGCAGGGCCCGCTCGACCTCGGCCTCGGGCCGGATGGCCACGACGCGCACGGCCACCAGGTCGATGCCGGTGGCCGGCAGCCGGGGCTCCGCCGCGAGGCCCGCGGCGACCCGTTCCCGTACGGCGGAGACGCCGTCCACGAGCGCCGTCGCGAGAGGGGTCCGGGCCAGGACGTCCAGGGTGTGCTGCTGGGCGGTCTCGGTCAGCAGGGTCGCGATCTGCTCCAGGGGTGCGCCGCGCCAGACCCCGGTGTCGGGGTGCACGGAGAAGTCGAGCCGAGCGGCGGCCTCGGCGGGATCGCTGATGCGGTAGGTCACCGTGGCCTGCACGGTGACGTCCTGGAAGTCGGCGGTACGGGCGTGGAACGCCATCGCCAGTTCGCGGTCGTCCACCGGCACCTCGGAGAGTGCGGCGGTGAGGGGGCGGAACCAGAAGCTCGCGCCGGGACCGTCGTGGGCGAGCCGGCCACGCCTGTGGTGGCGGATGTGGGCGGTGGGCGCGGAGCGGACGTGCCGCCAGCCGAAGCGCCGGGTGATGTCGGCCATGTCTCGGAACCCCCTCTTTTCTCGTCATGAAGACGATAATGACTCGTGACTCATATCGTCAAGAGGACGAAAAGGGGGGTGTTAAACGCGGAAGGCCGGCGGTTCCCGTGGAAACCGCCGGCCTTCCGTTCGTGCGCCGACCCCGTCCCCACGGTGCGGCGCGCAGGTGGACCGTCGTCATCCGCTGGAGCGACGGCCCACGTTCATCGGGTCCCGTCCTCCGGGGCGCCGGCCGGGCGCGGGGGGTCGGTCGGGCAGTTCGGAAGCCCGAGGGAGGGGAGTACGGCGCATTCGATGAAGCGGGTGAGGAATCCCGCGTCCGGATAGCGCCCTTCCAGCAGCGGCCTGCTGCGCATCGCTCCGATCACCTGCGCGGCCACGAAGTCCGCGGCGGGGTTGTCGGCCGCGATCTCCCCGCGCCGCACGGCGCGCTCGACCATCGTGTCGATCGCCGCGATCGACGGCGCGATCAGGGTGGAGCGGAGCGCGATGAGCAGGTCCTGATTCTGGAGCGCGGCGTGACCGAGCGCGTGCATCAGTGCGGTGTCCTGGCCGGACGCCGCGTCCACCGCCCGGGCCGCCTCGTGCAGGTCGCCGGCCAGGCTGCCCGTGTCGATGTCCGAGAGCAGCGTCCTGCGGGCGCAGCGCAGGGCGGCGACGACCAGTTCCGGCTTGGACCCCCACTGCCGGTAGAGCGTGGACTTCCCGCAGCGTGTGCGCGAGGCCACGCCCTCCATCGTCAGCGAGTCGTACCCGCTCTCCCGGAGCAGGTCCAGCACGGCGGCGTACAGCTCTTGCTGGCGTTCCGGTGTGATCTTCGACCGGCGTGACGCGAGCGATGTCTCCTGTGCGGAACCGGGCGACGGCATCTGATTCCCTCTCTGCGACTGCGGCGGGACCTCGGTACGTCAGTGTACCGATACGCGCGTGTACCGATACGCCGACGTATCGGTACACTGGCGTATCGATGCGGCACGGACTGGCCATGCCGCCGCGATGACAGCGCACCGTCAGCAAAGGGGCACGGGTGATGCACACCCGCAGCGAGCCTGCAGACCGGGAGCCGGACACCTCAGCCCGACCGCCCCTCGTCCGCGAGCTTCTTCTGGTCGCAGGACTCTTCCTCGTCTACAAACTCGGCCGCCAGGCCGCGAACGGACACGTCGAGGAAGCCTTCAGCAACGCCGGACACGTGTGGAACTTCGAGCGGGCCGCCGGCTTGCCCGACGAGGGAATCGTGCAGGGCGCTCTCCTGCACGGCCGCCACCTCGTCGAGGTGGCGAACACCTACTACGCGACCGTGCACTTCCCGGCCACCCTGGCCTTCCTCGTCTGGCTGTACGTGCGTCGGCCGCACCACTACGTCTGGTCACGCCGCGTCCTGACCGCACTCACCGGAGCGGCACTTCTGCTGCACCTGCTCTTCCCGCTCGCACCGCCGCGCATGCTGCACGCCGCCGGCCTCGTCGATACCGGCCAGGTCTACGGCCCCTCGGTTTACGGCGACAGCCCCGCCGGAGACTCCATGGCCAACCAGTACGCCGCCATGCCGTCCCTGCACTTCGGCTGGGCACTCGTCGTCGCCGTCGGACTGATCGTCGCCACCCGCTCCCGGTGGCGCCTGCTCTGGCTGCTGCACCCGCTGATCACCCTGATCGTCATAGTGGGCACCGCGAACCACTACTGGCTCGACTCACTGGTGGTCTCCGCCCTCCTCTCCCTGGCCTACGCCGCGCTCCACCTGCCGCGCACCGGGGGCCCCGCCCACCTGTCGTGGCCCGGCGCCGTCCCCGCCCAGGCCTACGCCTCGCCCGTCCTCGCCCGCCCGGGGGTGCGCCGATGAACGCCACACTGATCGCCGTCGCCCTCTCGCTGGTCTCCGCCGTCGCCTACGCCTCCGCCGCGGTGGCGCAGGCCCGTCTCGCCGCCAGGACCGACTCCTCCACAGGAACGCTGCGCATGCTCGGCCGGGGCGCCTGGTGGTCCTCGGTCGGCCTGAACGCGGGCGGCGCACTGCTGCACGTCGCGGCTCTTAAGTACGGCCCCCTCACCCTCGTCCAGCCGCTCGGCGCGCTCACCCTCGTCGCCGCCGTGCCGCTCGGCGCGCGTTCGGCGGGCCGCCGGGTCAGCCGCAGGGAATGGCGCGGCACACTGCTCACCCTCCTCGGCCTCGGCGCGCTGCTGCTGGCCGCGGGCGGCGCCGCACCGCACGACACCCTCACCCTTCCCGAGGCCCTGGGCGTCGGTGCGGTGACGATGGCGCTCGTGGCGGGGCTCAGCCGCCCGGGTGCCAAGCCCGGCCTCCGGCACGCGGCGGCCTCGGGCATCACCTCGGGGGTGGCCTCCGCCCTTACCCAGACCCTGACCGTCGCGGCCACCGACCATTCCGGGCCGCTGCTCAGCTGGCGGCTGGTCGGTGTGGCGGTGCTCGTCTCCCTCTTCGCCGTGGGCGGTCTCCTGCTCGCGCAGACCGCTTACAGGGGCGGTCTCGGCGCCCCGCTCGCGGTGGTCACGCTTGCCAACCCGGTCGCGGCCGCCGCGATCGGACTCGTCCTGCTGGGCGAACGGCTCCAGGGCGGGGCGGCCGGACTGGCCCCCGCGCTCCTCGGTGGCCTCGCCGCCGTGCGGGGCGTGGTCCTGCTCAGCCGGGCACAGGCGGCGAGCCCGGCCGAGGAGGCCTCGGTGCTGCCGGCTGCGCCCACACCGTCGAGGATCGTCATCTCGAACCCCGCCCCGGTCGCTCCGCGGACGCCGCAGCGGGTCTCCCCGGGCACGGCGGAACCGTTCACCGAGCGGCCGAGGGCGGTCAGGGTGCCCAGGAGGCGTCCGCTAGCGTCCGCCGGTCACGGGGCCCGCGGCGACCGGCGGACCTGAACCGTCCAACTCCTCGACCGCGCGGCTCAGCCAGCCCGTCCAGAACGTCTCCAGGTCGATCCCTCCCCGCAGCACCAGGTGGCGCAGCCGGTCCTCTTCCGAGGTCAGCCCGGGAGGGAAGTCCCTCTCCTCGATCTCCAGGTACTCCGCCAGCTGCTCGCGGTGCATCGCCAGATGCCTGCGCAGCTCCCCGGCCAGCCCGTGGGCCCCGACCACCGCCGCCGCCCGCATCCGCAGCAGCAGCGGATCGCGTACCGGCCGCGGGTCCTCGGCGAGCCGGACCCAGGCCGACAGCTCGGCGCGGCCCGCCGGCAGGACCTCGTACTCCTTCTTCCGGCCGCGGGCCGGCCGCGCCGCCGGAAGGACCCGGATGTGCCCGGCCTGTTCCAGCCTTCCCAGCTCGCGGTAGATCTGCTGGTGCGTGGACGGCCAGAAGTAGCCGATCGACCGGTCGAACCTCCGCGTCAGCTCCAGCCCCGACGAGGGCTTCTCCAGGAGAGCGGTGAGGATCGCGTGCGGCAGTGACATGGCTGCATCCTAGAGACGGCGGCGGGCCGCGCCGTCACAGCTCCGCGGCGACCTCCGTGCCCTGGCGTATCGCCCGCTTCGCGTCCAGCTCGGCGGCCACGTCCGCGCCTCCGATCAGATGCACCGCCCGGCCGCCGGCACGCAGCTCCTCGTACAGGTCGCGGCGCGGTTCCTGCCCGGCGCAGAGCACCACCGTGTCGACCGGCAGGAGTCGCTGCTCGCCGTCCACGGTGAGGTGCAGGCCCTCGTCGTCGATCAGGTCGTACGACGCGCCCGCGATCATCGTCACCCCCCGGTGGCGCAGCTCGGTGCGGTGGATCCACCCGGTCGTCCTGCCGAGCCCCGCCCCGACCTTGGTGGCCTTGCGCTGGATCAGGTGCACCGTGCGACCCGGCTTCGGACGCTCCGGAGCCCTCAGTCCGCCCCGGTCCGCGTAGTCGGTGTCCACACCCCACTGCCGGAAGAAGACCTCCGGGTCGAGGCTCGCCTCCTCGCCCCCGTCGGTCAGGAACTCCGCGACGTCGAACCCGATGCCGCCCGCCCCGACGATCGCGACCCGGTCGCCGACCGGAGCGCCGTGGCGCAGGACGTCCAGGTAGCTGACGACGCTGGGGTGACCGACGCCGGGGATCGCGGGGGAGCGCGGCTCGACGCCGGTGGCCAGGACGACCTCGTCGAAGTCCTCCAGCGTGGCGGCGGTGGCGCGGGTGTTCAGCCGGAGTTCGACGTCCTCCTCGGCGAGCCGGGTGCGGAAGTAGCGAAGGGTCTCGTCGAACTCCTCCTTGCCGGGGACGCGCCGTGCCACGTTCAGCTGGCCGCCGATCTCACCGGCGGCGTCGAACAGCGTCACCGCGTGCCCGCGCTCCGCGGCGGTCACCGCGCACGCCAGCCCCGCGGGGCCGGCGCCCACGACCGCGACGCGCTTGCGGACACGGGTCGCCGAGAGCACGAGTTCCGTCTCGTGGCAGGCGCGCGGGTTCACCAGGCACGAGGTGATCTTGAGGCTGAAGATGTGGTCCAGGCACGCCTGGTTGCAGCCGATACAGGTGTTGATCGCGTCGGCCCGGCCCTCGGCCGCCTTGCTCACGAAGTCCGGGTCAGCGAGGAAGGGCCGCGCCATCGAGACCATGTCCGCGCGGCCTGATGCCAGGACCTCTTCCGCGAGCTCGGGCGTGTTGATGCGGTTGCTGGTCACCAGCGGCACGGCGACCGCGCCGCGGACCTTCTCGGTCACCCAGGTGAAGGCGCCGCGGGGGACGGAGGTGGCGATGGTGGGGATACGGGCCTCGTGCCAGCCGATGCCCGTGTTGATGATCGTCGCGCCGGCGGCCTCGATCTCGCGGGCGAGGTGGACGACCTCCTGCAGCGTGGAACCGCCGGGCACCAGGTCGAGCATGGACAGCCGGTAGATCAGGATGAAGTCCGGGCCGACGCGCTCGCGGACGCGCCGCACGATCTCGACGGGGAAGCGGATGCGGTTTTCGTACGAGCCACCCCAGCGGTCCTCGCGGTGGTTGGTCGCGGCGACGATGAACTCGTTGATCAGGTAGCCCTCGGAGCCCATGATCTCCACCCCGTCGTACCCCGCGCGCCGAGCGAGTTCCGCGGCCCGGACGAAGTCCTCGATGGTCTCCTCGACCTCGTCGTCCGTCAGCGCATGCGGGGTGAACCCGCTGATCGGGGCCTTGAGGGCGCTCGGCGCGACCAGATCCGGGTGGTGGGCGTACCGCCCGAAGTGCAGGATCTGCATCGCGATCCGCCCGCCCGCCGCGTGGACGGCCGCGGTGACCTCGGAGTGCTGCTCCGCCTCCGCCTGCGTGGTCATCTTCGCCCCGCCGGGGAAGGAGCACCCGCGGTCGCTGGGCGCGATCCCACCGGTGACGATGAGGCCCACCCCGCCGCGGGCGCGGGCCGCGTAGAAGGCCGCCATCCGCTCGAAGCCGCGCTCGACCTCCTCAAGGCCGATGTGCATGGACCCCATCAGCACCCGGTTGGGGAGCGTGGTGAATCCGAGGTCGAGGGGGCTCAGCAGGGTGGGATACGGGCTCATCCGGGTCTCCTCGCAGGTGTCGTCCAGCCAGTTGTAGACCACCCGGACGGCCTTATGCAACTAGTTGCACAATGACGTACGTCGCAGTTCACCCACGGCTCCGCGGGCCGGTGGGGTCCGTCCACGCAGGCTTGCGGAGTGGGTGTGCGGAGTCCGTCCATGCGGGTGTGCGGAGTCCGTCCTCGCCCACGTCCACATCCCAGTCCCCGCAAGGCCGCGCCACGAATGGAGCAGCACCTTCGGACTCCCGCGCCTCAGGCCGAGGAGAGTGGGTCGGGTACGGCTTCGAGCCGTTACTCCTCCTCGTCGACAGGAGAAACACATGAGTTGCAGCTGCATCAACCGGCGTGATCTCGGACTCCTCGTGCTCAGGGCCGGTACGGGCGCCGTCCTGGCCATCCACGGTGCCCAGAAGCTGAGCCACCTGTTCGGCGGCGGAGGGATCGAGGGCACCACGGCGGCGATGGAGGCCATGGGCTTCCACCCGCCGAAGCACAGCGCCCTGGCGGCCGGGCTGGGCGAGGCGGGCGGAGGAGTCCTGCTGGCCCTCGGTCTCGCCACTCCCGCGGCAGGCGCGGCGGCGGCCGGCACGATGGCGGGAGCCGTCGCCGTCCATGCACCGGCCGGCTTCTTCTCGACCGGCGGCGGATATGAGTACCCGGCCTTCCTGGGCTTCACCGCCGCAGCCATCGGACTGACGGGCGCCGGACGCTACTCCCTGGACCATGCGACCCGGCACGTGTTCGACCAGTCGTGGTTCGTGGCCCTCGCCTTCGCGGGCAGCGCTCTCGCCGCGGCGGCCGTGGTCGGCCGCCGGGCCAAGGGACAGGCGGCGCAGGCACAGGCGGCCGCCGCCGACGAGGACGCCTCGCCGGGCGCGTGACCTCCCGGGCGGACGCGCGGCGCTCCCGCGCGGGGAGTCCGCTGCATTGATCGCCTTTTCAGGGGCATCAGGCAGTGCATGAATGCGAACGCACTGTCGACGAACGCTCAAGGTCAGGCCAGAAGAGCCGCGCGGAGCCGCGCCATGGACGTCGGGGCCCGCGCGGGCTTCGTCGCGCGCGGCGTGATCTACCTCCTGGTGGGGATCCTGGCCCTGCGCGTCGCCTTCTCCGACGGCGGCGGAAAGCAGGCCGACCGAGGCGGCGCCATCGCGGAGATAGCCGAGAAGCCCTTCGGGAGTGTGCTGCTCTGGGCGCTCGGCCTGGCGCTGGTGGGGATGGCCCTGTGGCGCCTCTCCGAAGCGCTGTTCGGCCAGGCCGGCGCCGACGGCGACAAGCCCTCGAAGCGGGCCATGGCGGCGGCGCGATTCGTCTTCTACGCCTTCGTCTCCTACTCCGTCCTCTCGTACGCCGCCGGTGACAAGTCGAGCGGCAGCGGGTCCAGCGACCGCCAGACCGACGACGTCACCGCGCGCGCCCTGGAATGGACCGGCGGCCAGTGGATCGTCGGGATCGCCGGAGCCGTGGTGACGGGCGCCGGCCTCTGGATCGCCTTCCGCGCTCTCGCACGCAAGTACCACAAGCATCTGAAGATGACCGAGATGTCGAAGAGGACCCGTCAGGCGGTCGACGTCGTGGGTGTGTTCGGCGGCACCGTCCGCGGCGCGGTCTTCGCCACGGCGGGCGGATTCGCCATCGCCGCGGCGGTCCAGCACGAACCGGGCCGGGCCAAGGGCATGGACGACACCCTGCGCTCCTTCACCGAGACCCCCGCGGGCCCCTGGCTGCTCGTCCTCATCGCGCTCGGCCTTGCCGCTTTCGGCCTGTTCTCCTGGGCCAACGCCCGCTGGCGCAAGGTCTGACGGGAAGGCGGCTCCGGCGCGTCGGACGATGCCCGTGGCCTGCCCGACCCGTGGGACGAGGCCCCTGACCCCCTCGACCCGTCAGTCGAGGCCCCTCGCCTTCTTGAAGCGGGCCAGCCCCTCCGACAGCCCGACGACCGGCTCCGGATAGCCGGAGCCGGACCGCTCCCCGGCCGGCCGCTTCCAGGGCTCGAACACCGCGGAACCGGAGACCCCCGCCAACTCGGGCACCCAGCGCCGCACATACGTGCCCTCCGGGTCGTAGCGTCTGGCCTGCGTCACGGGATTCAGCACCCGGTTCGGCCGGCTGTCCGTCCCGGTCCCCGCCACCCACTGCCAGTTCAGCTGGTTGTTGGCGATGTCCCCGTCGACGAGCAGGTCCAGGAAGTGGCGCGCCCCGGTCCGCCAGTCCACGTACAGCGTCTTGGCGAGGAAACTCGCCGCGAGCAGCCGTCCACGGTTGTGCATCCACCCCTCGTGGCGAAGCTGCCGCATGGCCGCGTCCACCAGCGGGTAGCCCGTACGGCCCTCCTTCCAGGCGTCCGTGTCGTCCGCCACCGCCCTGTCGGTGCGCCAACGGTCCTGCCGTGGGCGGTAGTCCGTGTGGGACGCGGCGGGTCGGGCGGACAGGACCTGGTGGTGGAAGTCCCGCCAGCACAGCTGCCGTACGAAAGCCTCCGCGCCCGGTCCGCCGGCGGCGCGGGCCTGGTGCACCAGCTCGACGGACGACAGGGTGCCGAAGTGCAGGTGGGGCGAGAGCCGTGAGGTCGCGTCCCCCGCGAGGTCGTCGTGGAGGTCCTCGTACGAGCTGATCCCGCTGCGGCGCCACGCGGTGACGCGCTTGCGGCCCGCGACCTCGCCGCCCTCGGCCAGACCGGGGGACAGCCCCTTGACGCCGGTGCGCGACGGCAGTGCGGCGGACCCGGGCCCCTCCGGCACGCGCACGGTGCGAGGGGCCCGGAACGGCTCGCGGAGCCCCTCGGCGGACCACTTGCGGAAGTAGGGCGTGAACACGCCGAAGTGGTCCTTGCCGGTGCCCGAGGGAACCACGGCTCCCGGTGCGACCGCGGTGATCACGGCGTCGTGCACCCGCACGCGGCAGCCCGTGGACCCGAGCGCCTCGCGGAGCCGTTCCTCGCGGCGGTGGGCGTAGGCGCTCGCGCCCGCCGCCATGTGGACCGACCTCGCGCCGGTCTCGGTGACGACGCGGGCCACCTCCTCGGCCACGTCGCCCTTCCGGACGATCAGCCGACCACCGCGCTCACGGAGCCCCGCGTCCAGGTCCCGAAGACAGTCGGCGAGGAACGCACGCCGGTTGGGGGTGCCGAACCCGGCGGCCTCCACGGCCTCGTCGAGGACGAACAGCGGCACCACCTCGTCGGCGGAGGCGAGCGCGGCGTGCAGCGGCGGATGGTCGTGGAGGCGGAGGTCCGAGGTGAACAGGACGACGGCGGTGGTCATGCCGGACCACCCGTCCTTCCCTGGTTCGCCGCCCGCGCGATGTTGCGGGCCATCCCGCCGAAGACCACCGCGTGGAACGGCGACACACTCCACCAGTAGGCGTGGCCGAGGAGCCCGAGAGGATGGAAGATGGCGCGCTGCCGGTAGTGCGACCTGCCGTTCTCGCCCACCTCCGCGTACATCTCGAGCCAGGCCAGGCCGGGCAGCCGCATCTCGGCGCGCAGCCGGAGCAGCCGGCCCGGCTCGATCTCCTCGACCCGCCAGAAGTCCAGCGAGTCACCGACGCGCAGTCGTTGGGCGTCGCGCCGTCCACGGCGCAGGCCCACCCCGCCCACGAGCCGGTCCAGCCACCCCCTCAGGGCCCAGGCCAGAGGGAAGGAGTACCAGCCGTTGACCCCGCCGATGCCCTCGATGACCCGCCACAGGGCTTCGGGCGAAGCGTCCACGTCCAGTTCGCGGACGTCCGTGTAGAGACTGCCACCCGCCCAGTCCGGGTCGGTGGGCAGCGGGTCGCTGGGAATACCCGGGGTGGAGGCGGAGGACCACCGCGTGGTCACGTTGGCCTCGCGTACCCGCTTGAGGGCCAGGGCCAGGGCCTTGTCGAAGGAGAACGGCTGCCCGGGGCCGTCCGGGACGTACCGGGTGATGTCGTGTTCGCTGCACACCACCTCGTACCGCAGCGACTCGGCGAGCGGGCGCGCGAGCTGACGGGGCACGGGGGTGACCGCCCCGATCCAGATGCTGGACAACCCCGGACTCAGCATCGGCACCGGAAGGATCACCCGTCGGAGACCGGCCACCCGCGCGTACTGCTCCATCATGTGGCGGTACGTGAGGACGTCGGGCCCGCCGATGTCGAAGGCGCGGTTCACGTCGGCGGGCATGTGCGCGCTGCCGACGAGGTACCGCAGGACGTCCTCCACCGAGATCGGCTGGATCCGGGTGGAGACCCAGCTAGGGGTCACCATCACCGGCAGCCGTTCGGTGAGGTAGCGCAGCATCTCGAAGGACGCCGAGCCCGAACCGAGAATGACCGCCGCGCGCAGCACGGTCGTCGGCACGCCCGAGTCGAGCAGGATGCGTCCTACCTCCGCGCGCGACCGCAGATGGGGTGACAGCTCCCGCGCGGGTACGTCGTCGGGGGTGAGCCCGCCGAGGTACACGACGCGTTTGACGCCCGCGGCCCGTGCCTGTTCACCGAAGATGCGGGCGGCCTCGCGGTCGGTCTTCTCGAAGCCAGGCCCACCGGCCAGCGCGTGAACCAGGTAGTAGGCGACATCGATGTCGCGCATCGCCGCGGCGACCGCGTCCGCGTCGGTGACGTCCCCCTTGGTCACCTCGGCGTCGCCCGCCCAGGGGTAGTCGCGCAGTTTCTCCGGGCTGCGCGCCAGGCAGCGCACGCGGTGACCCGCCTCGAGGAGCTCGGGCACGAGCCGGCCCCCGATGTATCCCGACGCGCCCGTCACCAGACACCGCAGTCCGCCGCTGTCGTCCTTGCTCTCCATGACCCCTCGTTCCGGCTCGTGTGTCCTGCGTCCACCGTGTCCCGGTACCGAGTATTCCGCTTGTCGGCGGCACTTCAACACGCCGAAGCCCACCCCAGGGATGGCGGAGTGGACATCAGTGCGGGTAGCGAAGGGTGCGCCTGCGGGTGGGGAAGGGTGCGCCTGCGGGTGCGCGTGGGCGGAACTTTCCGGGTGGGAGCGAGGGCCGTCGGGGCCGGGACCCTCAGTTCGGGCCGGGCTTCTCCGTGGCGGTGCCCCGGATGACGCGCGGATTGCCCGTGTTGCCTTCGTGCCCGTCCGCCGGAGTGGCCGGGGAGGCGGCGTCGGACTTCAGGGCGCGCGCCTCGCTCTTCAAGATCCGGGCCGACTTGCCCAGGGAGCGGGCCAGTTCGGGCAGTTTCCTGGCGCCGAAGATCAGGACGGCGATGACGACGAAGATGGCGATCTCGCTGATTCCGAACATGACGACTGTCTACTCCCTGATCGAAGCGGGTGTGTGCACCGGGCGGCCCCGACGAGGGCCGGGCTTTCGTCGACCCCGGGGCGGCTGCGGAGGGATGCGGGCCGTGTCCGGGGGCGTGACGGTAACGAACGGTTTCTGAGGGGTGCCGGCCGGTTCTTGAGGGGTGCCGGCCGGCTCCGGAGGGTGCCGAACGGCTCCGGGACTACTCCCGGAGCCGTTCGGCACGCGGATATCTCCAGCACCGCGGAGGGGGTGCGGGAGGTGGGATGTGGGGTTGCGGATAGCAGAAGGCGGGGAGCGGGGTGCGGAATGCGTCACCGGAACGGTGCCGCGCCGCGCGTCCTGCCGACGAGCTCAGCCCTCGTCGCCTTCCTCCTGCTCCTCGTCGTCCTCGTCACCTTCGAAGAAGTCGCCCACCTCGTCGACGACTTCGGCCGCCACCATGCCGCCCACCACGCCGACCGCGACTCCGGCCGCTCCGGCCGCGATCACGGCGCCCGTGCCAGGGCCCGTGCGGTGGTGCTCATGCCCGGCGTCGTGTCCGTGTCCCCACGCGCCGTACGCCGAGGCGCCGTGCGGCGTACGGGCGCCGAGCAACGCTTCGATCCGGCTGTCCATCTCGGCGACCCAGTCGCGGTCGTGAACCTCGTGGTGGGCGATGGTGAACCGGCCCAGAGTGTCGCCGCCCTGCGAGGAGAAGCCTCCTCGCTTGTCCGCCTCCAGCACGACCTCGAGCCCGCCCGATGCGGCCAGGAAGGTCACCTCGATCTCGTTGACCCGGTCGGCGTACCGGGGGGCCGGTGAGAGCTCGATCTCCTGGTAGAAGGGCAGCAGCTGACCCGTGCCGTGGATGTGGCCGAGTTCCAGGTCCGCCGACCTGAAGCCGAAGCCGAGCTGCCCGAGCGCCTCGAGCACGGCCTCCTGAGCCGGGAGGGGGCCCACGGTGAGCCGGTCGAGGTCTCCCTTGTCCCGGGCCCCGGACACGGAGAGCTCCGTGCGCACGCCGAGAACGATCCCGAGGTCCTGGCCGTAGAGCTCGGTGACGGGCGTCTCCCAGGGCAGCGGCACGTCGAAGGGGATGACGCGCACCTCGCCCCGGGAGAGGGTGAAGCCCCCGGCGACGGTGAAGCGGTCGAAGGTGAGCCCGCCCGCCGACTCCCCGTCCTCGTGCTCCGCCTCGACGTGTGCAACGAGCTCCAGCGTGATGTGCTCGATTCCGAAGTCGGCGTCGCCGCCCTTCAGGTGGACCTCGCCGCCGAGGCTGCCGCCGGGGGTGGCGGTGCCGGAGTGCAGGACCGTGTCCACGGTCGGGCCGCCCACGCCGAGTGAGCCGAGCAGCTTCTTGAACACCATCGTGGCGTTCACTCCTTCTTCCGTACACGGGAACGCGTTCGGTCGCGTTTCTACGCGACTGTAGAAGTCTAGTGGCCGGATGAGCTGCGCAGGCGGTCTCCGTGTGATCTCCGTGGGTGGTGGCCGAGGAAGTCCGGAAGTCGTCGCACCCGGCCTAGGATGGACCGGTGGACACTGCAGACGACCCTCGCGACGGATCGCGCTCGGAGGCGACCGGAGTGTCGGACCTTCAGGCTCTCGCGGTGGAGTTGCGCCGGATGAACGGCGAGATCAACCGTCTGGTCCACGCCTTCGCCCACGCCCAGGGTCTGCACGCCACCGATGTGCAGGCGCTCGGTGCGATCCTCGACTCGGAAGTTCCCCTGACGCCCGGCCGGCTGCGAGAACACCTCGGCCTGACCTCCGGGGCGGTCACCGCGTGCCTGGACCGGCTCGAACGCGCGGGGCACATCCGGCGCGCGCGGGAGAGTGCGGACCGGCGGGTCGTGCACCTCCACTACGAGTCCGGGGCCAAGGCGGCCGCGCGTTCCTTCTTCATGCCCCTCGCTCAGGCGGCTGCGGGTGCGCGCTCCGCGTCCGAACCGCACGAGCTTGCGGCAGCGCTTCGTTTTCTCGGCCGCATGAACGAGGAACTCTCCGGAATGCAGGTCCCCCGGCGCTGAGTCGGCGCCATTCGGGTATGCGGTGCAGAGCCGCTCGGTTCGCCATGTAATCTCAATCATTGAGATACATCATCATTGAGAGATCGCGGCCGACCCTGGAGTGCCATGTCCACCGCATCGAAGCCGGTCCGCCGGCTGATTCTTGTACCCGTCTTCTTCGTCCTCGCCTGGCTGGTCGTCGGGGGCGCGTTCGGCTCCTATGCGGGGAAGCTCGGGGAGGTCGCCACCAACGATCAGGCGGCGTTCCTCCCGCAGAGCGCCGAATCCACCCGTGTCATCGACGCCCAGAAAGCGTTCAGCAAGCAGGAGACCGTACCCGCGATCGTCGTCTGGACGTCCGAGGAGGGCGGCGAGCCGCTCGGCGCGGCGCAGCGGAAGGCGGCGACCGCCGCGCTCGCGTCGGCCGAGGGCGGACCTGGGGTCGCCGGCAAGGTCAGCCCCGCGCTTCCGTCCAAGGACGGCAAGGCGCTGGAGGGTGTCGTCCAGCTGCGGCCCGACCTCGGAGACGAACTCCCCGACGCACTCGCCGATATCCGGACCGCGGCCGAGCGAGTCCCGGGGACGGTGGTCCAACTGGCGGGCCCCGCCGCCTCCCAGGCCGATCTGTCGGACGCCTTCGCAGGCATCGACGGACTGCTCCTCGGCGTCGCCCTCGTCACCGTGCTCGTCATCCTGCTCCTGGTGTACCGGAGCGTCCTGCTTCCCCTGATCATCATCATCGGCGCGGTGTTCGCCCTCGGTGTGGCCTGCGCGATCGTCTATGTGCTGGCGGATCACGATGTCGTCCGGGTCGACGGGCAGGTCCAGGGCATCCTGTCCATCCTCGTCATCGGTGCCGCCACCGACTACGCCCTGCTGCTCACCGCCCGGTTCCGTGAGGAACTCGGACGCATGCCCGACCGGTGGACCGCGATGCGCGCCGCACTCCGCGAGTCCGCCGGCCCGATCATGGCCAGCGCCGCGACCGTGGCCCTGGGGCTGCTCGCCCTCCTGCTCAGCGACCTGACGAACAACCGGGCGCTCGGGCCGGTGGGCGCCATCGGCATCGTGTGCTCCGTGCTGAGTGCCCTCACCTTCCTGCCCGCCGTACTGGTCCTGCTCGGCCGGGCGGCGTACTGGCCCTCCGGCCCGAAGAAGGGGCAGACGGAACCCGATTCCGGTTCGACGGGGATCTGGTCGCGGATCGCGGCACTGGTCGACCGCGCCCCGCGCAAGGTGTGGGCCGTCACGCTGATTGGCCTGCTCGCCTGCGCGGCGTTCATGCCGACCCTGAACTCCAAGGGTGTGCCCCTGGAGGAGATCTTCGTCAACGACGCACCGTCCGTCGCCGCGCAGAAGACCCTGAGCCGGCACTTCCCGGGCGGCTCCGGCAACCCCGCCGTCGTCATCGCGGACGCGGACCGGTCGGAGCAGGTCGTCGCGGCCGCCGAGAAGGTGAGCGGCGTCGCGAGTGCGTCCGTGCTGACGACCTCGGGCCGTCCGGGCGGCGGGGAACCGCTCGTCGTGGAAGGCCGGGTGCGCATCGACGCCACGCTGTCCGCTGCCGCGGACAGCGACGCCGCCAAGGAGACCGTCACACGCCTCCGCGACGCGGTACACGCCGTGCCCGGGGCCGAGGCGCTCGTCGGCGGCTACACGGCACAGCAGTACGACACGCAGAAGACCGCCGAACACGACCGCAACATCATCGTGCCGGTCGTGCTCGTCATCATCCTCGTCATCCTGATCGGTCTGCTGCGGTCCCTGCTGATGCCGGTGCTCCTGGTGGCGACCGTCGCTCTCAACTTCCTGGCCACCCTGGGCATCTCGTCGCTGGTGTTCCGTCATGTGTTCGGATTCAGTGGTACGGACTCCTCCGTCCCGCTGTACGGATTCGTCTTCCTGGTCGCACTTGGCGTCGACTACAACATCTTCCTGATGTCGAGGGTGCGGGAGGAGTCCCTGATCCACGGCACCAGGCAAGGTGTGCTGCGGGGACTGACCACCACGGGTGGAGTCATCACGTCCGCCGGTGTCGTCCTGGCCGCGACGTTCGCCGCCCTGGGAGTCATTCCGCTCGCGTTCCTGGTCCAGATCGCGTTCATCGTCGCCTTCGGTGTCCTGCTGGACACCCTCGTCGTGCGGTCCCTCCTGGTGCCCGCCCTGGTCAGGGACATCGGCCGCACCGCCTGGTGGCCCGGCGCGCTGAGCAGGGACGACAAGGGGACACAGGCACCTGACGGAGTGAAGCCCGTGGCATAGCCTTGCCGGATGCGCACCGGGAAGATCGAACTGCACGTCCATCTCGAGGGTGCGATACGTCCGGCCACCCTCCTGGAGATCGCCCGGCGCAATGGGGAGGCGCTTCCCGCCGACACGGTCGAGGGCCTCACCGCGCTGTACACGTTCACCGACTTCCGGCACTTTCTCGACGTGTGGCGGATGACCACCAACTGCCTGCGCAGGGCGGACGACTTCCGTCAGGTGGTGGTGGACTACGCGCGGGAGGCCAGCCTTCACGGCGCCGTGTATATCGAGGCCATTTTCTCGCCGGCCGAGCGGGTGGAGTTCCACGGCATCGCGTGGGACGAGATGTACACGGGATACACCGAGGGCGCAGTCGAGGCCAGGGAGAGGTTCGGGGTGACGGTGACGTTCACCCCGGACCTCTACCGCGGCTGCCCTGTGGAACTGGCCGAGGAATGCGCCGCGGTATCGGCGCGCTACCGGGACCGGGGAGTGGTCGGGATCGGCATCGGCGGCGACGAGCGCCGAAGCGGGCTCGCCCCCTACGCCACCGCCGTCAGGATCGCGCGGGACCGCGGCCTCGCGTTCGTACCGCACGCCGGGGAGACCGGTGGGCCGGAGTCCGTACGGGAGGCGCTCGCACTCGGCGCCGCGAGGGTGAGGCACGGATTCCGGGCGGCCGAGGACCCGCACCTGCTTGCGGAGATCGCGGAGCGCGGCGTCGTGCTCGACGTCTGTCCGACGTCCAACCTCCGCACCGGTGTGGTCGCGGACCTCTCCCGGCATCCCCTGCCGCTGCTGCGCGCGGCCGGAGTGCACTGCTCGATCAACACGGACGACCCCGCCATGTTCGGCACCGATCTCGGCCGTGAGTACGAGCTCGCCGCGCGGTTGGGCGTGTCCGCCGAGGACGCCTACGCGGCAGGCATCGCCGGGGCGTTGTGCGACGACGGCACCCGGCGGAGGCTCAGGCGCGGGGGAGCCGCGACCTGACCGCACGACCCCGCGGGCAGGCCCTTCCGTGACGCGGAGGAAGACAAGCCGGGTGTGGCGCCGACGCGGTGCCGGGCTCAGCGGATGTGCGCGGTGACGTCCGTCGTTTCTCATGCTTCGACCGTGACAGAGGCGCGTTGCGGCCTGCCTCCCCCGCAGGGGGAATGTGTCTCCCCCGGGTGGGGGATGTCTCGTCAGCGGGTGACCGGGAGCATTGGCCAAGAGCGCGACACGGACGCCGCAGGTGCTCAGCTCCCACCGGCAGTTGTGCATGGTGTCCCTGCCGCTCCAAGCGTCGCGAGACGGCCAAGAACTCGCGCGGGCTGATGAGATGGGGCAATGGGATGTGGCGTGGGAGGCGGGGCCGGATCCGGACGGCGGGCTGTCATGGAGGCGGTAGCAGAGCGAGTGCCTGGATGCGGGAGGTTGCGAAGTCGCTGCCGCAGACGGGGCATCCGCTGATCAGCCGGTGTGCTGCGAGATGGCTGCCGAAAAAAGGCATACCAAGGTCCGGGTGGACGGCTTGGAAGCGTTCTCCGCAGGCACGGCAGGTCAGGGAATGAATCTCTGCGAGGACAACATCTCGCATGTCCGGTGAGGGGGGTCCGGCGTTAGTGGTGAGGAGCTGCGGCTGCGGTCGGTTCGTGGGCCAGACTGCCACGAAGGGGTACTCGCGACCTCGGTGCAGGCGCAGCAGCGCCGGACAGAAGCGGTCCTCAGCGCGGGCGAGGGCTGCGGCGGTAGGTTGCAGAGTCTCACTCACGTTGTCGCGTGTGAATACGTCGAGTTCGGCCCAGGGCAGCGTGAACCGCCATATCGGTCGTGGAGCCCTGTCGGTCATGGTGTCGGCCATTGTGGTCGATTCGGCTTCCGGCTCCGGAGCCGGCTGATCTGAATGGATGCCTGCTGACCCCTGAGCCATGTCGGTTCGGTTTCGCCGACGGCTGCCCGGCTCAGCCCGTCCCACCATGGCGGTCTATGCGCGTCCCACCGCGGTGCAGACGCAGACCTTGTTGCCCTCGGGATCGGCGAGAACGGTGAAGGCGGGGGCCTGGGCGTCGTCGATCAGGGTGCCCCCTGCCGCGACGGCCGCCGCGATGCGGGCATCGGCCACCTCGGGGGCCAGCCACAGGTCCAGGTGCCAGCGCTGGCGAGGCTCCGGCTGTGCGTCGCGGCGCTGGAACCACACGGCCGGGACGCGATCCGACGGGTCGAAGACCGTGTCTCCCGTCAGATGCCCGGCGTCCCCGGTGAGCAAGGCGGCCCAGAACGGCCCGGTCACCGCCAGGTCGGCGGTGTCGAGGGCGAGTTCCACACGGGCGGCCTCGCCGGGCAGCGAGGACAGTTCGAACGACTGCGCAATCCCGGTGATGACCAGGGCTAGTTCGAGGTCCTTGGCGGTGACGCACCGGTCGCCCGTCTCGTCGACGCTGAACAGGGCCACGTCGACCAGCCCGCGACCCAGCCGGATCTCCGGGACGGCGTGGCCGGCCGCCGCGGCGGCCTGTGCGATCGCCGCCACGAACGCGGCACCGGCCACGTCGTCCTCCGCACGGAAGCGTGCGGTGAGCGGCTGGGCGAGTCTGCGCCAGTCGCTGAGCTCGTCCGCGGTCCTCGCGAGAATCTCGGGTGTGCCGACGCGATCCATGCTCCCGATGGTCCCAGCATTCCCGCCGGACGTCCTGGGAAGCGGACGACCGCACGGTGAGGAACCGGGACGGGTCCATAAGGCGCTTGAGGGTGACGTGCGCGTACGGGGCGTCTTCGGCGTGGACGGCGAGCGCTGACGCCGAGATCCCGAGACGGCCGGTGCGGTGGGCCGCACGGCCCAGCCCTTTCACCCCGTCGGATTTCCGTCTCGACGGGACAATAGTCCCACTGGGACATTTTAAGGTGTATGGTGCAACTATGGATGCGACAGGGAACGGTCCGGTACGGCGTGGCCGCAAGGCGCGCAGGACCCGGGAGGCGCTGGCGCGGTGCGCCCTCGACCTCGTGATCGAGCGCGGTCTGCGGGGCGTCACGGTCGAGGAGATCGCGCAGGCGGCCGATGTCGACCGGCGTACATTCAGCCGGTACTTCTCCAGCAAGGAGGCCGCCGTCCTCGATGTCGTGCGGGGCGACGGTGATCGCATCAACCGGGCGCTGCGCGCTCGTCCATCGGTCGAGGCGCCCCTCACCGCCTACCGCCGGGCCGTACTCGACTGGCTCGACGACCCCGCGGCGGAACCCTGGCATCTGCGCCCCCGCGTCTTCGACCTGCTCGCGATGGCCGAAGCGGAGCCGACCCTCTACGCCGCGTACCACCACATCCGTGTGGACGCCCAGGAGGAGTCGGTCGCGATCCTCGCGCAACGTCTCGGCGTCGACCCGCGGGCGGATCTCCGTCCCGCCGTTGCCGTCGCCGCGGGGGCCGGGGCGCTGCTCGCCGCGCAGGCGGCGTGGATCCGGGGCGGCCGTCCCGCCGCACTTCCCGAATTCGTCGTACAAGCCTTCGACGCCCTCTCCGTGAACCTGCGGGAATACCCGCAGGTTCACGGCGGCGCCGAACAGCACTGAGCAAGGAAGCACCACATGAACACCAACCTCCCCACCGCCTACGAGGCGGAGTTCGACGGCAGGATCGCCCTCGTCACCGGCGGTGCCTCCGGTATCGGCCTGGCTCTTTCCCACCGGCTCGCCGCGAGCGGCGCGACCGTCGTCGTCGCCGATCACAACGAGGAGAGCGCCCGCAAGGCCGCCGACGACCTGCGGGCCGCGGGTGCCCGTGCGGCCGCCGTCGCCCTCGACGTCACCGACCCGGCCTCCGTCGAGGCCGGCGTGCGGTTCGCCGTCGACACCTTCGGCGCCCTGCACCTCGCCGTGAACAACGCGGGCATCGGCGGTCCCGCCCAGCCCACCGGCGCGTACGGGATCGAGGACTGGAACAGGGTCCTCGCCACCAACCTCAGCGGCGTCTTCTACTCGATGCGTTACGAGATCCCCGCCATCCTGGCCGCCGGAGGGGGTGCCGTCGTCAACATGTCCTCGATCCTCGGGACCAACGGCTTCGCGAACTCCCCGGCGTACGTAGCCGCGAAGCACGGAGTCGTCGGCCTCACCAAGACCGCCGCACTCGAATACGCGGCGCAGAACATCCGCATCAACGCGGTCGGACCCGGCTTCATCGACACGCCCCTGCTGCGTGACACCGACGGCCCGGCCCGCGACCACCTGATATCCCTGCACCCCGCGGGTCGCCTCGGAACCTCCGAGGAGGTCGCCGAGCTCGCCGCGTTCCTGCTCTCCGACCGGGCGTCCTTCATCCACGGCAGTTACCACCTCGTCGACGGCGGCTACTCCGCCTCCTGAGCCCCGAGTGGCACACCGCCGCCACGGGGGTCACAAAGGAAGCACGGAGAACGAAGGAGAGTCATGAAGGCCGTCCAGTACCGCACCGTCGGCGCAGCCCCCGAGGTCGTCGACATACCGGAGCCCGTAGCGGGCCCGGGACAGATCCTGCTCAAGGTCAGCGCCGCGGGCGTCTGTCACTCCGACATCGCCGTGATGAGCTGGCCCGCCGAGGGGTTCCCCTACGAGCTGCCGCTCACGCTCGGTCATGAAGGAGTCGGCACGGTCGCCGCGCTCGGTGAGGGTGCCGTCGGTGTGTCGGTCGGAGACGCCGTCGCCGTCTACGGCCCGTGGGGGTGTGGCACCTGCGTGAACTGCGCGGAGGGCCGGGAGAACTACTGTCTGCGCGCCGCGGACCTCGGCATTCACCCGCCGGGGCTGGGCAGTCCAGGGGCCATGGCCGAATACATGATCGTCGACGACGTGCGTCATCTGGTGCCGATCGGCGGCCTCGACCCGGTCCGGACGGTTTCCCTGACCGACGCGGGGCTCACGCCCTACCACGCCATCAAGCGCTCGCTGCCGAAGCTGCGGCCGGGTGCCACCGCGGTGGTCATCGGTACCGGCGGCCTCGGCCACGTCGCCATCCAGTTGCTGCGGGCCATGACGGCGGTACAGGTCATCGCCCTCGACGTCACCGAGGAGAAACTCGCCCTCGCACGTGCCGTCGGTGCCCACGAGACCGTTCTCTCCGACGAGGACGCCGCCGCCACCGTCCGCGAGCTCACGGGCGGCATCGGTGCGGAGGTGGTCCTCGACTTCGTCGGGGCCGAGCCCACGGTGAGGACGGCGGGAGCGGTCGCCTCCATCGACGGCGACGTGACGATCGTCGGGATCGGTGGCGGGCTGCTGCCGGTCGGATTCGGTGCCCTGCCCTTCGCCACGTCGGTCAGCGCGCCGTACTGGGGTTCCCGCAGGGAACTCGCCGAGGTCATCGAGCTCGCCCACGCCGGATCCGTCGACGTGCACGTCGAGACGTACTCCATCGAGGAGGCCCCGCTCGCCTACGAGCGGCTGCACGCGGGCAAGATCAACGGTCGCGCGGTGATCCTTCCCGACAGCTGACGTGGGATCCTGCCCGACCGCGCCCGCGACGGCTACCGCGCCCGCGACCGCGACCGCGACCGGGGCCCGCCCGACGGCGCGCCTGGGGTCCCGTCCGACGGCTGGTCGAGAGCCGACGGCCCGCCTGGCCCCTGTTCAGGGGCAGCCGGCAGGCCGTCGGCCCTCCCCGCACCGCCGCCCGCCCCGTCGGCACGCACCAACACCCGACCGCCCGACCGCCCGCGCCTGCCCTCGCGGGCAGGCAGCCGGTACGCGCCGGGCGGACAGGCAGCCGGCACGACTCAGGGCGCTGTCGTCACCGCGTCGGTCCGGGTCAGGCGTACCGGCTCGGTTCCGGTCGCACTGTGCCGTTCCGCCCAGTTCTCCAAGGCCGTACGGCATGCGTGGTCCAGGTGGTTCAAGCCGGACAGGTCCAGTGAGATCGGCCGGTCGTCGGGGAGGGCCTCCAGGCTGTCGAGTATCTTCGGCAGGCGCAGGAAGGTGGCGTTGCCGGACAGCCGTGCCCGGATACAGCCGTCGCTGCGGTCGACCACCTCCAACTTGATGTGCGAGGCGTCCCAGGCGGCCTTGGCCACCGAGAGCGCCAGCCCGGTCAGAACCCCCTCGAACATGTTGACCGCCACGATCGCCACGGCGGTGACGACGAGGATCAGCGCCTCGCCCCGGTGCTCGCGCCACAAGGTCGCGATCGCGCGGAGCGGGATCAGCTTCCATCCGGCGTGGATGAGGATGCCGGCCAGGGCCGGCAGCGGGATGAGCTCCAGCGCGGAGGGGAACAGGGCCGCGAAGAGGAGCAGCCAGACGCCGTGCAGCACACGCGAGGCCCTGGTCCGCGCCCCCGCCCGTACGTTGGCCGAACTGCGGACGATCACGGCGGTCATCGGGAGTGCGCCCAGCAGCCCGCACACCGTGTTTCCGGCACCCTGAGCCATCAGCTCCTGGTCGTACCTGGTGCGGGGTCCGTCGTGCAGCCGGTCCACAGCGGCAGCGCTGAACAGGCTCTCGGCCGAGGCGATCAGGGTGAACGCGGCAATGGTTCCCAGCAGCCCGAACACGGCGGCCCCGCCGAACTCGCCGAAACCGGGGAGCCGGACGGCGTCGAGCACGCCCTGGACGCGCACGGTTGCGACGGGCAGGTCGAACACCAGCGTGGCCACCGTGGCCAGGGCGACCGCGGCGAGGGCGCCCGGAACGGCACGCACCCGCTTCGGCGTCCTGGTCCACGCCACCACCAGGACGATGGTCCCGGCACCCATCGTCAGGGAGATGAGCGCGGTCGTGCTGGACAGCGCCTCCGCGAGCATGCCGGGAAGTCCGGCGATCTTGCCGGTCCCGGTGCGCGGTGCCGCGATGCCCGCCGCGGCGTAGAGCTGGCCGGCGATGAGGACCAGCCCGATGCCCGCCAGCATGCCCTCCACCACCGAGACCGAGATGGCGCGGAACCAGCGGCCGAGCTGCATCGCGCCCATGGCGAGCTGGAGCAGTCCCGTCGCGAGCACGATGGCGCCGAGTGCGGCCAGTCCGAACGACTGCACCGCCTCGAAGACGAGCACGGTCAGCCCGGCGGCGGGACCCGAGACCTGCAGACTGCTGCCGCGCATGACGCCGGTGACGAGCCCGCCCACGATGCCGGTGATCAGCCCCAGCTCGGCGGGGACCCCGGAGGCCACGGCCACTCCCACACACAGCGGCAGCGCGACGAGGAAGACGACGACGGACGCGGCGAAGTCCTGCCGCAGGTAGGGGAATTTCGTTCCACGGTCCATGGCGGCCCTCATCCCGTGCGGCGGGGCGCCGGGCGGACGCCACCGGGCGGGCGGGCCCAGGTGGCGGTGTCGCTGGAGCGTGGGACCTCTGAGGTGGATCGATCGACGAGACGTTGCATACCAGTGGTTCCTCCTGGCGCGCCGAAGGACGGCACGTCGGTGTACGTACGAACTGTGGCTCGGGAGGGCCGGGAGACACGGCTCCGCGCCCGCACGTCACGGGGGACGCCGGAAGGAGCGGGTTCTTCGAGGGCCTCGGGGTCAGCTCAGCAGCGGAACACTTGGAGTACGTGCGAGGAGTGCGCGGTCGAGGATCTGGAGGTGTGCTGCGCGTTGCCCATCGCCGCGACGGCGGCAGGGGCGAGCAGGCCGGCGGTGTCGTCCGCTACGGCGGACCGTGCCGGTGTGTCGACGGCGGATGCGGTGGTGGACCGATGGCGGTCCCGGTGGCGCAGAAGGCCGTTCGGCTCACCCCGGCGATCGGGTGCGCCGCACGTGCCGTATTCCCTGTCGCTCTTCTCGCGAGTCGTTTCCGGGACCCGGTCCACCGTAATTCCCGGAGCGGAGACGTGGGTATGGAGCCCGGATGAACCGGAGAGCGGGAGCTGCGGTGCGAGAAGGAGGCTCATAAGGAGAGCGAGTACGAACCGGACTCCCGTTGTCCGCACTGTTCTCCTCCTTCCTTACTCCGAAGACTCCATCCTTGCTTCGTGACGCTAACAGGCCGAAGCCCATTTGGAGTTAACCCCTTGCGAAGAGTCCGGAAGTCGCCGCGCGAACGTGTCGGCATGCGCGCCGGGGTGCCGATGGCCTGCGGAAGTACCACCTGCCGCGCCCTCGTCCCGAGGCCACGCGTGAGACCGGCGGTGATGTCCGTGGCCACTGAATCCGGAGGTGTGTGCGGAATGCGAATAATTCGTACACCGGTTCGGTGGAGTGTGGGAGGCGAGGGGCGTGAAATGGCGGAAACGGAATGCGGCCCGGCGGCCCGGACGGTACGGCACCGAATTATTCGTCGAATATCGGCCGCAAGTCCGGGTGCTTTGGCTGGAAATGCGTGTCGGTGCGCGTCGGTGACTGCCGTCGGTGCCTCCCGTCGGTGGCATCCGCTTCCGCCGGTGCCGCGATGGGGCCGACGCGAACGGACCGGCGCGATGGGACCGTGGAGTCCCGCGCCCCGGCACCGGACGCCGGCCCTGTGGGATGCTGGGCGGGTGAACCTGGAGGACCTCGTCCGGCTCCGCCGGGCCCGTGACCGGATGGACCGTGACTACGCGGACCCACTGGACGTGCCCGCCCTCGCGCGCACGGCACTGATGTCGCCCGGACACTTCTCCCGCAGCTTCCGGGCCGCCTACGGGGAGACGCCGTACAGCTACCTGATGACGCGCAGGATCGAGCGGGCCAAAGCGCTGCTCCGGCGGGGCGACCTGTCGGTGACGGACGTCTGCTTCGCGGTCGGATGTACGTCGCTGGGATCGTTCAGCTCCCGGTTCACCGAACTCGTCGGCGAGAGCCCCAGCGCCTACCGGGCGCGCGACCACGTCGACGGCGCCGCCATCCCGGCCTGCGTCGCCAAGATCCACACGCGACCGGTCAGGAATGGAGAAGCAATACCCGACCCCCGCCCGTAGCGTGACGTGCATGGACATCAAGCTCTCGCAGTGCTTCATCGCCGTCGACGACCACGACAAGGCACTCGCCTTCTACCGGGACGTTCTCGGCCTGGAGGTGCGCAACGACGTCGGGTTCGAGGGAATGCGCTGGGTGACCGTCGGCCCGCCGTCCCAGCCCGGCGTCGAGATCGTCCTCGAGCCGCCGCTCGCGGACCCCAACGCGTCGGCCGCCGACAAGGAGGTCATGGCGGAACTCCTGGCCAAGGGCCTGCTCCGCGGTGTCATCTTCAGCACCGACGACGTCGACGCCACTTTCGAGCGGATCCGCGCCGCCGGCGCCGACGTGCTCCAGGAACCGATCGACCAGCCGTACGGCGTCCGCGACTGCGCCTTCCGCGACCCCGCGGGCAACATGCTGCGCTTCAACCAGCCCCGCGAGCGGTGATCCCTGGCCCCGCGAGGGGGCGGACGCTACGCTGCCGGGCCTGAACGGACCCGGCCTGCGCCCCCGCGCACTCCGGCCGTCCCGGGAAGGGGACGCGCACAATCGGACCTGCCGTCCCCGGTGCGAGGGCCTCGCGCCGGGGACGGGGCAATACCTGCGGAGGCCGTTGCCACGGCCCGCGTGACGGATGGAGACAGGAAGAGCATGGCCAAGAGGACGGGCACGCCCGCGCCCGAGCTGGACGCCGCCGACAGCCACGATCTGATCCGTGTGCACGGCGCGCGGGTGAACAACCTCCAGGACGTCAGCGTCGACCTCCCGAAGCGGCGGCTGACGGTCTTCACCGGGGTCTCCGGGTCCGGTAAGAGCTCCCTGGTGTTCGGCACCATCGCCGCCGAGTCGCAGCGGCTGATCAACGAGACCTACAGCGCCTTCGTGCAGGGTTTCATGCCGACGCTCGGACGCCCCGACGTCGATGTGCTGGACGGACTGACGACCGCGATCACCGTCGACCAGCAGCGGATGGGCGCGGACCCCCGCTCCACGGTCGGCACCGCGACGGACGCCAACGCGATGCTGCGCATCCTCTTCAGCCGTCTCGGCAAGCCGCACATCGGACCGCCCAGCGCCTACGCCTTCAACGTCCCGTCGGTCCGGGCGAGCGGTGCGATCACCGTCGAACGCGGGGCGAAGAAGGCCGTGAAGGCGACCTTCAACCGGACCGGCGGCATGTGCCCACGCTGCGAGGGCCGGGGCACGGTCTCCGACATCGACCTGAGCCAGCTCTACGACGACTCGAAGTCGCTCGCCGACGGTGCCTTCACCATCCCCGGCTGGAAGTCGGACAGCTTCTGGACCGTACGGGTCTACGCCGAGTCGGGCCTCCTCGACCCGGACAAGCCGATCCGCAGGTTCACGAAGAAGGAGATGCACGACTTCCTCCACCACGAGCCGGTCAAGGTGAAGGTCGAAGGGGTCAACCTCACCTACGAAGGGCTCATCCCCAAGATCCAGAAGTCGTTCCTGTCCAAGGACAAGGAAGCGATGCAGCCGCACATCCGCGCGTTCGTGGAGAGGGCGGTCACGTTCACCACCTGCCCGGAGTGCGACGGGACACGGCTCAGCGAGGGAGCCCGGTCGTCGAAGATCGAGCGGATCAGCATCGCCGACGCGTGCGCCATGCAGATCAGCGACCTGGCGGAGTGGGTCCGCGGCCTGGACGACCCGTCGGTGGCTCCCCTGCTCGCCGCGCTGATCCGGACCCTCGACTCCTTCGTGGAGATCGGGCTCGGCTACCTCTCGCTCGACCGGCCGGCGGGCACGCTGTCGGGCGGCGAGGCGCAGCGCGTCAAGATGATCCGTCACCTCGGGTCCTCGCTCACCGACGTCACCTACGTCTTCGACGAACCCACCATCGGGCTGCACCCCCACGACATCCAGCGGATGAACAACCTGCTCCTGCGCCTGAGGGACAAGGGCAACACGGTCCTGGTCGTGGAGCACAAGCCGGAGACGATCGCGATCGCCGACCATGTCGTCGACCTCGGTCCCGGTGCCGGTTCGCAGGGCGGCACCATCTGCTTCGAGGGGACTGTCGAGGAACTGCGCGCAGGGGACACCGTCACCGGCCGTCACTTCGACGACCGGTCCGCCCTCAAGGAGACGGTACGCAAGCCCACCGGCGCACTGGAGATCCGCGGCGCGACGGCCCACAACCTCCAGGACGTCGACGTCGACATCCCCCTGGGCGTGCTGGTCGTCGTCACAGGCGTGGCCGGCTCGGGAAAGAGCTCCCTCGTGCACGGGTCCATCCCGGCGGGGGAGGACGTCGTGTCCGTCGACCAGAGCCCGATCAAGGGATCGAGGCGGAGCAACCCGGCGACGTACACCGGACTCCTCGACCCGATCCGCAAGGCGTTCGCCAAGGTCAACGGCGTCAAGCCGGCGTTGTTCAGCGCCAACTCGGAGGGGGCCTGCCCCACGTGCAACGGGGCCGGGGTCACCTACACCGACCTCGCGATGATGGCCGGTGTGGCCACCGTCTGCGAGGAGTGCGAGGGCAAGCGGTTCCAGGCGTCGGTGCTCGACTACCACCTCGGCGGACGTGACATCAGCGAGGTGCTCGCGATGTCGGTCGCCGAGGCGGCCGAATTCTTCGGGGCGGGGGACGCCCACACCCCGGCCGCCCACCGTATCCTCGGCAGACTCGCGGACGTCGGACTCGGATACCTCCGCCTCGGCCAGCCGCTCACCACGCTGTCCGGCGGCGAGCGCCAGCGGCTCAAGCTGGCGACGCACATGGGCGACAAGGGCGGCGTGTACGTCCTCGACGAACCCACCACCGGCCTCCACCTCGCCGACGTCGAGCAGTTGCTCGGTCTCCTCGACCGGCTCGTCGACTCCGGGAAGTCGGTCATCGTGGTCGAGCACCACCAAGCGGTGATGGCCCACGCCGACTGGATCATCGACCTGGGCCCCGGGGCCGGACACGACGGCGGGCGGATCGTCTTCGAGGGCACCCCGGCCGACCTGGCCGCCGAACGCTCCACCCTGACCGGCGAGCACCTCGCGGCCTATGTGAAGGCCTGACG
Source organism: Streptomyces sp. NBC_00178 (assembly GCF_036206005.1). Lineage (NCBI taxonomy): Bacteria > Bacillati > Actinomycetota > Actinomycetes > Kitasatosporales > Streptomycetaceae > Streptomyces > Streptomyces sp. NBC_00178. The sequence goes on from NZ_CP108143.1 coordinate 6,542,727, forward strand.
GCCGAGCCGGGCCGCACCGTGCCGAGGCACGGCCGCGACCTGCCGAGGGGTCCGGGACCGTACGGTCCCGGACCCCCGACACACATGGGCCATTCGCAGGTGCTGCTCTCCCCGCACCAGAGCCGGGACGGCGACACCGCCTATTCCAGCTCGACCGAATCGGTCGCCGCGAAACTGCGCGGCACGGGCGTGAAGATGGTCGCCCGCTACAACAACCTCATGGGCGGCTGGCCGTACGTCTGGAAGGGCGTCGACGACTGGATGGGCAAGGTCGACAGCGCCACCCGCTCCATCCAGAAGTACAAGGACGTCCTGCACTCCGTCGCCCCGCTCAACGAACCCGACAACAAGCTCGGCCCGCAGGCCGGCAGCCCGTTCATGACCGACCCCCGCGTGCCCGGTGGCACCTACGATGCCAAGGTCGAGTGGCTGTGGACGGAGACCGTCCGGCGGATCCGTGCCATCGACCCGTCGGTGAAGGTCATGGGTACCGACTACGAGCACTACAACCCCTGGGAGGCCGCGGACCGGCAGCCCCGGATGCGCGCCTTCCTCGTCAACGCGAAGAACACGGGGACGCTGCCGGACATCATCGAGTGGCACAGCCTGGGCCCCAGTCCCGGTGACGTGCCGGAGTCCCTGACCCGCTACTACAGGCCGCTGGCGAAGGAGGTCGGAATCTCCCCGCGACCTGTGATGATCGAGGAGTACGGCCCGGGCAACGGGGAGTTCGAAGGGGTGCCGGGCATCATGATCAAGCACTGGGCCGAGTTCGCCCGCTACGGGGTCGACTTCGCGGCCATGGGCACCTACACCAATCCCGGGCTGCTCGGGAACACCCTGCGCCGTACCTCGGACGGGCTGCGGCCCAACGGTGGCTGGTTCACCATGAACTGGTTCCGCGAGATGCGGGGGCTCAGCTCGCGGTCAGCCGCTGGGACACCCGCCACTACCAGGCGTCCGACGGCGTGGCCTCGTGGGACCCGGCCGCGCGCACGGTGACGTTCCTGGCGGGCGGGGAAGACGGTGACGTCGACGTGGGGCAGCTCGGGCTCGCGGCCCGTGGCCTCGGGCCGCAGGTCAGAGTGCGGGTCGACTGCGCCCTGTGGACCACGGACCCGCTCGCGGCCGACCGCAGGGCGGACCGCGCGGGCGATCCGCGGAGCGCCCCGTACAACGTCTACGACAAGGTGCTCACCCTGGACGGAGGAGGCCACCTGACCGTACCGATCCGCCGGATGGAGCGCCTCAACGGCTACCGGATCACGGTCCAGCCCGTCTCGGCGCCCGCCGTGTACGCCGGCAAGTACGAGGCCGAGGCCGTGAGGGGTACCAACACCGTGTCCCATCTGGGAAGCGACACGGCCCTCGCCTCCGGGCGCGGCTACGTGGGAGGGATCGACCGCCCCACCAGCGCGGTGGAGTTCTCGGTCGACGCGCCCAGGGCGGGGGCGTATCTGCTGGACGTCGGATACGCCAACAGCCTGGCGGGCGCCGCCGACCACGTCGTCACCGTCGACGGTACCGAGGCCGGGCGCATCGACTACCCGACGACCGGGGCGTGGCTCGGCACCGCAGAGCAGGACGCCGTGGCGAAGGTCGCCACGGTGCGGGTCACCCTGCGCGAGGGCACGAACCACGTGCGACTCTCGCGGGGGCAGGGCTACGCCGAGCTCGACTGGGCAGCACTGCGCGCTGCCTGACGTCGTTTCAGGTGTTCGGGCAACCGGTTCGACGAGCCGGGCGAGGGGAGCGGTTGCCCCCGCCCGGCCGGCTCGCGCGACAGGGCGTGGTGTCGCACGAGCGTGGACGTGGCCTCGTGCGCAGCCTCGTGAACAGTCGGGGGCGGGCGCGTGGCGTCGCAGATATTGACATGCTCAGAACTAATCTCGATGCTGATACCGCACTCTTCCATCGATGTAAAAGTCGGGGTCGGCACGGTGTCGCGTCTGACGGCGTCCCGTCCCGACCCCGGCACGTCCTGCCCGGACGCCGCCCCCGGCTCCTGGGGCGGGAGTCCGCCCGGCGCCCATGAGGCGGCCGCCAACCAGGGAACGAGGCCATGAAACTCTCCCGCTTTCTCTCCGGCGTCACGGCACTCGCGCTGTCGGCCGTCGCCGCCACCGTGATGTCCGTGTCGTCCGCCGAACCGGCGCGTGCCGACCAGACCGGTCTCCGGGCCGCCGATCCGAGTGTCCTCAGGGTGGGCGGCACCTACGTCTCGGTGCAGTCGACCGGGGGCGGCATCGCCGTACGGCAGGCGTCGTCCACCGGGGGGCTCGCCTCGGCCCCCGCGCGGCAGGTCTGGTCGGACACGCGCAACCTCGGCGAGGTCTGGGCGCCGGAGATCGTGGTCGACGGCGGTCGCTACTACGTCTACTTCTCGGCCGGCCGGGGATCCGCCCACCGGATGTACGTGATCAGCTCCGGTGCCCCCGACAGCGGCTACACCGCCGAGACGAAACTGGCGCTGCCCGACGACAAATGGGCCATCGACGGGAGCCTGTTCACCTTCAACGGCCAGCGCTGGTTCGTCTGGTCCGGGTGGGCCGGTGACACGAACGTCGAGCAGAATCTCTACGTCGCGCGCATGAGCAGCCCGACGACGCCGACGGGTGGGCGCTCCGTCATCTCGCAGCCGCGCGAGAGCTGGGAGAGGGTCGTCGGCAATCCGTTCATCAACGAGGGCCCCGAGCCCGTCAAGGACCCCGACGGCCGACTGCACATCGTCTACTCCGCCAACGGCAGCTGGAGCGACCAGTACTGCCTGGCCGATCTGCGGCTGCGGGCGGGAGGGGACCCGGCATACGTCTGGGACTGGTACAAGTCCAACGGATGCCTGTTCGGCTCCAACCGCGCGACGATGATGGCCGGCTGGGACCCCACCCTGCACGTCAACGGCCCCGGGCATCACAGCTTCGTCCTGCTCAACGGTGACATCGACACGAGCCCGCCCGCCGGCCCGAAGTTCCCGTCCATGTTCCACGCGGTGCCGAAGGGGACCCCGTACACCTGGGAGAACCGCTACTGGTACACCGGCACGTTCGCCTGGTGGGGCAACACCACCTACAGCCGGGCCAACGTCCCCGGACCGAACACGAACACCGGCTGGAGCCTCAAGTTCTTCGAATGAGAGGACGGGTCTCCCGGGCGGGCCGGCCGGAGGAGTCCCGGTCCGCCGGCCGCGCTTCGGCCCCCGGCCGTACGGGTCAGGGGCGGGCCGGCACGCGCAGCGCGAGAAACGCGGTGTCGTCGCTGGCCCAGCCGCCGTGATGGGCGGCCAGCGCCGCGGTGAGCCTGTCCACGGTGGCACCGGCATCCAGGCCGTGCGTGCCGGCAAGCGTCCGGGCGAGGTCGGCGTCGTCGAACATCGGCTGCGCCGGCCCGGCCACGCGCGGCGGACGGGCCTCGCAGGCGCCGTCGGTGTACAGGAGCAGCAGGTCGCCGGGTGCCAGGCGGAAGCGGACGTCGGTCAGGGACAGTTCGTCGAGGACGCCCAGGAGGGAACCGGGAGTGCCGAGCTGCACGACACGTCCGTCCGCGCGGCGTACGAGAGCGGGCGGATGACCCGCCAGCGCGAGCCGTCCCGCGAGACCGGCGGGGGTGAGACGGAAGGTGGTGTAGACGGCAGTGAGGAAGCGCTCCGCTTTCTGCTCCCGCATGGCGGTGTTCAGCCGTCGCAGGAGTCCGGCCGGTGACGCGTGGGCGTCGGCGTCCGCGCGCACGGTGTATCTGGCCATCGCCGTCACCTGCGCGGCCTCGACACCCTTGCCGCACACGTCGCCCAGCACGGCTCCGAAGTGGGCACCGCGGGTGCGGAAGAGGTCGTAGAAGTCGCCCCCCACCTCGACGTGCTCCCCGGCACTCTGGGAGGCGGGGAGATAGGCGGCCGCGGTCTCGAGCCCCGGAACGGGGCGCAGCGCGGGAGGGAGCATGCCCTGCTGGAGGGTGTGCGCGAGATCGGCGGAGACCCGGTGGGCCTTCTGCGAGGCGGCCAGCGACTGGCGCAGGTGGATCTCGGCGGACACCGAGCGGGCCAGGGTCGCGAGTGTGGTCAGGTCCGAGGCCGACCAGGTGCGGGGGGCGTCGTCGATGACGCAGAAGCTGCCGAGGACTTCGCCACCGGGACCCCGCAGCGGATACCCGGCCCAGGCGCCGATCTCCATCGGTGCGACCGAGGGGTGATCGCGCGTACGGGGGCGGCGGCCGCGTCGTCGACGACGAATGGCTCGCCGGCCAAGCCGACCAGGTAGCAGCAGAAGCTCTCGTGCACGGGGTTCTGCCGGTCGGCCACGTCCGTGAGGTCCACGCCGACGCAGGACTTCCAGAACGAGCGGTCGGCGTCGACCAGGGTGACGAAGGCCCGACCGGCTCCGGTGATCCGCGCCGCGAGCGCGGCCAGGTCCTCGAAGACGTCCTCCGGGCCCGTGTCCAGCAGGCCGGTGGCCTCCACCGCCATCAGCCGGAACGGATCGGACAGGGCTGCCGGCAGTCCGTCCGCACGCAGTCCGCCCGCGAACTCCATCACTGCCGCCATTGCCCCGCCCCTCCACGATCTGCTCTCCCGAGCCGGCGAAGCCGATCACGGCGCGCACCTGCGGTCACGCCCGCGCACGGGTGGCCGACGTGCCCCGGTGACGCCGCACAGGCGTCACCGCGTTGTCTCCTCCGCTCCGGGGAGTCGGAGGGCACGCGGCCCCATCGTACGTGTGTGCGGGTGCCGGCCCTGTCGATGGGGAGGCGGGCCGCCGGGCCTCGCCGCCGGTGCCGGCCCGCCTGCGCACGGGCAGCGCCGGCCGTGGCGCGGGTACGGCCGGACGGGTGAAGCTCGTCGGCCCTGTTCCTGTGCGGAGGGCGCCCGGGGCCGCCCATGTTCCGGCGCCGGTGCGCTTCGGGCCCATGGAGCGGCGCCGTGACGGCGCGGGCGGAGATTTGCCGCGGGAAGCCGCGACTTTGCAGGCTGTCCGTTGCTGATCCCTCGTGCCGGGCAGTCGGTACGGGGACAGCAGCAGTCAGCCGAGGAAAGGAACCGCCCGTGCCCACCGGACTCTCAGACGACCTCAAGAAGCTCATCGACGACACCCCGGTCTTCGCCACCCTGGCCACGATCCAGCCGGACGGCAGTCCTCAGCTGTCGGTCACCTGGCTCGGCCGGGACGGGGACGACCTGCTGGTGTCCACGACGGTCGGCCGCCGGAAGGAGAGGAACCTGCGCGCCGACCCCCGGGTCAGCGTGATGATCAACCCGCCGAACGCGCCCTACACGTACGCCGAGGTGCGCGGGTCGGCCGTGCTGGCCACCGAGGGCGGCCAGGAGCTGATCGACGTGCTCTCGCGGAAGTACACGGGCAAGGCCTACGCCGACTTCAACCCGAACTCGCACGAGGACGCCGAGCGGGTCGTCGTCCGCATCACCCCGCGCAAGGTGGTGGGCTCGATCTGACGCCAACGGCGGCGCGTGCGACATCGCGCCCACGTGTGGCCGGCCGGCGCCGCTCCCGTCCCGTGGGTGAGGGAGCGGCGCCGTCGTCGTACCGGTGGCGCAACGCGCGGCGTGCATCCTGCCCTCTTGCCCGGGGAGTCGGCCGCGCTCTACCTTACTTTTAAGTAAGTTTACTTTCTGGTAAGGAGGTTGTTCCGGTGGCCTATCGGACTGTCATGGTCGGCACGGACGGATCGGAGTCGTCGTTCGCGGCGGTCGAGCGCGCGGCCCGGCTCGCCGCCGTGTGCGAGGCCGAACTCGTCATCGCCTGTGCTTACATGCCCATGCGGGGAACCGAACTGGCCGTGGCTCAGGACCAGCTGGGATCCGAGGCGTACCAAGTAGTGGGCTCGGCGCCCGCCGAGGACACCCTGCGCACCGCCAGGGACCGGGCCCGGGCCCAGGGTGCGACGACGGTGCGGTCGGTCGCGGTGCAGGACGAGCCGGTCGCCGCCCTCGTGCGGACGGCCCGGGAGACCTCGGCCGATCTCCTCGTCGTCGGCAACCGCGGACTGCGCTCCCTCGCGGGGCGCATCCTCGGCTCGGTACCCGCCGACATCGCCAGGAAAGCGGGCCTCGACGTGCTGATCGTGCACACCACATGAGTGCGCCGGAGGACATAACCGCCTCCTCCGCCCCCGGCGAACCGCACCTGACCGTGGAGAAGGTCCTGCTCGGCGGCGGCCGTGTCTGGACGAGGCGGGACATCGTCGAGCGGTCCGGGGTCGGGCCCGGCCGCACGGTGCAGATCTGGCGCGCTCTCGGCTTCCCCGTGGTCGACGACGACGCGAGGGTGTTCACGGACGCCGACGTCGACGCGCTGCGGGCGGGAGAGCGGCTCATCGAGGCGGGACTGATCACCGAGGACAGCGAGACGATGATGGCGCGCGCTCTCGGACACCACCTGTCCCGGCTCGCCGAATGGCAGGTCTTCGCCCTTCGGTCGTGGGTGAACCGTGGCGCCGGCGACCCCGCCGACGGGAGCGCGTGGCTGGAACGCGCCGGGCAGCTGCTGCCGGAGCTGGAACTGCTGCAACGGCATGTGTGGCGCCGGCACCTCGCGGCGTACGCGGGGCAGGTGCTCGAGGCGGAGGGGGACGACGCCTCGGTGGGACATCGGGGTCCCGGACCGGCTGGGCCGGGGGAGGCCCGGCCGGCACCGTCCCACGAGGACGCCGATGTGCGCGACCGGGCGGTGGGCTTCACGGACATGGTCGGCTACACGCGCATGACCCGAGGGCTGGACAGCAGCGCACTCGTCCGGGTTCTCGACCGCTTCGAGAGCCTGACGGGTGATGTGGTCGCCGAAGGGCACGGCCGGGTCGTGAAGACCATCGGCGACGAGGTGCTGTTCGTCTGCGAGTCCGCCTCCACGGCCGCCGACATCGCCCTGGAACTCACCGCGCGCGCCACGGCCGAACCGGGCCTGCCGCAGATGCGGACCGGACTGGCGCACGGCGCCGTCCTCGGCCGCTACGGCGACGTGTACGGCGCGGCGGTGAACGTCGCGGCCCGCCTGACCGCGGTGGCCCGCCCCGGCACGGTGCTGGTGGACACCGCGTTCGCCGGTGAACTCGCCGGGATGACGGAGTACGCGCTCAAGGGACTCCGCCCCGTCTCGGTACGCGGGTACAGCAGGCTGCGCCCGGTGCTGCTGAGGCCGGCGCCGGCCCGCCAGGGCATGCCTGACAAGTGATCAGCTGGTTCGGTTCGCGTGGCCGGAGGATCAGGCAGGCCAGAACGGTTCCGGTGCGCCGGCGATCGGCGAGCTGGTCGAATCGCCGGGTCCACAGCCCGTCTCCGACCGGTCCCCGGCCCGCCTGCCGAACTGCAGCACGATGGCGCTCCGGGATCGCTGGACCGTCGTACGGGTCGGAGGCGTGATCGCGACGATGGACGTCAGCAACTCGACGGGACCGCTGCCACCCGACGAAGTCGGCCGTCTCGAACCGGATCCCGGCCACGACGAGGCCGTCGTCGCGACCCTGATCAGGAATGTCACCGAAGCCAGAGGGCCTAGCCCAGGAGGCGTCCGTCCCGTGACCACACGCCGAACCACTGCTCGGCGCCGTACTCCTCGAACCGCTCCGCCTCGGTGAACCCCAGCTTCGCCGCGAGGCGCAGCGCGCGGTCGTTGGCCGATCGAGTGGCAAGCACCAACGGTTCGTCGGGAAGGGCGGCGGCGAACCAGTCGAGTGCGGCTGTGCACGCCTCGGAGGCGTAGCCGCGTCCCCACGCGTCCGGAAGGAACATGTAGCCGAGCTCGGGCTCCTCGCCCTCCGGACGGACGTGGCCCGGACGCTGCGCGTCGCGGCGGTCGAACGTGACCATTCCGATCATCGCCCCGTCGAGAGCGGCCACGAAGCAGCCGGGGCGCCGTCCGGGGACCGCGGGCACCGAGCGCTCCAGTTCGTCACGTGGCCGAGGCCCACCGATGTACGCGCCCACCTCCTGCGAGGCGAACAACTCGATGAAACCCGCGCGGTCGCGGGCCTCGGATGCGCGCATCACGAGCCGCTCGGTGCTCCTCGCGGCGGGCGGCCAGGGGACGGGGCCTGGTGTGCTCATGCCGGGCAACGTAGCGCACACCCCTCACACACCATCCGGCGTACCCGCGATGTGGCGCGGACCGAGCGGTAGTCGGGACGTTCGGGTCCCTGTGCGGCGACGAGAACGCCCGGGCGTCGTCCCGGACCCCACCCCCGCGCGGGCCGGCCTGCGATCCAGGCGGGTGTGCCGGCGGCGCGGGCACCGTCCCGCGTCCGTGAGATCCGCTCCGGGGGTCACCCGGAACGGACCTCGCATCCCCGGACGGTCACACGCGTGAGCGCGGCCGACCAGGTGCCCCGCCGCTCAACGCTCGGTCCCGTCCCCGGTCGCGTCGCCGGTCGTCGTGAGCGAGCGGGGCGGGTTGTCGTCGCTTCATCACGGTTGAGTCCCGAGCCGGAACTATGGCTTCCGTCACAGCCAAGGTGATCTTGCCCTGGTGAGATCGCCCCATGCTCGGTCTCCTCCCCCGTCTCCTGCCCTTCTGGGTTCGTGAGCCCCTGTTCATCGTGGTCGGGTCCGTCTTCGGCGTACGCATCATGTATCTCGCCGTCCATGACGAGGAATGGGTGCCGGCCGGGATCGGCACGGTGTTCCTGGTGGCCACCGCGCTCCGCGTGCACACGGTGGTCAGAGCCCTGCGCGCACGCCGGAACCCGAGCCCGGCGGCCGTCGCGGAAGCGGCAGTACCCGAGCCTGCTTCCCAGCCCCAGCCCCAGCCCCGGCTGCAGGAGCCGGCTCCAGTGGGTCGGTACCCCGCCCCGCCCGCCGCGCAGAAGGAACCCAACGCGTGGGGGCAGGCCTTCGCGGCCGTGGCCGTGTTCGCGGCGCTCGGGGTCGCGCTGTGGCTCGGCCCGAGCCTGGTGCCCTCCGACGACGCCGGCACGCCGCAAGCCGCCGCGTGTCCGAGTGGGGAGGACGAGAAGCTGCCGAGCGCCTACAGGAAGACGCCCGGGGCCGTCACCGGCGAAGAACTGTGCCAGGCGCTCAACAGGCCCGGCCTCGCCCAGCTCCTCGGAACGCCCGGCGAGACCGTGACCGGGGCATCCAGTGGCAGCAACACCGCCCCCCTGACCGACGGGAAGGTCGCAGCGCCGGAGGCCAAGGTCCAGTTCGACACCTACACCGTGAACGTCGCGGTCACGTACAACAAGCTGTCGATCGCCCAGTACGTGAAGCTGATGGACTTCGGGGAGGAGACGGACATCGAGAAGCTCTCGGTCCTCGGCCGGCCCGCGGTCCTCTCCTCGGATCACACCATGAAGATCGACATCAGCAGGGGGAGTGGTCCCGTCGAGCAAGGGCCCCTGGCCAGGACCCTGACCGTCGCCCTCGACGGTAAGGACCGGGGCGGCTATTGCGACATCACCGTGTGGAGCGACTCGGGAGCCCTCCCGGACGACAGCGCACTCCTCGGCATCGCCGAGACGGTCGTCCCGGCGATCCCCGAGCGGACGGCGTGAGTCAGGTCCAAGGTGGTGGCGGTGTCCGTCGGTCCGAGACCTGCCGACGCCCGAAACACCGGGCCTGAGCCTGACAGCCGGTCATCCGAGCGGGCATGACGCTGTCTTGATCACATTGCATCCGCGCTGCGTACAACCGTGTGACGTCCTCCCCTGTCACACAGGAAGCAGCCGAGGATGCCCTTCGGCACGGCGGGGCCGCCAGGTCCGGGCTGCGGAGAAGGCGGGCCCGAACATGGAGAGGACGAGGATGGGGAAGACGATGCGGAGCGCGGTGGTGGCCGTGGGATCGGCCATCGTGTTCACAGGGGTGGCGGCGGTGCCGGCCGGTGCGGTGGAGGGCGGTGTCTCCTTCTCCCGGGTCGCGGTGAACGGCGGGAAGCCGATCGTCGTCGGGGTCCAGGAAGAGGTCGAAGTTCCCGCTGTCTTCCGGATGACGACCAAGCTCAAGTACCGCTCCGGGCCGACGGTGTTCCCCTACCGGGGGAAGACGGGCACGGGGGACACTCTTCACAGCGCCGTCATCACCAGTGACTGCAAGGTCGTGGACAGGGCGAAGGGAGTCTGCGACTTCGAGGAATGGCTGTACATCGACCCGCGGAACCTTGACTTCGGGAACGAGGACGCCGGCACCTGGAAGACCGCCGCACGGGTCTTTCTCCCCGGTGACAGCCAGGACATCGACGACATGAGCATGCCGTTGGAGGTCAAGCGGGCTACACGCGTGACCGCCGACGCGTCGCCTGAGCCGGCGGTAGCAGGGAAGACGATCACTGTGACCGGTCGGGTCACACGGGCGAACTGGGACACCCACACGTACCAGGGGTACGCGGGGCGCACGGTCAGCCTGCAGTTCAAGGCGGCGGGCGCCTCCTCGTACACGACGGTCAAGAAGGCGACGTCGAGCAGCACGGGAGCGCTCAAGACCACGGTGAAGGCCACCAGGCCGGGGACGTGGCGGTGGACGTACTACGGGAACTCCACCTCCGGGGCGAAGTCGTCGACCGGGGACTACGTCGCCGTGCGCTGACCGGCAGGCCCGGACCACCCCCTGAAGCACGCTGCGGCAGATCGCGCGCCGGGACGGCACCAGTTCGTGCGATTCCGGCGCGCGAGGTCGGTGCCGGGCCTGGCCGGCGGCAACCGGGAAGGGGCCTTCCCCGTCCCGGTTCGGTTCCGCCTCCACCTGACAACCGATCGACCGGCGCGGGGTGCCGCTCGCCTCGGCAGCCACGACCCGGCCCGCCGGGGAGCCCCCGCGCGCCCGGTGGTGCTGGGCATGGCAACCGCCGCGCACGCCCGATTTCGCAGCTCAAGCATGAAACACCGGAAGATGCCGGTTCCGGCGACCGATCGCAAGCCTCGGCCACTCGGCGGGCCTCCCGGTGCGGCTACTCGGCAGCCTCGCGTTCGCCGACACTGACCAGTCCCGTCTCGTAGGCGACGATGACGGCCTGGACACGGTCGCGGAGTCCGAGCTTGCCGAGGATACGGGCGACGTGCGTCTTGACGGTCGACTCGGCGAGATGGAGGCGGGCGGCGAGTTCGGAGTTGCTCAGTCCTCGGGCCAGCAGGCCGAGGACCTCCAGCTCACGCGGGGTCAGCGCCGCGAGGTCGCGATGAAGTGCGGCGGTGTCCCCGCCTCGCCGCGTGAACCGCTGCACGAGACGGCGGGTGATGGCGGGAGCGAGGAGAGCGTCGCCCGTATGGGCTGTACGAACAGCCGCGGTCAACTGCTCGGGGGTGACGTCCTTGAGGAGGAAGCCGCTGGCTCCGGCGGACAGCGCCGCGTAGACGTACCGGTCGAGGTCGAAGGTGGTCAGGATGATCACGCGCGGTTCGCCGGCAGCGCCGGTCAGGATGCGGCGGGTGGCCTCCAGACCGTCCATCGCGGGCATCCGGACATCCATCAGAACCACATCGGGCCGGGTGCGCTCGACCGCTTCGACCGCTTCGAGGCCGTCGGTCGCCTCGGCGACGACATCGATGCCGTCGGCACCGAGAATCATCCTGAAGCCGGTGCGGACCAGGGTCTGGTCGTCGGCAAGAACCACACGCAGCGGCTCGGTCACGGCGTCTCCAAGGGAATCAGGGCTTCGACACGGTAGCCGCCGGTGAGTCGCCGGCCGGTGTTCAGGGTTCCGCCGTAGACGGCGAGGCGCTCGCGCAGTCCGATCAGGCCCCGGCCGCTTCCGGAACCCGTGCCCGGGTGTCCGCCGGTGTCGGTGACTTCCACCCGGAGTTGACGCGGGCCGTAGTCGACGGTGACGGCAGCGGTCGCGCCCGACGCGTGCTTCACGGTGTTGGTCAGGCCTTCCTGGACCACGCGGTAAGCGGCGAGTTCGAGGCCGGGGGGAAGGGAGCGGGGCGGACCTGCCACGGTCAGGTCGACGTGCAGTCCGGTGTTCCGTACCCGTCCCACGAGCGTCTCCAGCTGGTCAAGGCCGGGCTGCGGGGCCAGTGCGGCCTCCGTGTCCGCATCCGTGCCCTCGTCCCGGTCGTCCATGGTGAGCAGGCCCATGACGTGGCGTAGCTCGGTCATGGCCGCCCGGCCGCCCGCCTCCACGGCCAGCAGCGCCTCGCCTGCCTGCTCCGGGGAGGTAATCATGATCTTGCGGGCGGCACCCGCCTGGATGACCATCACGCTGACGTTGTGCGTGACGACGTCGTGCAGTTCGCGGGCGATCCTGGCCCGCTCGTGCTCGACGGCCCGGCGAAGGACCTCGCCCTGCTCGTGCTCCAGGGCAGAGAGCCGGGTGCGGCCTTCGTCGGTACGGAGTTTCCAGGTGCGCAGGCCGATGGCGGCCCCGGCCATCGGGACCAGAATCAGCAGGGCGATGTACTCGTTGGGGACGATCGGCGTCACCGAGTTCCCCGAGGTGCCGACCAGGAGGACCGACACCGGCAGCGCAACGAGGGTGGCCGTCCGGTAGGGACTGTGGACGGCGGCGCTGTATACGGCGATGACGAACGCGTAGAACGTCAGCCGCATCACGCTGTGGGGTGTCGCCAGTGTCGCGGCCGTCACCACGCTCAGCACGGCGAGGGGGAAGCGGCGGCGCAGCGCCAAGGCGCCGGAGGCGACGGCCGCGAGCGTCACCATGAGAGCCAGGCCTCCCGGGCCGGACGGGCGCGGGACGGCCACCTCCACACCGGGTGCGACCTCCCGCAGCACGATGTTGCCCACGTTGTCGATGCCGTAGTGGACGGTGGCGATTCCGACCACCAGCGCCACCAGCACGTCGAACTGCCAGGCGCGCCGGGTGGGCCGCAACGGTGGGCCGCTCGGAATCCTGGCGTCGCGGACCCTCTCGCGGGCTGCTTCCCGCAGCCGCACCAGCGTCGTACGTGCGTTCATCACCGGCTCATTGTCGCCGTCGGCCGGATCCGTGGCGTCCGACTCGGAGGTTGTTCCGGCCCGACCGGATACATCCCCCGCCTACATCGCAGGGATGACGTTTCCGGCGTTCGTCCCAGCGCGGTACCCCAAAGGGTCCGGGCGGGCGACGCGCGCGCGCCGGGCCCGCTCCTAGCGTTCAGGCAACGCCCACAACCCGCTGACCGTACGCAAGGAGCCGTTGATGACCGTGCCAGTGATCGAACTGCGGGGGGCAAGCCGCCGGTACGACGACGGCCCTCCCGCCCTGCATGAGGTGTCGCTGACCGTGCGGCGGGGCGAGGCCGTCGCGGTCCTCGGCCCTTCCGGCAGCGGCAAGTCGACGCTGCTCAATCTGATCGCGGGCCTGGACCGGCCGGACACAGGGACCGTCACCGTGGACGGGGTGCGCGTGGACGAGTTGGGGGAGTCCGGCTCCGCTCTCTACCGTCGCTCGAAGATCGGCATGATCTTCCAGTTCTTCAACCTGCTCGACGATCTGACCGTCGCCGACAACGTCGCTCTGCCGGCACGCCTGGCAGGGGTGGCACGGGCCGAGGCACGTCGGCGGGCGGCGGAGCTCCTGGAGAACCTCGGTATCGACCGGCACGCCGGCGCGTACCCGGGGCGGCTTTCCGGCGGCGAACGGCAGCGCGTCGCGGTGGCCCGGGCGCTGATGAACCGGCCGCCCCTGCTGCTGGCCGACGAGCCGACCGGAGCCCTGGACACGGCCGCGGGACAGGACGTCAGCAGGCTGCTGGCGGACCTCAACGCCGAAGGCCAGACCCTCGTCGTGGTCACCCACGACCTGTCACTGGCCCGCTCCTGCACGCAGCGTCGGGTCGAGATCGCCGACGGCCGGTTGACCGAGGACGTCCCGCCGCGGGCGGCCGCCACGGAGGCCGTCCGTTGAGCGCGCTCGCTGAAGTGGTGCGCTCCGGGGTGGGACGGCGCCGGGTGCAGTCGCTGGTGATCGGGCTCGCCGCGGCGATGGCGGTGGCCGCCTCCGTCCTGGGCGGTTCGCTGCTGGTGATCTCCAGCGCGCCCTTCGACGACGCCTTCGCCCAGCAGCGTGGCGCACATCTGTCCGTCGAATTCGACGCGGGCAAGGTGAGCGCGGCACAACTGTCGAAGTCCAGGGACAGCGCAGGGGTGAGCAGTGCGGCCGGACCGTTCCGCACGTCGACCGTCACCCCTCGGGCGGACGAGGAGGGCCCCGGCTGGCCGATGACCGTGGTCGGCCGCTCCGATCCCGGACGGGACGTGGACGAGGTGGCACTGGTCGGCGGCCGGTGGCCCGCACGTGCCGGCGAGATCGTGCTGTCCGTCGACTCCCCGCTCATCCCCACCCTGGGCAGGCAGGTGACCTTCACTCGTCTGCCCGGCGAACCGACCCTCACCGTGGTCGGTGTCGCCCGCTCGGTCACGCGGACCGCCGACGCCTGGGTGGAGCCGGCTCAGATGCCCGCGCTCACCTCGTCCGGCAGCGGCGGGTACCAGATGCTCTACCGCTTCACGAACGCGGGTACCGCCGCGCAGGTCACCGCCGGCGGCGAAGCCGTGACGCGGTCACTGGTGCCGGGGGCGGCCGTCGGCAAACAGTCCTGGCTCACCGTCAGGAAGGACGCCGAGCGCGACACCGCCCTCTACGTCCCGTTCCTCATCGCGTTCGGCACCCTGGGCCTGGTCATGTCGGCGCTCATCGTCGGCAACGTCGTGGCGTCAGCCGTGGGGACGGCAACGCGCCGCATCGGCATCCTCAAGGCCGTCGGCTTCACCCCGGCCCAGGTCGTGCGTGCCTACATCGGTCAGGCACTGGTCCCTGCCGGCGTCGGTACGGGTCTCGGCGTCCTCGCCGGCCACCTGCTCGCCGTCCCTGTGATGGCCGAGACGGAGGAGGTCTACGGCTCCTCGTTGCCGGCCATCGCTCCCTGGGTCGATCTGACGGTGATCGCCGGGGTGCTCGGACTGGTGACGGCCACCGCCTGGGGGAGTGCGTGGCGGGCGGGACGGCTGCGTACGGTCGAGGCGCTCGCCGTCGGGCGGGCCGTTTCGGCGGAGCGCGGCCGGTGGGCCGTCCGGCTGGCCGGATGGTTGCCGCTGCCCCGGCCGGTGGCCCTGGGCCTGGCCAGGCCCTTCGCGCGGCCCGCCCGCGCGCTCGCCATGGGCACGACGATCCTGTTCGGCGCCGTCGCTGCCACGTTCACCGTGGGGATGGCCGCCACCCTCGGCAACGTGATGGACGCCAAGGCCCACGACGTCGCCGATGTCACCGTGCCCGCGCCCATGCCGGACTTCGGTCCCCAGCCCCCCGGCGGCAGCAAGCAGCCCAAGGCCGATCCGGCCGCGGTCGCAGAGGCCGTCGAAGCCACCCCTGGAACCGGTAAGTACTACCGCGCTTCGACGGTGCGCTCGACCGTGTCCGGACTGACCGGCACCGTCGACGTGGTCGCCTTCACCGGCGACGCGTCGTGGGGTGGCTACACGATGGTCGCGGGACGCTGGATCGACAGGCCCGGCGAGGCCGTGGTCCCCACCCCGTTCCTGACCGCCACCGGCACCCACATCGGCGACAGCATCACCTTGAACGGCCTGGCCGAGCCGGTCACGGCCCGGGTCGTCGGGGAAGTCCTCGACCCCCGCAATTCCGGCATGCAGGTCTTCACCGACGTCGCGACCCTCGCCGCCGCACACCCCGACATTACGGATACGAGCCATCACATCGCGGTCGCATCAGGCACTGACGTCGCCGCCTACGTCACCGCGCTGAACAAGGATCTGGCACCGCGGGGGGCCACCGCTCAGGCCGGCGGCCTCGACGCCGGAGGCGACATGGTCGTCACGCTCAAGGCGCTGTCGGCGATGCTCACACTGATGCTCGTCGCCGTCGCCGCGCTCGGTGTGCTCAACGGTGTGCTGCTCGATACCCGCGAGCGGGTGCGGGAGATCGGTGTCCACAAGGCACTCGGCATGACCCCCCGACAGAGCCTCACGATGGTCCTCACCTCGGTCGTCGTGACCGGCCTGGTCGCGAGCGCCCTGGGTGTGCCGCTGGGGGTAGCCCTCCACGGCTGGGTCCTGCCCGCGATGGGCGACAGTGTGGAGTTGAGGCTGCCCGATTCCGTCCTCGCCGTCTATCACGGCACCGAACTGCTCCTGCTCACGCTCGGCGGCCTGCTCATCGGCGTACTCGGCGCACTCATGCCTGCCGGCTGGGCTGCCAGGACCCGGACCGCCACGGCCCTGCGCACCGAGTAGGAGGTCGAGTCCAGAGTTCGTGCCACCGGCCCTCACCGCGAGGAGAGAGGGGGGCCGGTCCTCCGGCCACGGCGACCGAGGCCCTGTCATCCCATCCCCGATCCCGCCGCGAAGCAGCGCCTGCCCCGCCAGGACAGCGATCGGTTCGATGAGGCTGTGACCACCGTCGCCCGCCCGCCCGCCGGTCCGTGCGCCGCCCGACTCCCGTTGGTCCTAGCGGCACGCACACGATCACCCCTGATGGCGGACCGCTGAACTCACGGAGAACCGCCGCGCACCTCCGTACGGCCGTCGACTGTGACGCACCTCCACCCTTGACACCCTCTGCGGTCGGCCGGGCGACAGCAAACGGGTTGCTCACGTGCCGGCCGACAGGGCGCCCTGCGTGTTTCGCCGGGGAAGCAGGGGGCACGCGGCACACTCGTTGGCGGTTGTCGGCGGAGGACGGAGCGGGATCATGCGGGCACTGACCTATCAGGGAAAACGTGACGTGCGGGTGGAGACCGTTCCGGATCCGCAGATCCGGGACCGGACGGACATCATCGTCAAGGTCACCTCGACGGGTATCTGCGGGTCGGATCTGCATCTCTACGAGGTGCTGGGCCCGTACCTCGATCCGGGGGACATTCTCGGCCACGAGCCGATGGGCATCGTGGAGGAAGTCGGGCCCGAGGTGACCGCCGTGGCCCCGGGCGACCGGGTGGTCATTCCGTTCAACGTCTCCTGCGGACACTGCTACATGTGCGCACAGGGGCTGCACTCCCAGTGCGAGACGACCCAAGTCCGTGAACGTGGCACCGGCGCCGCACTGTTCGGGTACACCAAGCTCTACGGCCAGGTACCCGGGGGACAGGCCGAGTACCTGCGGGTTCCCTTCGGGAACGCCCTGCCGATCAAGGTGCCCCACGGGCCGTCGGACGACCGTTTCGTCTATCTCTCGGATGTGCTGCCGACGGCCTGGCAGGCCGTCGAGTACGCGGACATCCCGCCCGGCGGTAGCGTCACGGTTCTCGGGCTGGGACCGATCGGAGCCATGGCTGCCCGGATCGCCCTCCATCGAGGCGCCGGTCTTGTCATCGGTGTGGACATGGTCCCCGAGCGTCTCGACAGGGTCAGCGCTTACGGAGCCACGTGTCTCGACCTCCGTCGATACGGCAAGGACCTCGGCAGCGCCGTCCGTGACCTGACGCAGGGGCGAGGAACGGACGCGGTGATCGACGCGGTCGGCATGGAGGCGCACGGCGCACCGTTGGCCAAGGCCGCGCATGCGGCGGTCGGACTCCTGCCCGACGCCGTCGCCCAGAGCCTGATGGAGAAGGCGGGCATCGACCGGCTCGCCGCCCTGCACACGGCGATCGACCTGGTGCGCAGGGGCGGCACCGTCTCCGTCTCCGGAGTCTACGGAGGGTCGGCCGACCCGATGCCGCTGCTGACCATGTTCGACAAGCAGATCCAGCTCCGCATGGGCCAGGCCAACGTCAAGCGCTGGGTGGACGACCTGTTGCCTTTGCTGGTCGACGGCGATCCGCTGGGCGTGGACTCCTTCGCCACGCACCACCTGCCCCTTGAAGACGGGCCGCAGGCGTACGCGACGTTCCAGAAGAAGGCCGACGGCATGATCAAGACGCTTCTTGTCCCGTGACGGCGCCGCCGGTCACGGGCAGGCAGGACGGGAGGGGATGGACCGGTGAACAGCGATGGGCTGAGGCCGGGCAAACGAGTGGTCGCCACGGGGGCCACCGGGAATGCGGGGACCAGCGTGGTCGCCGCGTGGCAGGCGGTCCTGGCGTCGCCTCGGTTCTCGCGCCGGCCCGCAGAAGACCCGTCGCTGACGATCGCGAAGGCCGACTGGGACACCGTCGATCTTGCGCGGGCCGACAGCGCCGACCGATGACGCCGCAGAGGCCTACCGACTGGCCGTTGCGAGGCGTACGCAAGGGCGCGGCGGAAGACGCCGCGCCTCTGACCGGCCGGAAGATCGGCTGACCTGCCGCGCCGCGCACGCAGGCGACGGGTCCACCTGCACTCAGCGACCGAGAAGAGGCGAGACCGATCGCGTCCCGCCCGGCACAGGAGGTACAGCCATGGTGAGCGATGAACGAGCGCAGGACCCGACCCGGGCCCATCCCCGGCCCGACTTTCCCCAGCAGGACCAGGCCCACCCCGGATGGACCGGTCCCATGGACCCGCCACCGGACCACGGTGAGGATTCCTACCGGGGCTCCGCCCTGCTCGTGGACCGCAAGGCGGTGATCACGGGTGGTGACTCGGGCATCGGCCGCGCCGTCGCTCTGGCCTTCGCGCGGGAAGGCGCGGACGTGTTGTTCACCCACCTGGCCGAAGAGGAGGAAGAGGCAGGGGAGACCGTCCGCCTGGTGGAGGAAGCGGGCCGCAGCGCGGTGCCCGTCCTGTGCGACATCCGGGACGAGAAGCAGTGTCGCTCGCTCGTCGAACGGGCCGTATCCGAGTTCGGCCGGATCGACATCCTGGTCAACAACGCCGCCTACCAGATGTCCCAGCCCGACGGGATCTCCGCCATCTCGACCGAACAGTTCGACCGTGTCGTACGCACCAACCTCTACGGGATGTTCTGGCTGTGCAAGAGCGCGCTGCCGCACATTCCGGCCGGGGGCTCGATCATCAACACCACGTCGGTGCAGGCGTACAAGCCGAGCCCTCATCTGCTCGACTACGCGATGACCAAGGGCGCGATCGCGACCTTCACCCAAGGGCTGGCCCAGATGCTCGCCTCCGACGGCATCCGCGTCAACGCGGTCGCCCCGGGGCCGGTATGGACGCCCCTCATTCCGGCGACGATGCCCGACACCGCCGAGTTCGGCAAACAAAGTCCGCTGGGCCGCCCCGCTCAGCCCGCGGAGATGGCGCCCGCATACGTGTTCCTCGCCTCCGACAACGCTTCGTTCATCACCGGCGAGATCATGAACGCGACCGGGGGCACACCGCTCCCTTGACGCGTGAGGAGATCACCGGCCCCACGGACCCGTCGGAGCCGACACCTCGCCTCATCGCGAAGGAGAGAGCCACACCATGCGCGCACTCGCCCTGGTCTGCACCCTGAACGCTTCGCCCGCCCCTTCCAGCAGTCACCATCTCGCCTGACAGGTCGTGGCCCAGCTCGCCCACCACGACGTACAGGGCGAGACCATCCGGGTCGCCGATCACGACGTCGGCCCGGGAACCGGAACGGACATGGGCGACGGCGACGCCCGGCCCGTCCTGCGGGAGGTCCTCGCCGCCGACATCCTTCCGATCGCCACCCCCATCCGGCTCGGCCACCGCTCCAGCGTCTGCCAGAGGGTTCTGGAACGCCTCAACGCCGGATCCCCCGAGTCCGACGGTCAGGGCCGCCCGCACACCTACGGCAAGGTCGCGGCGGTAGCTGTCGTCGGCAACGAGGACGGGGCGCACAAGGTGAGCGCCGACGTGTTCCAGGGCTTGAACGACATCGGCTTCTCCCTGGCGCCCGGGGCCGTCACGTACTGGGTCGGTGAGGCCATGCAGGGCACCGACTGCCAGGACCTGGACCGGACTCCGGACGCCGTCGCCTCGACCACGAAGACGCTGGTCGCGAACGCGGTCCAGCCGGCTCGCCGACTGGCCGACCACCCGTACCCGGCACCGGCCGCGGCGCCCTCCGCCGACTCCTGATGTCCGTGCGAGGGCGCCGGCGGCCGGTCCGCGTCGCGGCTCAGTGGCCGAGGGCTTTGCGGAGCTGCTCCTTGTTCATCGAGGATCGGCCTTGGACGTGGCGCCTCTTGGCCTCTTCGTAGAGCTGATCCCGAGTGGGGCTCACGGGGCCGCGGTGCGAACGCTCACCCCCGCGCTGCGAGGCGGACTTCTTATCCCGCAGGGACGCCTTGCTTGCTTCCCTGGACTCACCCGCACGGGCCCGTTCCTTGTTGACCGTACGTGCCGCGATCTCCTTCGCGCGCTCGGCGGAGGCACCATGCTCTCGCGCACTGTCCTTGACGTGCTCGTACTGCCGTTCGCGCTTGGGGCTCGAACCTGCCGGCATCGTCGTTCTCCTTCCGTGCGGCGTCGGCACGTACCGACGCCGTATCCATCGGGTGCTCACCGCGGTGCGTGTTACTCCCGCGGTTCCAGTGCACGCCGTACGGCCGGCGCTCGCTACCCGGAGGCCGCGAGCTTCTCCGCTCAGGGCGCACGCCGTGCCAGGGGAGCAGCGGGAGCCCGAGCCGGGATACGGGGCGCGGGATCGGGCTCGAACGGCGTTTGTGGCGATGCCATGCCCTGACGCTCGGTACGGGCAGGCCGTGGTTCCCGCCAGCTGCTTTCGCCTCGGGTTTGCCGAGGCCGAAGCGCGCTGGGCTCGTCGTGGGCGGGAAGACAGTCGGCGCGCAGGTGCACGCCCAAGAAGTCGCCCACCTCCCACCCGTTCTCCGGTCGCGGGTTCGCCGCCACCGTGATGTCCTTCCCTGGCGGGTTCTCCACGTCGCTGCCCGGCGACGCGTGGCCAAGAATTCGACGCGCAGCCGGGCGAAGTTGCAGCAGCTCGTGCGTTCGAGCCGGGGGAGGCGTCAATGGGCCGGACACCGGCGGCCGAGGGTGACGGCGAGAGAGACGGCATCGCGGTGAACCCGCACAGTGGCCGGCGCGAGTCCGAGGAGGAGCGGGCCGACCGGCGGTGGGGTGACCTCCTCCAGGAGCTCCGGGTGGCGCAGACGGGCGTCCAGATCCTGTTCGGATTCCTGCTCGCGGTGGTCTTCCAGCCCCGGTTCGCCGATCTCTCAACCGTCGACCGCGACATCTACGTGGTGACGGTCATGTTGGGATCCGCGACCGCGGCGGCCCTGATCGGTCCCGTGTCCTACCACCGGCTCCTCACCGGCCGGCGGATGAAGGCACGAACGGTGACCTGGGCCTCGCGCCTGACGAAACTCGGGCTCGGCCTCCTGTTCTGCACGATGTGCAGCACCCTGCTGCTCATCCTGCGGGTGGCGCTGCACAGCGTCGTGGCGTTGTGGCTCGTGGGCGTGATGGCGCTGTGGTTCGCCGTCTGCTGGTTCGTCTTCCCGCTCTGGGCCATTGCCCGGGACCACGGCGAGGGAGCGGTCGGAGACCAGGCAAGGACGCCCGCGAGAGGCGGCTCGGACGACCTGCGGGGCTGAGCGCCGAAGCCGCTCTGATGGCGGCCCACCCTTGCAGTCCGGCCGAAGGCCGCAAGGCCTCGGCGACGGTCAACAGCCCGGCGGCGCCTGCCCGCTCGCGGGCGACGTGCGCGCGCGGTCCACGTGCGGGAGTGCAGCGTACGGGTGATGCTGGCGGAGACCGTGCGCCGCATCCCGGCGTGGGACGCGAGAGAGGTGGCCCGATGGCCGGCAAGGGCAAGAACAAGAGGTTGTCCACTGGCGACAGCGTCACATGGAAGAGCCACGGCCAGGAGGTCGAAGGCACGGTCGAGCGGAAGCTCACGAAGCGGACCAAGGCTGCCGGCCGGACCGTGGACGCCTCCGAGGACGAGCCGCAGTACAAGGTGAAGAGCGACAAGACCGGCAGGTCCGCCGCCCACAAACCCGAGTCGCTGCGCAAGAAGGACGGCGGCTCGTGAGCGGGGGAGGGGGCACTCTTTCCCCAGCGGTCCCTGGCGGCCGGGCGCGTGCGGATCGCCGGCAGCTGACTCCGGGCTCCGGCGGAGTCGTCGCCGGCCACGCTCGGCGGCTTCGAGGAGGACGTCGGAGGTGTATCTGAACTCTTCCGTCAGCCGCCCTGCTTCGGTGACGAGGATGCCGTACGGGACAGTGGGATCGGCAGGAGACAGGGCCAGCCGTCCGGCCTCCTCGACGGACCTCGGCGCGGTGCGACTCGGCTTCCCGGGTGAGGCGTTCCAGTCGCTTGGCTTGCTGGAACAGGGTCGTCTCGTCGAGCGTCGTCAATACCGCGGCGGCCTCGCCGGTGGCTTCGAGGAACGCCCCGTAGCGCTGCAGGAGAGGTCTGCCGGCGTCCCCCAGCTCGCGTGACTGATCGGGGGCGCGGGTGAGGCCGGCCACCTGGTGCAGCGTGCGTTCCAGTGCGTCCAGCACGGCATCGTAGCCTGCGAAACCAGGGTGACCGCGGTAGCGGCGCATCATGCGCCGCGGGTTGAGAAGTGTGCTTTCCTTGGCCGTTTCGATTCCTGACCGGGCCTGCTCGATCATCTGGCCGGTGTGCGCTGCGCGGGCCCGCCATCCGGCGGTCGTCTCCTGATCCGGGACCCGCTGCGAGAGCACGGGATGCATGTCGGCGAGGAGCCCGTAGAGAGTGCCGGCGAGGTTGCGGATGCCGTACTCGGCGCTGCGATAGCGCAGCGGCGGGGCGATGAGGACGTTGACCGCGGTACCGGTGGCACATCCGATCAGCACGAGCACCACGATCTCCCCGAGCCGCATGAAGCGCTCGGAGCTCCCCGCGGACGCGGTGTAGGTCGCGAAGGCGAAGAAGGCCGCCGTGGAGACCTGCGATCCTTGGGCGCCCAGGACCGGCCAGCGTCCGATCGTCAGGGCGATGAGGGCCCGAGCGCGAACGTCAGCAGTTCGGGGCCTGCGAACAAGCCGAGGGCAGCCTGCACCATGACACCCGCCACCACCGCGGCGACGTAGCGCAGCGACTGTACGAGGGAGCGGTAGACGGTCACCTGCATGATCAACACAGCGGAGAACGGAGCGAACGCCGGCGAGTGGGCGTCAAGGACATCGGCCGCGATCGCCCAGCTCAGGGTGGCGGCAAAGGTGCTCTTGCCGATCACGAGCAGAGTGTTCCGCTCCTCGCCGCCGCCAGTGACAGCGCGGTGCCACCACTGCGCCGCGGCTCGCAGCTTCCCCGGCACTCCTGCCCGGGCCTTCGTATTCTCCGAGATGGCCTCCACCTCCGTCCGTCCTCGGCCTTCATCAGTGCGGTGCGGCCCGGTCCTCGCTGAGCACGGTCGGGTGCGACGGCCGTGCGTCCCTCACGAGCTGGGCAAGGTGGTCTGCGTACCCGCCCCGTGCCCGGGCGGCCAGACGCGCAGAGGTGAGAACCGGGAAGCGCCTGGTCCGCAGGACCTGGTATCCATGCGCCTGCAGGGCGGCGACCAGCGCGTGATCCTCTCCTGCCGTGAGGGCGGGGAATCCGCCGACCCGTAGATAAGCATCCGCTCGCACACCCAGATTCGCCCCGTGGACATGCGGGTGAAGACCTGAGGGCTGCCCCTCGCCGCCGGCTGTCGCATAGGCACGCACATGGTCACCGATCACATCGGCGAGCGCGGGGGGCCACCCTTGCGGTCGGATCGTGCCGACCACCGCGTCCCAGCCGCGTTCCGCACAGGCACGTTGATGGGCGAGCCAGCCGGTCGGAACCTCGCTGTCCGCGTCGGTGGAGGCGATCCACACGGTGGCAGGGTCCAGGCCGAGGGCACTCAGAGCCAGCCGCGAGCCCGCGGCTCTGGCTTCCCCCGGGCTGCGCGCATCGAGCGTCGCGACCACGGCGCCCCCCTGCCGGGCCACCTCGTACGTCCGGTCGGTGCAGGCGTCGGCAGCGACCACCACAAGGAGCCTGGACGCCCTGACGGCCGGATGCCGTGCCGCTGTGCGGACAGAGGCGAGGGCCGCCGGAAGGAAGGTCTCTTCGTCGTGCGCGGGGATCACCACGGCGATGGCGGCGAGACCCGTCACAGAAGTCCCTCGAACCCGGCAGGGGAGGGGGGAGGGGCCTCGCCCGGCAGAACCCGGCTGAATGTCTGCAGAACGAAATCCTCCTCCGCGTGGTCCACGCCCAGGAGCAGCCCCGGTTCACGCGACAGCCGTTCGGCCAGCTGAGCACCGGTGTACAAGTGCTCCTGCACCGGATGGTTCCAGTGCACCGTCACCAGGGTCCCGCCGACGTCGAGTGAGCCGGTGGCCCGTGACAGGAGTTCGTCCAGTCGCCGCTCGTCGAAATAGTAGAGGAGCTCGGAGAACACGATGAGATCGAACGTGCCCTCGGGCCACTCATGCGGCACGGTGAGACGGGTCACCTCGACATGGCCGAGGTCCGCTGTGTGACGGCGGGCGGTGGCGACGGCGGATTCGATCCGATCGGCGGCGATCAGTTCGTCGCACCTCCCAGCGAGAAGGCGGGTCAGCTGCCCTACGGAGCAGGCGGGTTCGAAGGCGCGTCGGTAGTGCGGCCGTGGAAGCGAGGCCACGGTCAGCGCGTACTTGCGTTGTTCGTACCAGCGCTCCTGGAGTCGCCACGGATCCCTGCTGCCCCGGTACATCTCTTCGAAGTATCCGGCCGGAGTGCTCACCGGAACACCACCTCGCGCGGACGCAGATGATGGGCGATCTCCTCGGGCGGCAGAATCGCCGCATCCTGCGCCCCCGGCCCGAGAGGCAGGATCTGCGAGGCGAACGCGTCGATGGCATGCCGCTTGCGCACCTGCACTTCGGGGCTGAGCGGGAGTTGCGCAGCCCGGCTCCAGGGCACGCGCGGATCACCCGGTTCGGCCCAGTGCCACAGCCATACCGGGTACTCGACCAGGGGTACGTCAGCCTCTTCGGCCGCTGCTCGCGCGGCGCGGCCCGCTGCCTCGTGGTCGCTGTGCACGTCACCCGTCCACGGGGCGGCGACGAGAGCGGCGCCGCGGCACAGCGGAAGAAGCGCCGTACGCAGATCGTCCTCGTGCTGTGCCACCCGGGAGTCGGGGATGTTCAGCCGCACCACGTCGGCGTGGCCGGCCCCCAGCCTGCCCAGAGCGGTCCGGGTCTCCTCCGAGCGGATGGCGGCGAGCTCACGAGGCCTGAGCACTGCGCTGTGAGGATGAGAGGCCTCGCCGTCCGTCACCGCCACGACGGTCAGCGGGTGCCCGAGGTCCGACAGCAGGGCGAGGGTGCCACCGAAGCCGAGTACCTCGTCGTCCGGGTGTGCGGCCACGACCACCACCCTCCCGGAGGACGGAAGCGGATACTCACGCATGGCACCCCAGCCCGGCCACGTCGCCCAGAGACCCTCCGCGGTGCCGGGGGCCTGGATCGGATCCGCGTAGCCGGACGGATCGTCGGGACGTGCGCTCACAGGCCCTCACGCTCGCTGAGGAGGGTGCCGAGCTCGGCGAGATTTCGCTCCGCGTGGTGCTGACGGATGTACACGGTGAGGTCGGCGACGTTGCGCGCGTGCCGTTGGTCGTGGCACAGAGGTCCCGCACCGGTGGCGCGTCCGACGTGGTCCAGTGCGCGACGGCAGGCAGCCTCGATGAGTGCCCGGACGCGCAGGCTCAGCAGCCGGGCCTCGCCCTTGGCGTCCAGGGGGTCGCTGTCGATCGCGGTCGCCGCCGCCTCCAGGGTCAGTCCTGCCGCATGCAGGTCGACGTCCACCGCGCCGAGGTGCGCTCTGGTGTGCGGGTCGTTCCCGCGCGCCGCCGCCGCATGCAGCGGACGCGCCACCGCGTGGGCTCCGCCGAGCCAGCAGGCGGCCACGCCGATGCCTCCGTGCTGGAAGCCGGGCCGGTTCACGTAATCCTCGACGCCTCCGACGGGTTCGGCCGGCGCCTCGTGGAAGCGCACATCCGGCGTGTCCGAGCCGGCCATGCCCAGTGCGCGCCACGTCCCCTCGACCGGTTCGTAGGAAGCGTCGCTCAGGGCGACGGCGAAAAGACGTCGGCCCTCCTCAGCACGTGCGGTGACCAAGGCGTGCGTGCAACTGTGCGCCCCCGAGCAGTACTGCTTGAGTCCACTGACCGACCACCCGCCGCCCGGCCGACGGGTCGCCGACAGACCTTCACCCGGAGGTTCCGCAGCCCACACGCCCCAGCGGCTGCCCGACTCCGCAGAAGGACCATCGAGCTCGGCGAGGATCGCCACAGCGTCGACATGTCCCTCCACCAGCCGGGCTAGGCACAGATCATCCTCTGCCACCGCGCGCAAGGCGGCGAAACGGTCGGCTGTGCTGCCGTTACCGGGCAGTGGGAAGTGCAGGCGCCCGCTTTCCATCGCGGCGACCGCCTCGGTGAAACGCCCCGAGGTCTCCGCCCGCAGGGCACGTGCTTCGAAGTCTCCGGCGCGGTCTGGAGGTGCAAGGTTTTCCGGCACGACAATGCGCCGTTCGGAATTGCCTGTCACGAGGACGTCCTTTCGCTCTGGTTTTCGGGGTGTTCCATCCGTCGAGAAAGCTCTCGCGACGTTCGTGCGGGCCGGGCCGGCGTGCGAGGGAGGACGCGGCGCCCTGAAGACGGGGCAGCCCTTAGGACCGGTGTTGCGCGCGAAGGCCGCGGAGGCGTCCGTCGAGCTCACGGCTGTAGAAATCGATGAAGCCCTCGGGGTCCGGGCCGGCGTTCTGCATCACGACCCGGTCGAATCCCGCATCCAGGTAGCGCTGTACCGCCGCGACATGGCGAGCGGGGTCCGGGCCGCACGCGAATTTCTCCGTGATGTCCTCGATCCGCACCGTGGTCGTAGCCGCGTCGAAATTCACCGGATTCGGCAATTCGCTCATGACTTTCCACCCGCTCAACGCCCATCGGGAGGTTTCGAGGGCAGCCCGCGCCGCGGTCTCCTCCTCCGGTGCCCAAGCGACCGGAACCTCGGCGTACCGGGGCCCGGTCCCGCCCGCGGCCCGGTACTCGTCGACGAGTTCGGGACGGTCCTCCGTCGCGAAGAGCCCGTCCCCGAGCTCCGCAGCCAGGACGGCTGCACGCTCCCCTCCCGCGGCCACAGCGATGAGGGGCAGGGAGTCGGGCAGGTCGAATACACGGGCGTCGGACAGCCGAAGGTGCTTGCCGTCGTACGACCGATAACCTCCCCGCCACAACAGCCTGATGATCTCGATGGCTTCACGCAGCATGTCCTGCCTGGTGCTTACCGTGTCCGGGAAGCCGAGGCCCACCACGTGCTCGTTGAGCCGTTCGCCCGACCCCAGCCCCAGAGTGAAGCGCCCGTCGGACAGGAGAGCCAGAGTCGCCGCGGCCTGCGCGATGATCGCCGGGTGATAACGCACCGTCGGACAGGTCACCCCCGTTGCCAATCCGATTCGATCGGTCCGGGCCGCGATGGCGCCGAGCACCGTCCACGCAAAAGGCGAGTGCCCCTGACTGTCCAGCCAAGGGTGGTAGTGATCACTGATCTCCACGAAGTCGAAACCGGCCTGCTCGGCCATGACGGCCTGACGCACCAATTCCCTCGGACCGAAGGCCTCAGCTGAAAGTTTGTACCCGATTTGCACAGCCATCGACTCCTTGCGCGGGTTTCAGAAACACCACACCTGTTAAGGGCGGGCACGCGAGAGCAAGCACCATCGCCTGCCTGCCTTCGCGTGCCCAGGCTTTCCGCTCACAACCTAGTCGCGACGTATCGTCCGATTCGGGAGCCGCGTCCCGGCCGGAAGCGTGCCGTGTGGCCCGGCCCCGATCACTACGGCGCCCTTTCGACTGCCGCCGCCGCGGCACGCGCGACCCCGAGCTCGTCATTGGCGACGGTGCCATGGGCCTGTGGCGGGCGCTCGCCGAGGTGTTCCCGGCAGCCAGGCCGCAAAGGTGCTGGGTTCACAAAGCCCGCAACGTCACCAACTGCCTGCCCAAGTCCGCGCAGCCCGCCGCGACGAAGGCGATGCGGGAGATCTGCAACGCCGAGGACCGCACCCACGCCGAGAAGGCGATCGAAGCCTTCGCGAAGACCTACGGCGCCAAGTGGCCCAAGGCCGTCGCGAAGATCACCGAGGACCGGGACGGACTGCTCGCCTTCTACGATTTCCCCGCCGAGTACTGGATCCACCTGTGGACCACCAACCCCATCGAGTCGACCTTCTCCACGGTCAAACTCCGCACCAAGGTCACCCGCGGCGCAGGCAGCCCGGCGGCCGCCCTCGCGATGGTGTTCAAGCTGGTCGAATCCGCTCAGGCGCGATGGCGCGCGATCACCGGAGCCCACCTGGTGTCCCTCGTCCGCGCCGGTGCACGATTCGAGAACGGCGTCCTGGTCGAGCGCCAGGAGCAGGCCGCCTGACGCGAAAAGCAGGTGCACAGATCAGGTGCAACGATGCGACACTGCCTCTATGGCCAGGCCAGAGCTCTCCGAACTCGACTATCTGCGGGAGATCGAACGGCTCGCCAGGGCAGTCACCTCCGCAGCAGCTGGCGAGCATTGGTACGCCGGCGACACCGAAGATGAGGGGCCGCTCCAACGCTGTATCAACGCTCTGGGAAGGGCCCTGCTGCACTACCACTTCCCCCTAAGGGCTGTCCCGTAAATGATCTCAGGCTGGGCATGGACGTGGCTGATGGCCAGTCCGGCAAGGCGAGGTTGTGGAGGCGGGCGATGCCGAGCGTGGCGTGGTGGACGCCGGCACCCTGAGGCGGCAGTCGCGGAGAGTCTTCAAGGTCTTCATGCGGGCGAAGACGTGCTCGACGCGGGCGCGGACGTTTGTGGGACTTGTTGTGGGCCTGTTTCCAGTCGGGCAACTCTTCGCCTTTCCAAGGCCGAGCGCGAGGCTGGCCCGGCGAGATCGAGGGACTCAAAGTCAGCCTCGCCGGCGCCGAGGATAAGCTCGCGCAGATCGACCGGAAGTCCCAGAAGGCCACCATCAGCCTGGGCATGCCTACGACCAGGAGGGGGGACCTTGAGTAGCGACACACACCGAGAAGAGCCCGCCGGCGATCTGAGCACCTGGACGTTCGACCAGCTGCAGGCGTTCATCCATGATGCCTGCGGCCAGCAACTTGAGACGGCGCGCGTCGCCGCGCTGGGCCATGCTTACAACTCCAGCCATCCGCAGAAAGTCCGTCGCCAGTGGGCGAAACTGTCGTTGCTCGCGAGCCGACGCATGTTCGACCACGCCGACGGACGCGCTGCGCGCCTGGCTCAGCAGGAATTCATGCTCCGGATGTGGGTGATTGACCGTCTGGGCCCCGACGACACGGATACCGACTGGAGTCCCGAGGCGCTGGCGTGCGACACACTCGACGCATTGGCCTTCACGCCCCCACAGGCTGCTGGAATCGCCGAGAGCTGGCGCGACCTTCCCACCGAGCAGATCCGTGAACTGCGGCGACACAAGAACCTGACGGCTCACCTGGAAAGCCTGGTCGACTACCTGGCACCCGGCCCGGCCCGCGAGCAACTTCTCACCTGGACCGCAATCCGACTGCTCCTGCCTTGACCAGCCCCCTTAAGGGCAGTCCGTAAATGATCTTTACTTGAGGCGGTTGCAGTTGATCGTGGGGACATCTGTCTCTCTACCCTGCGAGGCTGATGTTGTGTAGGCGGGCGATGCCGAGCATGGCGTGGTGGACGCCGTCACCCTTCAGTCGGCAGTCCCGCAGGATCGTCCACGTTTTCATCCGTGCGAACGTGTGCTCGACGCGGGCGCGCACCTGTTTGTGCGAGCGGTTGTGCTCCTGCTTCCACCCGGCCAGATCCTCGTCGGCCTGGCGTCTATGCGGCATCACGAGCCCAGTGCCCGGATAGCCGCCGTCGGCCAATGTCGTGGTCTTGCCCACGGCGGACTGGGCCCCGGATTCCTCCCACGCCTTGCAGTCGTTACGGTTGCCCGGCAGCGGTCGGCCCACCACAACGACGAGCCGCGTATCAGCGTCGATAACGACCTGGTGGTTGGTGGAATACCGATAGTTCTTGGACTTTTCCGCGATCGTGTGGTCCCGGGTGGGCACCAAGGTGCCGTCCACGATGAGCACGGCATCCTTCGCGAAGCGCCGCCGAGGCTGGAGCGCCAGGAGCGGGCCCAGATGGTCGATGACCCGGTCAGCCGCCGACTTTGAGACCCCGAACAGCGGGCCAAGCTGGCGCAACGTCAAGTTCGTGCGCCAGTAGGACACGACGAGCAACACACGATCCTCCAGCGAGAGCTGCCAGGGCCGACCTCGGAGCGGCGCGTCGGCTCCCTCCCGGCGCAGCGCGGTCACCAACTTGCCGAGTGCTCGTGGCGTCAGCCCGGTGAATGGAGCTATCCAGGACGACTGCGACGCCGTGATCACACCAACCATGCGGTAGATCATTTCAGTTGCTGGCACGCCCCCCGCGACCGATCCTGAGCACCAGACAAACAAGGAGAACAGGATGGGGCTCGTGCTCTTCCCAGGAGACGACGATGTGACCAGCCCGGACATCTCCTGGTCCTACACTGGATTCAACATGTTCCGGGAGTGGCTGGCCCAGGCTGAGGGGTTCACCCTCTCTGAGATGCACGGATTCCATGGAGACCGCCCGTGGAGCAGCGACTCCACACCGCTGACACCACTACTCGACCATCCAGATGACGATGGTCCGGACCTCACGCCCGCTCAATGCGCGGCCATGCTGCCCCGGCTGGAGGCCATCATCGATGAGCGGCATCACGATGGCAGCGACCCCGCTCTCGCACGACGCATCGATGGCACCCGCCAACTGGTCACCGTCATGAAGTTCTGCCTGGACAGAGACGTTGAGATCATCTTCGGCTGATCACCAAACCGCGGGCGCCCACAACTTACGGGACAGCTCTTAGACGGGTGCCTGGAGGAGGAAGCGTAGCGCCCGCAGGTTCCCCTCGCCGCCGTGGCCCTCATCCGGCCCGAGGCTATGCCTATCGGCACCGACGAAACCTACCCGCATGCCTGTGCTCGACTGGGAGTGGAAGCACGCCCCGAAGGATGGGCGTTGTGGGACACCTGGGTCGACGGCAACGCGAAGGTCACCATGGTCGTCTCCGCCGTGGACACCACCGAGGGCCTCCTCACCAACTGGGCCAAGGGCAGAAATCTGCTCCCCGTCATGCCTCTGCCCTCCCAGATCGCCCAGGTCCACGCCGGCTGGACCGGTTGGGCGTCGATCTTTTCCCCCTACGGCAAGAGGAAACTCGGCCTCAACGGACAGCCGTGATCCGCAGGTATTGACAATTACTCAGGTCGCGGTCAGCTCGGCGTGCTCGACGTAGTGGATCGTCTTGAAGACGGTGAACAGCGTGTCGTCGTAACGCTCCAGCTTGGGCCGCTGATGGTTGGCGCACCACGCGTCCCGCCCCCACACCCGGAGAGTGGTTCCGTCCTCGCCTGGCGACGGCATCCGATTCCTGGCAGACGGCACCACGTCCTCACCGGACACCCTCATTGCTGCCCTGAATGCCTGGTGACGCCCTCTGGGGTGACTGAGGTGGCCGCGTGCCTGACTGAACGCCTTCACCATGCCGGCGCGCTGCCCGTTCGGCTCCTGCACGTGTCTGATATGCTTGACGGGTCAATTAAGTGTATTACCCCAGATCCTTCGAGAGAGGTGCTGTGTCGGTGGGCTACCCAGACCCTTCGCCTCACCGCACCAGTCACGGGGCTCAGGCCGCGGTCCGCGATTTTCGGCACCCAGAACTGCCGAATGCGCGCGCCGGCCGACGTCCTCTGCCGCATAGCGGTGCCCCACGCGGACTTCCGTTCACTACGTCGTCCAGAGACGTTGATCGCGAGTGAGATGGGATGACTTCGCGCGAACCCCAGCGATACGCCGACTATGTGACTGTGCGTCCATGCGGCGAATCACGGGCTTGCGGGCAAGGTGAACCCCGCCATGCCGTTCGCCGCAAGCCGACGTCCTGCCTCGAGTTCCGGCTCGTGGTCCGGAACGACGGCGGCTGTCCTACAAGCGGGTCCAGTCCGTCAAAGAGTCTTGGCTTTTCACTCTCCGAAGACCCAAACATACGGAAGAAGGTCGCATGTCCCAGAAGATTGATGTCGATGTTCCGGTGCTGATCGTCGGTGGAGGTGGAGCCGGCCTCACGTCGTCGATCCTGCTGTCCCGACTCGGAATCCGCTCGCTGCTGGTCACCCGATACCCGGACACCACTACGCTTCCCCGGGGCCACTACCTGAATCAGCGATCCATGGAAATATTGGCTGATATGGGCGTCGCTCCGGACATCAGGGCGAAGGCCACACCCTTGGAGAACATGAGAGGGGTCGCCTGGTACTCCGGACTCGCGGGCGGCGGTCCTGAGGACGGCCACGGTCGTCTGCTGGGGTTCTTGGAGTCCCTTGGCGCGGGACACGCAGACCCGGATCACATCGCAGCCAGCCCCGAGGCAGGCGCGAACCTCTCCCTGCTGCACACGGAACCGATACTGCGGAAGCACGCCGAGAGCTATCCCGAGGCTGCGGTACGGTTCCACCACGAACTCGTCGGAACTGAACAGGACGCCCACGGGGTCACTTCGACGATTCTGAATCGGAGCACGGGCGAGACGTACACTGTCCGCTCCGCCTATCTGCTCGGCGCAGACGCCGGACGCACCGTGGGTAATCTTGTCGGTGCCAAGGTGGCGACGCATGAACGTATGCGGAAGCTGGTGAGTCTGTATCTTGCCATGGACCTTTCGCAGTATCTCCCCGGCGACGATTCCATGATCACCTGGGTTTTCAACCCGGAGTTCCCCGAGCATCTGGAATACGGGGCGGTTCTCGTCCCCCAGGGGCCCACCCGATGGGGTCGGCACTCCGAGGAATGGACGCTGGCCGTTTCCAGGCCGGACCTGGACGGTTCGGAGACCGAGAAGATGCTGCGCTGGGCGAGCGAGGCACTCGGCCTTCCGGATATCGAAGCCAAGGTTCTCGGAGTGAGTGAGTGGAACCTCGAGCTGTTCCTGCTCGACGACTTCCGTGTCGGCCGGACATTCCTGCTCGGCGATGCCGCACACCGCTTGCCCCCCGCAGGCGGCCTCGGCCTCAACGGTGCGATCCAGGACGCCTACAACCTCTGCTGGAAGATTGCAGCCGTACTGGACGGACGGGCCGACGACGGCTTGCTGGACACGTACTCCGCCGAGCGCCACCCCGTTGCACAGCACAACATCGAGACCGCGAGCAAGGCTGTCGGTAATCAGGACTCGATGGCCTCGGCACTGGGACTTTCGACCAGCGAGAGCGCTGAGGACAACTGGGCGGCGCTGAGCAAGTTCTGGGACGACGACCTTCCCGGTGCGGCCGAGCGTCGGCACCGTTTCAACGAGTGGCTCGGGATGGCCACGCTGGAATTCAACCAGCACAACGTTGCCATGGGTTACTCCTACGACTCCGCAGCCATCGTCGGTGACGGAACCCCGCCGCCGGTATCACCCGACGAGATCCGTCTGTACCAGCCCAGCAGCAGGCCGGGCCATGCTCTGCCCCACGCTTGGGTCGAGCGCTCCAACGAGCGACTGGCCCTCCGCTCACTGATCCATGACGGACACTTCGCCCTCATCGCCGGAGAACAGGGCCAGGCTTGGGTCGAGGCGGCTGAAGACATCGCACGAACTCGGGGAATCCCGTTGCGGAGCGCACGGGTGGGACTTGGCAAGGTCGACCTCATCGATATCCGGTTGGCGTGGAAGCGCAGCCGCACCATCTCTGCTGAGGGCGCTCTCCTGATCCGTCCCGACGGCTACATCGCCTTTCGTTCGATCAACGCCGACGACGACCCGCTTGCGTGTCTCACGGCCGCCTTCGACCAAATCCTCCCTCGCCCCAGCAGCTGACCCCGGGCCGTGTCCTCTGACGGTCCGGCCTCGCGTCGAGGCTGAACGCGAGGCCGGACCGTCAGAGGCGCCGTCATCGAAGCACTGCCAGAGGACGTGACCGAAGGGGTGGTCTGGGCCTCCAGAGCGCCCCGTTCATGGACATGGTGGTGGCTACGTTCCCAGCAGCCCGCTAGACCATTTCCGTGACGGACGCGGCGGCTCGCGGGCCAGGGCGGGACATGGCGGTCGCGGAAGCCGAGCTAAGGGCTTGCAGATCATTAACACGTTGTTTTGATCTTGCTGTCCTCGCCGGTCTGTGCCTTGACACGGTCCTGAAGGGCGGCGAGGGCCGTGGGTGGGGTTGTCGCCGGTGGGGTGGTGATGCCGTGTGCCTCGAGCAGTCGCCGGTTCTTCAGGAGGGTGCGGTGCATCGCGGTGCGGCTGGAACCGAACAGTACGGCGAGGGGTTCCGCGGCCAGGGCGGCCCGTAGGTGGAGCACGGTGGCCAGGACCTGGTCGGCGAAGGCCAGCCGAGGTGGCCGACCGCGCCGGATATCCCCGTCCGGGGCCAGGGTCTCGGTGAGGTCGTTCAGTTGCCGGCGGGTCATTCCGGTCAGTGCTGGATCGGAGAGCAAGACCTGGTCCCACTCCGGATCCGGCGTCTGCGGGGCCCGGGCCGCCGGGATTACGGGTGAGGGGTGGGGGTGCAGTGCATAGTTCCAGGCGCCCTGGAACGCGTGCCGGGTCAGCGGCAGGGCGGCCATTTCCACGTCTTTGATGCGGACTCCGGTCGGGTAGGTGTTGGTGTCGAGTTCGGCTCTCACACGCAGTCCGGTGCGGGTGGTGGTCGCGGCGATCGACTGCACGATGACTTCGTGGCTGGTCAGCGGGCGGCCGCCCCAGTTCATGGTGATGTGCGAGAAGAGCCGGTGCTCGATCTTGTTCCACTTCGATGTGCCTGGTGGCAGGTGACACACGGTGATCGTCAGCCCTGTTTCAGCTGCGAGTTGGGCTAGCTCGAGCTTCCAGGACCGGGTGCGGTAGCCGTTGGATCCGCCAGCGTCGGCGGTGATCAGCAGCCGTGTCGCGCGCGGGTAGGCAGCCTGGCCCTGGCCGTGCCACCAGCGGCGGATCGATTCCACTGCGAACGCGGCGGTGTCGTGATCGGTGCCGACGTTGACCCAGCCGGTGTTCGCGGCCTGATCGTAGATGCCGTAGGGGACGGCTTTGCCCAGCTGGGGGTCGGGGAAGTCGTGGACGCTGTCCGGGACAGGCTCGCCGGCGGGACGCCACTGGCGGCCGCTGTTCTTGAAGTCGCCGACGAGCTCCTTCTTCTTGGTGTCCACGCTGATGACCGGCTGCCCGGCGTCCCGGTAGTTGCGGGCCTGCTCGTTGAGGTAGCGGAACTGGGTTTCCCGGTCCGGATGTTGACTGCCCTCGAGCGTCTTCGCGTTGGCCTGAAGACTGAAGCCTTCCTCCCGCAGCAGGTCGCCCACGGTATCGGCGCTGATCCGGTGCCCGGCCCGGGCCAGCCCCGCCGCGAGCGTACGGGTCGATTTCACCGTCCACCGCAGCGGCGACATCGGGTCGCCTCTCTCGTCGGGCTCGACCAGCGCCAGCAGTGCCGGCCGCAGCCCCGGATCCAGATCGGCGACCCGCTTGCGTCCTCCGCCGGGACGTCGGACCCGCCCCAACGGCTCCTCTCCCGATTCCAACTCGAACACGCCATTGCGGACCGTCGTCTCGCTGACCTGGGCCGCCCGAGCGACAGCGCGGATGCCACCATGCCCCAGCAGTCGGGCCTCGGTTCCCATCAGCAGCCGTCGCTGCCGCTCGTCCAGATGTGGGAACAACACCGCGAACTTCGCGGAAAGTTGGTCACGGGTCTCATCCGGGATGCGCATACCAGACCAACGAGCCCCAGGCCAGGAAGCAACACCTTGATGATCTGCAATCCCTAAGGGCTGTCCCGTAATCCCCGGCGGGCGCGCGACGACAGCTACGGCGCCTCGCCGCGTTGTCGGAACGCCCGAATACACCCAGTATGCGGACGTCCCTCCGCCTTGCGATGCACCGCATCTGACGCCGCGCGCTGATCCACCAGGGATTACGGGACAGCCCTTAGAGGTCATCTCATTTGGTTGACTCGCTATTCTGTGAGTCATGGTGGGGATCGTTGAGCGTCTTGTGCCGGACGAGTTGTGGGAGTTGTTCCAGCGGGTGGTGCCGGAGGCGCCGTCGCGGCCGCAGGGCGGTGGTCGGCGTCGGCACGGTGACCGGGAAGTGCTGGCCGCGATCGTCTTCGTGGCTACGTCGGGTTGCACCTGGTTGCAGCTGCCTTCGGCGTCGTTCGGCCCGTCCGGAGCGACCGCCCACCGGCGGTTCGCGGAGTGGTCGAAGGCCAGGGTGTGGGCCAAGCTGCACCGTCTGGTCCTCGACGAACTCGGTGCCCGCGGCGAGCTGGACTGGTCGCGTTGCGCGATCGACTCGGTGAACATGCGGGCCCTGAAAAAGGGGACCTGACAGGTCCGAATCCTGTCGACAGGGGCAAGTACGGCTCGAAGATCCACCTGATCACGGAACGGTCCGGTCTGCCCATATCCGTCGGCATTTCCGGGGCCAACGTGCACGACAGCCAGGCCCTGATCCCGCTCGTGAAGGGCATACCGCCGATCCGCTCACGCCGCGGCCGGCGACGGCGCAACCCCGGCAAACTCCACGCCGACAAGGGCTACGACTACGCCCACCTGCGGCGATGGTTACGTGAGCGCGGCATCACCCACCGCATCGCCCGCAAGGGGGTCGAGTCCTCGCAACGGCTGGGCCGCCACCGCTGGACCGTGGAACGCACCATGGCCTGGCTCGCCGGCTGCCGCCGCCTCCACCGACGCTACGAACGCAAAGCCGACCACTTCCTCGCCTTCACCAGCATCGCCTGCACCCTCATCTGCTACCGCAGACTCGCCAAATGAGATGTCTTCTAAGGGCTGTCCCGTAATCCCCGGTGGGCGCGCGACGACAGCTACGGCGCCTCGCCGCGTTGTCGGAACGCCCGAATACACCCAGTATGCGGATGTCCCTCCGCCTTGCGATGCACCGCATCTGACGCCGCGCGCTGATCCACCAGGGATTACGGGACAGCCCTTAGAGGTCCTAACAGAGGCGTTGGACGTGGCGGTTGGTGATGAGGCAGGTCGCGAGGCCGAGGAATGCTTCGTGGATGTCGTCGCGTCGTTCCCACCGGATGCGGAGGCGTCGGAAGCCGTGGAACCAGGCGATCGTGCGTTCGACAACCCAGCGATGGACTCCGAGGCCGGAGCCGTGCGCTACTCCGCGGCGGGCGATGACCGGCTTGATGCCCTGAGCCCAGACCAGACGGCGGTACTTGTCGTGGTCATAGCCGCGGTCACCGAGCAGGACGTCAGGGCGCCGACGTGGCCTTCCCACGAGCCCTGGGACCGACGGGATCTTGGCGAGCAGGGGCATCAGCTGGGTGACGTCGTTGCGGTTTCCGCCGGTCAGGGACACCGCGAGCGGGATGCCCTGGCCGTCGACGAGGATGTGGTGCTTGCTGCCCGGCCGCGCGCGGTCGACCGGGCTGGGACCGCTTTTGGGCCGCGCCGAGCTGCCCGGACGTGGGAAGAGTCGATCACCGCCCGCGACCAGTCGAGCTGTTTCGCCGCTCGCAGCCTGGCCAGCAGCACGACGTGGAGCCGGTCCCAGACGCCGGCCTCATTCCAGGCAGCGAGCCGGCGCCAGCACGTCATGCCTGAACCGAAGCCCAGCTCCTGCGGCAGGTACTCCCACTGGATCCCGGTATGCAGCACGAACAGGATCCCGCAGAGCGCTTGACGGTCAGGAACTCTCGGCCTGCCGGGCACCAGCTTCGGCGCCGGAACAGGCAACAACGGCTCTATCAGCGACCACAGTTCATCCGAGACGATCCACGGACGCGACTCTCTCTTCCCCACGAACAGCCCAACGAGCAACCAAGCCGACAGTCACATCATCTGAGGCTTCTGTTAGGACCTCTTAGTCAGGCAAGGTCGTTCCGAGCGCGGAGGAGCGCCACGATGGATGGTGGCGCTCCTCCGCGTCGCGCGATGGTCAGCCGCGGTTCGCGCTCTTCGGCAGTCCGCCTCGGAAGTCGCAGCCGCAGCAAACATCTTCGCCCTGGATATGGCCCTCGTACCAGCCGTGGACCGATCTGCGGGTCGTCGAGCAGATCATCGCGGGCTATCCCGAGACGATCACCGAAGAACTCCGGATCTGGGTGAAAGTCATGCGCTGCGAGGGCCGTCGGGAACACAAAGCCCGCAGCTACCACAACATCCGCCGGTACTTCCATCCTGTCGGAGCGATCCTGGACAGCTGGGCGACCCACGTCATCAGCCTGCGGGAGATCACCAATCAGGGCGTCAAGGAAGCGATCAACACTTGGCAGGGCAATGCCGCAGGGCCCGGAACAGGTTCCGCAACACGATGTGGATCAGGCGACCGGGACCGCTCCGAAGCATGGGAGTGATGTCGTGGCGCGGCGCGGACGTGCCGGTGGTGCCGGGTCCGTAAAACGTTCCCGGCCGGGCCGGCCCTCGGCGCGAGCGGGGCGGGTGGTCCATGTGCGGCGGTTCATGTGCTGCGCTGGTCGTGGGTGTGCTGGCGGAGCTGGTCGGTGTGCTGGGTCAGGGCCTCGATGCGTTCGGTGAGGCCTGTGTCCTCCGGTTGCAGGTGGGTCCGGAAGCCGGTCAGGGACCCTACGAGGCGGGCGGCATTACTGTCAGCGAGGGCCAGGTTCAGGTCGCTGACCGCTTCCGCGGCGCTGTCGGGGAGGTTGGTGAGGGCGGTGATCTGTGCGGCGAGGCGGCGGAGGTCGGCGGCGTTGTCGCGGGCCCAGGCGGTGACGGTGCGGTCGGCGGCGCGGGTGTCGCGGGTGGCCTGGACGCGTTCCTCTCCGGTGCTCCCGGCTGCGCCGGGGCGCAGCCTCAGGTAGCGGCGTTCGGCGGCCTGGCGGCTGGCGACCCCGATTGGCTCGGCGAGCTCGGCCCAGCTTGCGCCCTGTCCGCGGGCGGTTTCGATCAGTGCGCTCTCCCAGCCCGCGAGCTCCTCGCGGACCTTGCGCAGCATCAGCAGCGCGGCCAGTGCCGGGTGCGGGCCGGAGTCGGGCGGGTGCGGCGTCGCGGCTGTGGGTGCCTGCGCGTCGGGCACGGACTGGTTGATGGCCTCCAGAGCGGCTGCGACGGCCGGGAAGGGGATGGGTGTACCCGGTGAGGCGGTTTCGTTCACGGGACCCTCCGTCGCGATGTCATCCTCCCGACGACGCTGTGAATCGCTGGCGGGCGCGCGACGACAGCTACGCCGCCTCGCCGACTTCCAGGTTGTTGCAACGAATCAGAGGGTGGCAGCGCTCAGCACGATCAGAGCGACGGAGGTCATGGTGAGGACCACTGCCGGAAGCGCGCCTCTGCGGTCGCCGACGCGAAGGTGGAGTGCGGTCGCCCCGGTGAAGTACAGCGTTAGGCCGACCGCGGCGGCGATTCCGACGGGCCCCCACCGGAGTCCGGCGATCACACCGGCCGCGCCCGCGATCTGGGCACCGATCAGGAAGGTCATCATGCTCGGCGGCACGCCGAGGGTGGTCATCTGCTCGGTGATGTGCCGGGTCCGCAGCGACTTGGCTCCGGCTGATGAGAGGAGAACCGCCGATATGAACACGGTGACGACAGCAAGGGAGACGAACACGGCAGAAACCTCAATCATGCGAGATGCGGTATGGGCGTGCGCACATCGATGACGATAGGCGGCCGTCAGGTACCTCCAGGTAACCTTCTCGGCATGACCCTGCGACCCGGAACCGCCTTCCTGGGCCGACTGCCCTGCTCTCCTCGCCATGGAGATCATCGCCAGCAAGTGGTCCATGGTCACGGTCTTCGCGCTGACCGATGGCCCGCTGCGCCACGGCGAGTTGGTCGAACTGAGCGGCGGCATCTCGCGCAAGGTACTGACCCAGACGCTGCGCCGACTCCAGGCCAACGGTCTCGTCGAGCGGCGCGCGTACGCCGAGGCTCCGCCACGTGTGGAGTACGGCCTGACCGACCTCGGGCGAACCCTGGAGGAGCCCATCAGGATCCTCACCGCGTGGGCGCGGGAGAATGGCGAGGCGGTCGTCACCTTCCGGGAAGCAGCGGAGGCGGCCAGGACCATGGAGGCAGCCCAGGCGACGTCGGTGAAGACCCGCTCTGTCGATTAACGAGTTGGTGTGTGATAGCGGGTGGGTCGTCGGTGCCGCCAGGTTGCATGGTCCGGCTGTGGCGATCATGGTCGATCGGGCGGTCCTGGAGCATCGGCTGTTCACTGGGATCTCGCGGCATCATCTGGTCTGCCTGATCGGTGAGTTGGCCGTCTAGCAGGCCGGTGGCGAAGGCCGCCGCCATGCTGCACGAGACGGGTTCAGGAAGCGACGTTCGTGTCGGGCAAGAAGAAGCAGAACGCCATGAATGGCACCGTGGTTGCCGACCGGCGGGGCTGCCCGCTATGGACCGATGCCTTGCGACCTGGACCGCCCTCGCCGACCACCAGCGCTGGAAACCACTGACGCGCTGGACTGTACCCACCGCCGCGACCGCATGCCCGACACCTACCCTGCTATCACCGGTCTAACGGGGTAGTTCGTGCAGCGCAACCGGCACCAGCGGGTGCCGGGGGAGAGGGCTGGGACGAGAGCGTGGGGAAGAGTGCGTGGCCGTGCGGATGTGCGTGGATCTGGGGTTATGTCGAACGCCCCACGCGTGCGTGGGGCGCTCGGTGGCGCTTGCCGACCACGGGGGAGGGATGGGCAGGCGCCTGGACGGGTAGCGACCGGGGGACGGTGTCGTGGGTGCGCTACCCGTGGTTTTCGCAAGCGGCCGCTGCACGGTTCGCTTGACTGTGCAGTTTTTATTCTGGGCTCGCCTGCTGTCAAGCTCATGGGGCCGTGCTGGACCCGGTTCTGCAGCAACGACCGGCGAGGGCCTCGTGTCGCACAGGCCGATCGGGTGCAGATTGCTCGATTGAGCGCTGTGATGTACTGCTTGATCATGGCTGGAGGGGTGAGACCGCGTGTCGGTCTCACCCCTCCAGCCTTGCTTTGTGGCGCGCTGTGGGCGGGCCCATCGTCCTCCTGTGTTCGGGTGGGTGTGTGTTTGGTGGTGCGTGTGGGTGGGTTTACCAGGCGCTTGCGCCGCCGTCGACGGGGTAGTTGGCGCCGGTGATGAAGGATGCCCGGTCGGAGGCGAGGAAGGCGGCGAGTTCGACGATTTCCTCGGGCTGCGCGAAGCGCTTGAGGAGGACCTTGCTGGTGACGGCGTCCCGCATGGCCTGGTTGTCGCCGAGGTCCCGGTCACTTGCGGGGGTCAGGACCGGGCCCGGGCTGATGGCTACGGCGCGGATTCCGTGGGGTGCGCCCTCGAGTGCGAGCTGTCGTGTCATTCCGATGACGCCGGCGTTGGTCGCGGTGTGGGCGACCATGGGGGGAGTGGAGCCCGCGATCAGCCCGGCCTCCGATGCGACGTTGATGATGACCCCGCCACCGCGCTGGACGAGGTGGGGCCAGGTGTACTTCGATACGAAGAAGGGGATGTCGAGTTCCCCGGCTTCCGTCGCGCGCCAGTCCTCGATGGAGAAGTCGGGCATTGCGCCGAAGCGCATCATGGCCGCGTTGTTGTAGACGGCATCGAGCCCGCCGTAGGCAGCTGCGGCCTCGTCGGCCATCCGGTGCACCTGGTCCGCGTCGGTGAGGTCGACCGGCGCGATGCTCGTCATCTCGCCGCCGGCCTCGCGTACGAGGTCGGCCGTTTCCGCGTTCTCGGCGGCGTGGATGTCGACGCCGACGATCTTCGCCCCCTCTCGGGCGAAGATCAGAGCGGCGACGCGACCCATACCTCCGCCGGTGCCCGTGACGAGTACTACCTTGCCGTCGAGTATTCCCATGACCTTGTCTCCTGCTTCTGGATCTGTCAGCCGAAATTTGCTTGACGAGGCAAGCATGCTCCTGCCTCTGACAAACGTCAAGCGCCGATCTGACAAGCGTCAAGTGCGTCGCTTATGCTTCTCACAGGCGCGGGCGATCGGCGGGGAAGGCTGCGGCACCGTGGCAGCGGTGATCCGGGGGAGTGGCGACGGCAGGCATATGGCTGTGAACGGATTGGTGGAGAAGTGGTCGACGGGAATCGCAGGGCCGCGAAGTCGCCGGCGCGAGGCAAGTACGCCCCTGCGCAGCTGGACGAGGGTGAGATCCTCCGGCGCGGGCTCGACACTTTC
Source organism: Streptomyces sp. NBC_00178 (assembly GCF_036206005.1). NCBI lineage: Bacteria > Bacillati > Actinomycetota > Actinomycetes > Kitasatosporales > Streptomycetaceae > Streptomyces > Streptomyces sp. NBC_00178. Next base: position 6,584,590 of record NZ_CP108143.1, read on the forward strand.
GCCGAGCTCGGCTACGCCGCGACCACGGTGCGGGAGCTTGCTCGGCGCCTTGAGGTCAGCCACAACTTCATCAATGACCGCTATGGGTCAAAAGACAACTTCTGGCGCACTGTCGTGGACTTCGCGATGCGGGACGATCAGGACGATTTCGATCATCAGTTGGCCAAGTCAGGCGACGACGACGAGCACCTGACCGGAGTGATCGTTCAGCTCTACCGCCGATCAGCGAACGCCTCGGCAAAAAACCGGCTGCTGGCCGACGAATCCACACGCGACTCCGACCGCTTGGACTACCTGCATCAGCGGTTCATCCAACCGTTCTGGGACAGCATCGAGCCCGCCATCAACAACCTCATAGCCGTAGGCCGCATCCCGCGAGTCCCGCCGCACGTCCTGTACACCGCCATCACCGGACCCGCGCTGGCCCTCGCCCAGGCCCCCGTCGCCGACCGCCTCAACCCCACTGCCGCACCGGTAGCGCAGCAGGATCGCAACGACATGGCCGATACACTCTCCAGCCTCGTCATCCATGGCCTGCTCCGCCCGTGCGGGCAGTGAACGGCGTGCGCTGCAGCAGAGTCGCATCACTTTGAGGTCGGGTACTGCGACCGCGTCAACAGCGGTCGAGATATCCAACGTCATCGAGTGCCAAGGCGGACTGCGTGGCAGCTCTGCCCGCTCGTCGTGCTGCCGGAACTCCGTACTCGAGATGCCCGTACGGGCTTCGGCCGGCAGTCGCACAGGGGCCGTGCCGCCCTGTTTCCCCTGCGACTCGCCCGTCCGGCAGGGCGCGCTGCCGCGCCACCCAAGCCTCGGTATCCGATGACACCAGGGCGCGTCATGCATGCTGTCGAAACTCGATTCTGGCGCACATTCCGTGGTGACGGACCATTGAGCACTGCGTCGGCTCGGCGAAGGCAGGACACCAGCAGGCCAGAGGGTCGGCCCCGACGTGGGCACGAGTGGGGACGGCGCCCCATCACGGAAGCGTGCCAGAGCCGAACTCGTGAACACTTCGGCCCGGCCCCAGTCCTCTGTGCCTCCCAAGCAGGTGTCGAAGTGCTGCCGTTCTCGCGTACAGAGCCAAAGCGACCCGTGGTGGCGGTGACGCCACGCCGGCGGCCGCCCCCGGCGTGCGCACGCCGCCCTTGAGCGCATCCGGGCGAGGTGGGTGTGCGGCGCGCGGGAGCGCCACCGGATGGGCGTGGGGGTGGTGTTCAGCCTGATGCGCAGGTTGTGATGCGGTGGGTCTGCGCTGGTTCGGGTTGCGGCCGGCGCACCTTGGGTCGTGGGGTCAGCACGGGCTCCTCCAAATCCCCCCGGTATCGGGCGTATCGATTTCTGTGACGAGTCGGGAGTTCCACCGTGCTCGGCGGTCCTTCCCCTTCCGCTGCACGTTCAGGGTGTGACGCATATCAACTCTCCGCTGAGTAGCGGATCTTGAATGCCCGACAGATACTTGTCAGGTCAAGCAGATGGGTTCGTCGCGGTGGAGTGATTCACCGAGGGCGACCTGCTGCCAAGTTCGTGCGCTAAGGAGCACACACATGACCATGCGCAAGCGTCTCGCCGGCACCGCTGTCGCCCTCTCGGGAGCCGCCCTGCTCGTCGGCGCCGCAGCCGCCCAGCCCGCCACGGCCGCCACGGTTCCCTGGGGTCAGGCCAACTTCTACACGGGGAAGGACTTCACCGGCACGGTGTACCCCATCCCCGCCACCGACACCCACTGCACGAACCTGTCGGAGCCGGCCCTTTCCGTGGCCAACTTCAAGTACGCCTCCGTCACGGTCTTCTTCGGAGAGGACTGCACCCAGCCCTACGGGAACGTCACCGGCCTGCACCAGGCCAACCTGCCGGCCCCGGTGAAGAGCTACTACGTCGTTCCCTCTTGGTCCTAGCCCTCCTGGCAAGACCCTGCCCTCCACCTGAGGCCGTCAAGGCGCGGCACCGTCACCAACGCAGGACCCGGAACGGACTGAGGGCGATGGTGCGCATCGGCGCGTAGTGCGCCTGGGCCCCGAATTTGTGGCAGCAGCTCTGCGCTCGGCCTGCCGCGCAAGCGGTGTGTCGGCAGTGCTGAGACTTCTGAGAGGTGTCGCGCCGCATTTGCCGTCCTCTCCGGCCGGGCGATCCCTGACCCGCAGCCGTGGTGAGCGCCTTGGCCTTCACCACGGCAGGCGGCGCGATATCGGGACTGCCGGACCGCATGTGGTGTGCAGAGCGGGCGGTGAGCCTGCCCCACTACCGGACGTGCGGGGTCGGACGACCGCTCCCCGCGTGTGGAAGCATGGTTACCGACGGAGGGGGCGCGCGATTCCCGGGTTGGTGAACGCCCGGAGGAAGGGCCCGGCCTCGCCCTGGCTGCGCAGCCCGTCGCCCCGGCCCTGAGCGCAGCGTGCTCGAGGTGCGCCGGGATTCGGGGCCGCCGTACTCCTGGCGCGCGGTCCGGCCAGCGCTCGGGCGCAAGGGGCCAGGCCAGCCGCATCTGTTGAGTCAGCGACGTGAGCGCAGCGCCATGAGCTAGCGGAGCCGCCGGCGGTCTGTCGAGCCGCAACCCCCGGCGCCCACCCTCTCGGGTTGACATCTGTCAAGCAGCAGCTAATGTTTGTCATGGCAAGTATTTAGAGGTGTGGTCTCCCCTCAGGCGGTGCCGCCGGATCTTCGCGCGCACCCTCTCGTCCCGCGCGATGCCGCGCAGCAGAAGGTGCGGCTGTGGAGCACGTCCGCCGACGACGCCTCTGTCGGCGGCGAGTGTGCTGATCATGGCCTCGAGTTCATGCCGCCATAGCAGGGTGGGATACACCACGGCATGCCCCTAATGGGCGGCTTGCCGTACTTCTTGAGGAGACTAGAAGTGCCTACACTCCGGCGTTTGCGAGGAGGTCTCGTCGGCTGACAGCCAGGGAGCGGCATATCTGGCGCTCCTGCACCCAGGTCACCACTCTGCTCGCCTGGCACCTCGATCGCCATACCCGCGGCAGCGCCGGGGTACCGCACCTCTACTACGACTTGCTTGTCACGCTGGCCGAGTCCCCGCAGGAGCGAAAGCGGATGGCAGGCCTGGCCAGGGATATGAGGATGACACCCCCTCGTCTCACGCGGGCGGTCGAACGTCTGGAGAAAAAGGGCTGGGTGCGCCGCGAGAATCTGCCCTCCGGCAAGCGAAAGGTGTTCGCGATTCTGACCGATGAGGGCCAGGCGACAGTCGACGAAGCCGCTCCGGGGCACGCGCGTGCTGTACGCGAGGCGGTCCTGGACAGGCTCACTCCGCAACAGGCCGAATCCTTTGCCGAGATCATGCAGATCATCGCCGAGGGACTTGAGCCGGAGTGATGCGCGCCGACCAGCTCTGACGCTCCTGCGGTGTCGCCCTGAATCCCAGCCGCTCGCGGTGTCGGGCTGTCCGGATCACTGCGCCTCGGATGAACAGGGCGCTCTCGACGTCGATGGTGGTGAACTCCAGGTCGCCGTTCACGCGGGATCTGCGGAAGATCTGCCAGGACTTCAGTCGTGCCATGCCTCGTTCGACGGGTGACCGGCTGCAGACAGGGTCCGGTTCGCGGTCTGTTCGGTGGTGGTGAGTTCGCCGCCTGGCGGGCGGCGCTTGGCGGTGGTGACCCAGTCGCCGGCACCGATGTAGGCCATGTCGGCCAGGATCGGGACGCCCTGCCGTTCCAGATCCGAAGGATCTTGTGGGTGCGGGCTGCCGTCGGATCGTGGGTCCGGCCCGGCAGGGCAGGCGACAGCCAGAGGATGTCCCCGCTGGGGTCTGTGACGACCTGCACGTTCACCCCGTGCCGCTTGTGCTTCGAGGAGTAGTCGGCCCTGCCGTCACCGACGCGGTCGCACCCCGCGAGCGTGCCGTCCAGGAGAACGAAGTCCGGATCGTGTGTGCGTAGCGTCTTCAGCAGGCCCGGTGCCCCCGCTCGGCGAGCAGCGCGGTGACCGCGGTGACGTAGGCGTGAGCGGTGGGCCGAGATTTGAAACCGTGGCTGACCGGGCTCGCGCCGGGCCCCCGTCGTTGGATGCGCAGGTGTGGCGTGGAGGCATCATGCGGTCGGTTCGGTGGCGGCTCCAAGCCCTCCAGGCGCTGGCGTTGCTCGGGCAGCAGGTTCTCCCATACCGCGTGCTGTCGCTGGCGGTTGATCCATGCGCCGACGTCGCGGCCCGTGGACGAGCACGCCCGGCTGTACATCGGTCAGCCCGGTCTCCTCGGACAGGGGGGTGCGCGCGGTCGCGTAATTGCGCTGCCAGTCGGTGGACCATCCGGGGTTCCAGTCCCGGTCGATCTGCTCCAGCGCCTGGCGCCGCTCCGCCGCGCGGTCGGCGTTCGCACCGAGCCCGCCGGCCTTTCGGAGATTGGCGAGCCACGGACCAACGGCCACCCCGTCCACGAAGGCGTCTTTCGGGGCCGCGAGGCTGCCGTGCACCGAGAAGTACGTACGAGCCGCGGTGAGGTTCTTCCAGAATCCGGCGTCCGCGACCGACCACACCATGCCCACCTCGTTCAGCAGGTCGGCCCGCCAGGGCTAGTGTGCCGAGCCTAAAGGCGCGGCGCTGTTCGCTGACCCATGCGCCCAGCGCATACGTGATGCCGTCCTCGCTCAGGCGCGGACGCGTCCAAGGTCACCTGCGGGTCGCCGGTCTCCTCCACCCACGTGCGCAGCGCGTTGTAGCCGCTCAGCCAGACCTCGGAGTCCGAGTACAGGACGCGGGCGCGCAGGAACAGGGCAACGGTGCCGGGGTCGCGGGGCGGGGAGAACCGCAGCAGCGGCACCGAGCTGCTGCCCGCGCGCTCGTCCTGCTCGCCGTCGTCCGCCCCCTCGCTGGACTCGAGTTCTGCCGTCTCCTCGTCCGGGCCCGGGGTGGCGCTCGTCGTGTCGGCCTGCATCTCGCCGTCGGCATCGGCTGCGGCCTCCGGCGCCTGGCCGCCGTGCTGGTCGGTGCGCGTGCGGCCGGGGTCCAGGGCGACGACCTCGGTCGCCTGTCCTCGGGCTGTGGTGGTGGCGAGCGCCAGGCGCTCGATGGCCCGGGCGTCATGTGCCCTGAATCCCTGGAGGACCGCGACAAGGCTGCGGTAGCTGGGGGAGGCCAAGGCAGTGTGCTTCCCGACGCTCGCCGTACTCTGCGAAGTTCTCGACTGCCAGCCGGGGGACCTGCTGCGCTGGGAGGCGGCCGACGAGCCGGATGGGCTGCCCACTCGGGACGCTCCGGTCGCGACCTGAGGGCCTGACGTCGTCCGAGATTGCGCGTCTCGGGCGGCTGGTCGTCGTTGGAGGGGATGTGACAGCGAAAACGCGGCGTGTGCCCGATGACTTCTCTGATGACGTTCTTGCCGGCTGTCCCGGCATGCCTGTGCGGGATCAGGAGCTGTTGCGGGTTGTGGTCCGTGAAGCGCTGGAGGGGTGTCCTGGGGGGAGTGGACGGTCAGGTTCGCCGGCGTGATCATCGTCAACCGTGATGAGCCCTTCGCGAAGCCGTTCTTCGACCGGTCGGTGGGCCGTTCGGTAAGGGAAGCATGGGCTGCCGGCTTCCGCGCAGGACAGCGACCGCCACCGCCCCGCCCCCCGTGTGGTGATCAGCGACGTACAGGCCGACAGCCCTGGGCGTGACGACCGCAGCAACCGGTCGCTGAACGCCGAATGGGTCGAGATCACCAACCAGACCCGCCGCGCCGTCAACCTGGACGGCTGGACCCTGCGCGACGCGGACGGACACCGCTACCGCTTCGACAACGTCCGCCTCGCCGGCCGCGCCACCGTCCGGATCCACACCGGCATCGGCCGCGACACCCGCACCGACCTCTTCCAGGACCGCCGCGCCTACGTCTGGGACAACAACCGGGACACCGCGACCCTGCGCGACGCCCGCGGCCGCACCGTCGACACCGACTCCTGGGGCCGCAGCCACCACCGCCGCTAACCCCACCCGCGCGAACGCGGCTCCGGCCCCCTGACCGTCGTGCCCCAGGTGGGATGAGGGCAGGGAGCATCCTTTGTGGCTGGCTTGCCCTCATCCCTCCGTGATGCCCGCACCCGAACGGTACGGGCATCACGACGTTCCAGCCCTTGTGGCCGGCGGCGGGATTGGCGGGCCCCGGGTGGTCGGGTGTTGCGTACGCAGAAAGGAAGGGGGACTGCTCCGGGTTCACACTGTGGAGCAGGTCTGCGGGGCTGTGCTGCTGGCGGCCGTGGCATGATCCGGGCCCATGGAGCAGCTTTCGTACTCGGCGGCGTGGCCGGCTCGTTGGTCCGGCGAGGTCACGGGCGCGCTGAGCTGCATGGTTTCGACGTTCGAGGAGCGGTACGGCTATGAGCCGGGCGCGAACGAAGTCCGGATCGCCGGCCGGAAGGATTCCGTTACCCCTGCCATTGATCGGGAGCTCCGGGGATTCGAGGATCTGCTGACGTTCTACGAGGCGATCGACGAGGTCGTCCTGCCGGACGTGGGCAACGGCTACTTCATCCACTCGGCGGACGATGTCCTGCGCCGGCTCGCGGAGGAAGGCCCGGTCTTCGTGCCGGAAGCGGACGACCCTCACGGGATCGTGATCGCTTCGGATGGAGGAGGCATCTCCTACGTCGCCGACCGGGGTGGTGCGATCCACCGGTCACGGACCGCGTCTCTTGACGATGCTGACTTCGACAAGGTCGCCGACAACCTGCCGCAATTCCTAGACCACGTCCGACGCAGCATCATCCGCTTCGTCGAGACGGCTGAGCCCGGAGACCTGTAGTGCTCACCGGCCCGGGACACCGGGGCGTGCCGGCCCAGGTCGGCGCGCGGCCCCAGATTCGATGTGGGGATGACCGGCACACGTGATTACCTGTCACAAAACGTTGGACGCCGCCACCATGAGCGGGTATCACCCACATCCCATCAGGGAGTCTGCTCGTGAATAGGGGGTGGACAGGTCATGGATGCTCTTCATCCGGTTCACGGCGGCGTCGGGGCTGACGTTCTTCGCGAAGACCAAAGCCAGGGGCGGTAGCCGTCGCGGGGTGAGTCGTCCCACTGGGTCGACCAGAACGGCACGTCTACGCTTGGTGGTCCTTGTCGGTGCGTTGGAAGAACCGGCGGTAGTTCTCGATCTTCCTCGCGACGACGGCGGCGGGTTCGGTGTGGTTGTCGACCTCCACGAACGTCACCAGCACCCTGTCCTCAGGGGCGGTCAGCACCGCGTTGGCGCGCAGACTGACGTTCGCGATGAGCAGCGCCGTCTTGAGCGCCATGCGTAGGTGGAGTGTGAGCGTCAGGAGGAGGAAGAGGCCGAGCGCCGGAGGGAGGCGGCAGCGTGGTCGTGCCCGACCTGCGGCCGCGAAGTCTGGCCGGACGACGACTGGGAGACCCGGCCCCCAGGCAGCGACTGCAGCGTCTGCACCAGCATCAGAGGCGCGAGCAGGAGGGCGCCGCGGCCCTCGCCGCGGAGGAAGACCGGGAAGAGGCCGGGAGAAACGGCCTCTTCCGCTTCCTCCGCTGAGCAGAGCGGGGGTTGCTCCCGTAGGCGGCTGCATAGGCGGTTTCGGGATTGCACCGGAGTTACTACCGGAGGTGTGGACTTCCCAAATCGGACACCGCTCGTTTTCGCGGGTCATCCCCGGTGGGCAAGCCTCTGTCGGGCGGGGACACCTCTTTGCCACGCGATAGCCGTGGGGAAGAGGTCGGTTTCGACCGGGGAGCCGGCGGCGGCGCGATGGATACGCGTGTCGGCCCCTAGCCGTCCGACGGCCCCGTGACGGGGCTGTGCGGCGGGCCGCTGGCCTGGGGTCCGCCGGGTCGCCCTGTACCCGTAGTCCCGTTCCGCCCGGGTCTGTGGGTGTGTCAGGCAGGGTGTTGTGCCGTTGCCCGGCCGGGCCAGCGGGGGCCATCTGCCCTTCGGCATGTTGGTGGCACGTGAACCTATACACATCCGACTTCGTCTTTCTATATGACGTTGCGTCAGCAGCGTGACTCGTGGGCGCTGCTGGTTCCCTGGTTGTGAAGGCGCGCGTTCCAGGCGCTGTCGACACGCCCAATCCCCGGTGGTGCGGCGAGTCTGTCCGAAGTAGCTGGAGAAGAAGTGAAGAAGGACCAGTTGTTCACCGGGCTGGGGGGCCCGCCGAGAGGTGCGGTGAGTGCTGATGTCTCGGTTGCGTCGCCCCTTCGCTCCTACGTACTCGATGCTCTGCCGGCAGATTTGAGCGCAGTTGCCGCAGGCCGCATGACGTACCGTGAACTCGCGGACAGGCAGGGGCAGCTTCTGTCCTCCCTTGAGCCGCACGCTCTGCGTGTCGACGACCTTGCTGTGGCGCAGGTGATCCAACTCGATCTGCTCTTCATGGTCAATGGGTTCCTTCCCGGGGGGCCGGGAGCAGTGCCGCGCCACCTGTCGGACGCTGTAGCGGCGCAGTGCGCACGATTCCCCTCGCTCGATCCCCACATGAGCTACGAGCTGCTGATCGATGTCAACGCGGGTGAATGGCACCGGAGCGGCGACATGCGCGTGTTCACCGAGGGTGAGCTCGGCGGGTTGGAGCGGGACTTCTACCTGGGGCACCATCTGTCTGAGCCCACTGTGCGGTCCGCTTTCGGCCTGCTGTGCACACTGCTCCAGGAGCCAGACAGCGTGGATGCGACCGAGACGCTGGGCGGGGTCCTGCGAGGCCTGGAAGAGTTCAGGCTGTACATGGCGCAGTACAGCAAGCTCACCAGGGACGCGTTCAACTCGTTCCGCCAGTACCACATGGGGCATCCGGGCGGCCCACGAGGGGCGAGCGGGGCCTTCATGCCCAGCGTTCAGCTGCTGGAGCTGGCCCTCCTCGCGCCGACGACGGAGTACGAGGTCTATCTCGACCAGTCGATGGCCTACTTCCCGAACTGGTCCCGCCCGCTGATCGCGGAATGGCGGGAGACGTCCAGGAAGGGGGACAACGTTGTCGACGCGGTTCTCGACGGCCGGTTGAAGCTCAACGACGATGCCACCGCCACGTTGCTGAATGTCATCGACAAGTTCGCGGACTTCCGCATGGTGCATCTCGGCGTCACCCGCAAGACGATCCCGGAGGCATTCCCGGCCGGGAGCGTGGTCACCAAGAAGGGCATCGCGCGGCAGACCGGGGAAGCAGACATCCTCGACGACCAGAATCCGGGTACATCCGGCTTCAGCGTCCACAACGTGCTCGTCAACTCGGTCTACCGACTGCTGGAGGCACACCGCAGCGTCGCATCTCTTGGACAGACGCCCACAGACGGAAGGGCGAACTGACGATGTCAACATTCCGAGTGGCCGTTGTCGATGCCTACGCAACCAGCTTCCGATACACGGACGCGTTCAGTGCCATGGGTGGCGAAGTCATCCACATCAGGAGCACGGTCGCGCCTCTGCCTGCGGTCTCTCCCGTGGACACCTCCAGGTTCAGCCACATCCTCGTCAACGAAGGTGAGTTCGAAGACCTTGCGGAGCGGCTGGCGATACTGCAGCCGCGCGCGGTGCTGCCCGGTCGTGAATCCGGGGTGGAGCTCGCCGACGCGCTTTCCGAACGGCTAGGCCTACCGACGAACGGCACCGCGCTCAGCGCGGCTCGCCGCGACAAGTACACACAGATCGAACGGCTCCGATCGTTGGGCATCCCCGCCATGCGACAGATCCGGACCAGTGACGCAACGGAACTGCACGCCTGGCACGCCCTGTCCGGGGGCACCATCGTGGTCAAACCGCTGCGTAGCGGGGCCGGCGAAGGAGTCCGATTCTGTGATCGCCCGGAAGAGGCGGTTGCCGCGCTGGAGGCCGTCAGAGACCGCACGTCCGTCCTGGGAGAACCGATCACCGAGGTGGTCGCCCAGGAGTATCTCGTCGGTGCGGAATACATCGTCAACACCGCCAGCTGCGACGGCGTGCACCAAGTCACCGACGTGTGGAGCACGGACCGCATCAGCCTCAACGGTGTCCGAGACCTGGTCGTCGCCCAGATACTCCTCGGCTCCGACGACCCCGTAGTTCCCGAATTGGTGCCCTTCGCCCGTGAAGTGCTTGACGGGCTGGGCATCCGCTATGGTGCGGCGCACGTAGAGATCAAGCTGACACCCGACGGTCCGCGCCTGGTCGAAGCCGCCGCCCGTGCATCCGGGCTCCCCTACTACGTCGCGGATCTCATAGGTGAGGGCCAACTCGAATGGTCTGCTGATGCATATGTCAGGCCGCAGCGCTTCATGGCCCGGGCAGGATCGGCATACCGGCGCCGAGCAGCGTTCGCCTGGGCGGCACTCGCATCGCCAGTCGCCGGCCGACTGGTCCGCTACTGCGCTCTCGACGAGATCAAGGCGCTGGACACCTTCAACGACCTCAACCTCAACGTGAAGCCCGGCGATCCGATCGTCCCCACGACATGGGATCTGGAGTACCCGGCAACCCTGACCCTCCGGCACCCCGTGGAAGCCATCCTGAGGCGGGACCTCAACACAGTGCGCTATCTCGACGGCGCAGGCATGTACGAAGTCGACACGGACGGGCACCCGGACCCGGCCACGAACTCGGTGTAGCGGCAGGCAACATAGCGCCGCGCCCTGGCCTCCTTCGTGCGAGGCCGGGGCGCGGCAGGCTGGACGTCGTCCTACTGATCTTTTCGTAAGTTCGGTGGGTGTGGTGGGTGGATGGTCAGGCCAGTGTGGGCGAGGAATGACCATGGCAGTCGGGGGTTGGCGTTGATGCGGTGGACGCCTTGCTCGGTAGCGTCGGCGACATCGGCGAGGTGGTCGCCGGCGAGGTTGGCGAGTTCGCGCTACTTGAGCGAGGACCACAGCAGTTCCACCGGGTTCAGCTCGGGAGCGTAGGCGGGTAATCGCTCCAGGGTGAGCCAGTCCTGTTCGGCGACCCAGGCCCGCATCGCCCGGCTCCAGTGGGCGGACAGGCCGTCCCGGACCAGGACCACTCGCTCGCCGCGGTAGAACACCTTCATCTGCTCCAGGACCTCGATGACTCCGGCGGTGTCGTAGCTGCCGGGCTTGAGGTGGAAGCACAGGCGCGCCCCACGATCAGGGTCGGTGGAGTGGTAACCCGAGGCCCCGGCCATCGACGCGCGCTTTCAGTTCAGGCGGTGCCGCAGGAGCGGAGTGCGCCCTCGGGGCGAGTAGGTGCGGCGGATCTGAGGGAGTAGGGAGACGCCTGATTCGTCGAGGAAGACGATCCAGGCACGTGTGTTCACGGCCCCTTTTTGATGCGCGGCCACTCATGCGCGATCCAACGGGCGATCTCCGACTCGTTCCGCTCGACCGCCCGTCGCTCGGGCCGTTGCAGGCTCCATCCGAGCCGGCTGGTCAGCAGCCGCCACACCGACGCCCTCGACAACACCACCCCCGTTGCCCGGGTGACGACCGCGCCGACTCGTTCCAGGGTCCACAGGTCGGCCTCGAAACCATGAGCCTGGGCACCTTGCTCCAACGCAGCCCGGATCGTCTCGACCTGGGTGTCGTCCAGCTTGGGTGGCCGTCCGGTGGCTGCCCGTCGCCGCAGGGCCGAAGCACCGCCTTGCTCCCACATCCGCCGCCAACGCCGCACAGTCTCGGCACACACCTCACCGCCCTCGCGATGTCCGCATTCGAGACCCCGTCCTCGAACAACTCGACTGCCCGAACACGACGGGCCTCCGCCAACTGAGGCCGCGACAATGGAGGAAGGGAAGGGCCGGCAATCAAAGGAGAAGGTTGATAAGCCACCCCGACAGCCTCCCACCCACGTGGCCACCACACCCACCGAACTCACGAAAAGAATCAGTAGATGGCCTCGCCGTCTCGAAGCTTCTTGCGGAGATGTGGGCCGTGAGCGTCAGAGCCGTCGTCCTGCTGTCGAGGTGACGCTGATCACGAGTGCTCTTGAGGGGGCGCTGCGCACGCTTGCAAGGGTCGTCGAGGTAGAGGCCAGGGGGCGGGCGAGGCCTCTGTCGTTGTCTGATGCTGCGTCAGAAAAGTCAGCAAGTGGTCAGCATGAGTCCTGAAAAACCTAGGGAAAGCTGCCCGGACATGCGAATCGTTGTAGAGTGTGAAAACAGCACTTGACCTGCAAAAACGCAGGCAGGGAGCCTACGCCCAGGAGCACCTCAATGCTACGAACGATATTCAAGTCCAAGATCCACCGGGCCACAGTCACCCAGGCCGACCTGCACTACGTGGGGTCCGTGACCATCGATGCCGATCTGATGGACGCCGCCGACCTGCTGCCCGGTGAGCTGGTGCATATCGTGGACATAGACAACGGCGCGCGGCTGGAGACCTACGTCATCGAGGGCGAGCGCGGCTCCGGCGTCATCGGGATCAACGGCGCCGCCGCCCACCTCGTGCACCCCGGTGACCTGGTCATTCTCATCAGTTACGCCCAGGTCGACGACGCCGAGGCGCGTGCGCTGGTGCCGAAGGTCGTGCACGTGGACGCCGGCAACCGCATCGTCGAGCTGGGCACCGACGCGTCCGCGCCGGTGCCGGGGTCGCGTACCGAGCGCAGTCCGCACGCCGTTCCCGCGAGGGGCTGATCGGCCCCTCGCGCAGCAGCGAGGAGCTTCCCCATGGCAGCAGAGCGTGCCGCGGTCGACATCCGGGACGACCGGGAGAGCGGCAGACTGGTGGCCTACCTGGACGGTGTCGCCGCCGGGGTCGTCGCGTACTTCGTGATGGACCCCGGGCCAGGCGCCCTCGTGGCCGTGCACACCGTCGTGGAGCCGCAGTACGGAGGCCGAGGCATCGGCAGCGCCCTCGTGCGTGAGTTCTACTCCATGGCGGCCCGCGAAGGGGTGCCGGTCGTGCCGCTGTGCCCCTACGCCGCCGAATGGGCCCGCCGCCACCCCGAGCAGGCTCCGCAGGTCTCCCAGGAGCTCGTGCGGAGCGCCGGACTGCAGCTCGGAGCGCACCGGGAGATGTTCTGAGGCATGCCTCCGGGTGCCGTCCGGGGGTGGGTACGTGTGGACTCGGCAGGCGAGGGCAGCCGCACGGGGAGACGGTGGAGAGGAGATCCACTCGTCCTGTCCGATGCACTTGGAGGCACGACATGACGCACCCGTATCCCGATCCCGTACCGCCCGCGCCGACGCCGCCGCCCGTGCCGGGGCCGCCCACACCGGTGCCCTCCCCGCCGCCGGTGCCGCCGGGCCCGGTCCCGCCCGGTCCGGCGCCGGACCCGATCCCGCAGCCGCCGGGCCCGAATCCCGACCCGGTGCCCGAGCCCGAGCCTTCGCCCCAGCCCGCGGGTGGGCCCGCCTAGGGGTTCTCGGCCGGCTCCTGGAGTTCCCCGGCCGGGCCGAAGAGCGCGGTCAGCGCCTCCGCGTGGCCCAGGCCGCTCTCCGCGGCCACCGAGTCCAGGGACTGCGCGTCGCGCACCGGTGCGAAGCGCAGGGCGCCGGGTTCCCCGGCGAAGCCGTACACGGCCGGCCGGGGGAGACTGTTGTACGCCCACGGGGTCGAGAAGTAGTACGCGCCCGTGTCGTAGAGGGCCACGAAGTCGCCCTCCCGGAGTTCCGGCAGCTCCCGGGCGTGGGCCACCACGTCACCGGCGAAGCAGCACGGCCCCGCGATGTCCTGCACCATCGTCGGCCCGTTCCGGGGGAGGCCCTCCGCGTCGAACGCGCCGATCCTGAGAGGCCAGGCGTCGGGCATCAGGACGGTCCGGGTGGCGATCTGCGCCCCCGCGTGGGTCAGTGCGACGCGGCGCCCGCCCGCGTCCTTCGTGTACTCCACCCGGGCGCCGATGAAGCCGTTCTTCGCGAGCAGGGACCTGCCGAACTCGGTGACGAGGTCGTACCGCCCGTCGAAGAGCCCCGGTACGGACGTGCGGAGGGCCGCGACGTACTCGGAGAACAGCGGCCGGGTCCGGTCGTCGTCGAAGTTGACGGGCAGCCCGCCCCCGATGTCGATCCCGGTGATCCGGCGCGTGCCCAGGGCCCCGTTGATCTCCTCGGCCAGGGCGTACGTCTCGGCGATCCCCGCCGCGATGAGCTCCAGGGGGCAGCCCTGGGATCCCACGTGGGCGTGCAGCCGGGTCAGCCAGGGCCGCTCGGCGAACGTACGCACGACCTGCTCGCGGGCGCCCGGGTCGCGCAGGGCCACGCCGAACTTCGACGTCGGCGTCGCCGTGCTCATGGCACCGATGGAACCTCCTCCGACCTGCGGATTCACCCGCAGCCCGAGGACGGAGGCCGAGCCGGGGGAGCGGAGCCCGTCGATGCGGCGGATCTCGCCGAAACTGTCCGCGTTCACCGCGACACCGAGGGCCAGCGCCAGGCGGAGTTCGTCGCGGGTCTTCGCGGGTGAGTCCAGGACGATGCGTTCGGGAGGGAAACCGGCCTCGAACGCGAGCCGCAGTTCGCCGGGCCCGGCCACCTCGCACCCCATGCCGCAGTCGGCGAGCAGCCTCAGCACGGGGACCAGGGAGGCGGCCTTGGCGGCGAAGGTGTGCAGCACCCGCACACGGGGCTCCGTCGCGAACGCGTCCCTCAGTGAGGCGACCGAGGCGCGCACCCCGTCCGCGTCGAGGAACCCCGCGAGGGGCCGCGTCTCACCGAGCATCCCCTCCGCGACGGCCAGGCGGAGCGCCTCGGCGAACCTCGTGGAGCGCTGAGCGTGGACCGTGTCCCGGGAGGGCACGGGGTCCGGTGGCATACGGCGGGTCTCGTCGATGGGAGCCTCCCAGGTCGGCGTGCGCCCTCAGGCGATCAGCGGGACGACTGCCTCCGGGGTCAGCATCCGGAAGGTGAAAGCCTGCTGGAAGTAGAGCCGGATGTTCCGTGCGTCGTGGTCCAGATACCCGATGGAGAGGTCCTGGCCCAGGCACAGTTCGAAGTCGCCGCCCCGGGTGGACAGCAGCACACCGCCGGACACGGCGGGTGCCCACAGGATCGGGTCCTCCAGGATCCGGGCCAGGTGGGTCGCCACCGGGTAGCCGTGGTCGGACGTCTCGGTCGCCTCGGTGAAGGCCTCGGCGCCTAGCAGCAGCCGGTACGGTCCGTCCACGCCGGCGAGGCGCAGCCGGGTCAGTGCCTGACTGACCGTGGCCGGGTAGTCGCGAGCGTCCGCGGGCAGCGGCAGCGGGGCGTGCGAGGAACCGTCCCGCAGCCCGGTGATGCCCGCTGCCGCGTATCCGTCGATGACGGCCATGTCCTCGGCGAACGCGCAGGTCCGCGCGGCGTCCTTGACGGGCTGCCAGTCGCTGTCCTCCGAGCCCCGCTCGACGTCGTCGACGGCCGCCCGGGAGACGGTGAAGGGCACCCGCCACTCGATGACGGGGGTGGAGGTGCGGGCGCGGGCGATGACGTCGGGGGTGGGCGGGTCGATGTCGCGCAGGTGCCCGTCGCCGACCGCCGAGAACCCGGGGCCCTGCGGGTCGGTCACGTCCACGACCCGGCGGGCCGCGACATGCCGGCTGAACGTGCGCCGGGCCTCCTCCTCGATCTGGACCCAGGCGGATTCGGTGACGGGTGCGAGTTCACGGTGGAGGTTGTTCATCACGGGGCGCTTTCTTGCAGGCTGCCGATGCGCAGCGAACCGTCGTGCACCGCCGCCCGGTCCGAGGGCCGTGACGCGTCGGCCCGCGGTTCGGGCGCGGCCTCGGCCGCGACGGGTGAGGGCGGTGGCGGAGGGGAGTCGAGGAAGTCGGCGCTGGGGGCGTGGAAGAGGGTGCCGGTGACGGCGGTCGAGAAGTCGAGAATGCGGTCGTGGGTACCGGGCGGACTGCCCAGGAACATGTTGCGGAGCATCTGTTCGGTGACGCCGGGGTCGGCCGCGTACCCGATGAAGTACGTCCCGAACTGGCCCTGTTCGAAGCTGCCGAACGGCATGTTGGCGCGCAGGATGTCGTGTTCGGTGCCGTCGGCGTCCGTGATGGTGTTCAGGGCGACGTGCGAGTCGGCCGGCTTCACGTCGTCGGCGAGCTCGATGTCGGAGAACTTCGTGCGGCCGATGATCCGTTCCTGCTCCTCCGTGGCGAGCCGGTTCCAGCCGGGCAGGTCGTGGAGGTATTTCTGGACGATCACATAACTGCCGCCCTCGAAGCCGGGGTCCTCGGGCCCGACGACCGCGGCCCTGCGCGCGTCGTCACCGACCGGGTTCTCCGTGCCGTCGACGAAGCCGAGCAGGTCCCGGTGGTCGAAGTAGCGGAAGCCCTGGACCTCGTCGACGACCTTCACCGCGCCGGTCAGCCGGTCCAGGAGGTGCGAGGCCCACTCGTAGCAGACGTCCATCCGCTCGGCCCGTACGTGGAACAGCAGGTCACCCGGCGTGGCCGGAGCACGGTGCAGCGGACCCCGCAACTCCTGGAAGGGGTGGAGGTGCGCCGGCCGGGGGCCCGCGAAGAGCCGGTCCCAGGCGTCGGAGCCGAAGCCCGTCACACACGCGAGGCCCGCGCCGGGCACCCGGAATCCGACCGACCGCGCGAACGCCGCGAGGTCCGGCAGGACGTCCCGCACGGCCGGCTCGCCGCCCGGCTCGATCGTCGCGACCAGGACCAGTGCGGCGCTGGTCAGCGGCGCGACGACGGGCTGGACGACGACCGGGTCCGGTACTGCCTCGGACATGCGCGCACTCCGTGGGTGGTGGACAAAACTCCCTGCCACTTACGCACACCACGGCCCGGGCCGCATCCCGCGCCGGTCCGGACGGGCTACCCCGCGACAGCCGGACTCGTCGACCTGGCCGGCGCGCCCTCGCGGTGTGGGCCGGCGGTGGGGGAGACGACCGGATCGGGGAGTCGCGCCCCGTCGGCGGGCCGGGCCGGCGGACGGGCGGCTCACGTCCCGCCGGGACCGTCCGACGGCTGATGCGGCACCCCCGGTGCGGACGCTTCGCGGAGCCTGGGGAGCAGATGGGCGCCGACGCGGGCGATCTCCTGCTTGTAGGGGGTGTCGGACAGGATGAAGTGGGTGACCCCGAGCTTGCGATAGGACTCCAGCGAGGCCGCGACCTCGTCCGGGGAGCCGACCAGCCAGGTGGTCGCGGCTCCGCCGCCGCCGAACCTGCCGGGGGTGGTGTAGAGGCAGGTGTCGAGCACCTCGCCCCGGGCGGCGAGGCCGAGGAGCCGCTGCTGCCCGACCGCGTCCCGCTGGTTCGGTGCCCAGTGCACCCCGTCCGTGCGGGCCATCTCCGCCACCTTCTCCTCCGCGGCCCGCCACGCCTCCTCGGCCGTGTCACGCACCAGCGTGGTGATCCGCAGGCCGAACTCCAACGGCCGGTGACGGCGCCCGTCGCGCTCGCTCAACGCCCTTAGCCGGTCGACGCGTTCGGCGATGCCGTCGAGGGGCTCGCCCCAGAAGAGCTGGACGTCCGCCTCGGCCACCGACACGCGCTCGGCGGCCGGGGAGGCGCCGCCGAAGTAGAGCGTGGGGTGGTGCCGGCCGTTGCCCACCCAGGGGCGCGGTGCGACGGTCGAGCCCGTGACCTGGAAGTACGCACCGGTGTACGTGACGTCCTCCTCGGTCCACAGACGCCGCAGAAGGTGCATGAACTCCTCGGTACGGGCGTACCGCGCCGCCGGATCGGTGTTCGTGTCACCGTACGCACCCGGGTCGTCCCGGCCACTGACGATGTTGAGGAGGACGCGCCCCCGGCTGAGCTGGTCGAGGGTGGCCGCCGCACCGGCGAGCTGGGCGGGCTGCCAGTAGCCCGGACGGATCGCGATCAGCGGCTCGAACGTCGTGGTCCGGGCCGCCAGGGCGGTGGCGACCGTGAAGGTGTCGGGCCGCCCCCACCCGGTGCCGATCAGGGCGCCGTTCCAGCCGTGCGCCTCCACCGTGCGGGCGAGGTCGGTGGAGTACTCGGCGGACCCCCAGCCGGACACCGTGTCGTCGCCGCGGTGCCCCGGCTCGACGGTGTTGGGGACGTACCAGAGGAACTTCGGGCTCATCGTGTCTTCCGATCACTGCTCGGGCCCCGGCCGGAGCGACGCGGGCCGGGCCGCCGGTGCTGAGGAGGCGCGGGGGCGGTCCCCGCCGGGGCCCCGACCGCGGAGCGGAGGAGCCGTTGCCGTACCTCCGTGTCCGGTCGGGGACTCCGGGGTACGGGCTGGACGCGTCACGGGACCGGCGGCCCGGTGGCACACAGCCGTGCACGGTCAGGACGCGACCGTGGGGCGGACGTACGGATGGGCGGACGGGGCCGCGTGCAGGGGTGGGGTGAAGGTCAACACCCGGCGCCGGAGGCGCGGACGAGGTCGGGACAGCGCTCGCTGGGAAGGGGCTGAACCTCGGTCATGCGATCGAGTCTCGGTGCGGCCCTCCGGATTGTCAATGAGCCCCCCGTGCTCTCGCGGAACGCGGCTGCCCCCGGCCCTCGTCGGGCCGGGGGCAGCGCGGACGGCGGAGTTATTCGGCGGCGGCGGCCTGCTGGACCGCGGCCGTGTCGACGAGGAAGCCGCCGGACTGGTGGTGCCAGAGCTTGGCGTAGGCGCCGTCGGTGAGCAGCAGTTCGTGGTGCGTCCCCTGCTCGACGATGCTGCCGTGGTCGAGGACGATGAGGTGGTCCATCGCCGCGACCGTGCTCAGCCGGTGCGCGACCACCAGCGCGGTCCGGCCCTCCATCAGCTGCCACAGGGCCTGCTGCACGAGGGTCTCGCTCTCCGAGTCCAGTGCGCTCGTCGCCTCGTCCAGCAGCAGGACCGGAGCGTCGCGCAGGATCGCCCGGGCCAGGGCCACGCGCTGGCGCTGCCCGCCGGACAGCTTGACGCCGCGCTCCCCGACCATCGTGTCGAAGCCGGCGGGGAGGTGATCGGCGAATTCCGTGACGTGCGCCGCGTCGGCGGCAGCGCGGATCTCGGCGTCGGTGGCTCCGGGACGGGCGAACAGGATGTTCTCACGCAGCGTGCGGTGGAACATCGCCGGTTCCTGGGGTACGTACGCGATCAGGCTCCGCAGGTCGGACTGGCGCATCCTGCTGATGTCCTGACCCCCGATCAGGATGCGCCCCGACTGGACGTCGGCCATGCGCAGGAGCAGCCGGGTGAGCGTGGTCTTGCCGCCACCCGAACGTCCGACGAGACCGAGCCGCGTCCCGCTCGGCACGTCGAGGTCGAGCCCATCGAAGATCGGCCGGCTTCCCGCGTGGGCGAAGCCGACGTGCTCGAAGCGGACGTCGGCAGATCCCGGACGGACCGCTTCGGGGGCCGGCGGGTCCAGCACGGTGGGCGGTTCCACGAGCAGTTCGGTGAACTGCGCCGCCTCCGTCATCGAGCTTTCGAGCCGCCGGTAGATCTGGTTGAACTCGAACATGATGCGTGTCGAACCGGTGTAGTAGGTGAACGCGACCACGATCGCCTCCACGCTGCCCCCGCCCGCGGCGAACGAGACGGCGAGGAGCAGACCGAGACCGTTGGTCAGCACCGACATGGGGGCGACCAGCGTGTCGATCCGGAGGTTGCCGTAGTCCCAGGAGCGCAGGGTCAGTCTGCGCGACTCCGCGACCCGGGACCGGTGTTCGGCGGCCTCCCGCTCCTCGGCGGCGAACGCGCGGACGGTGTCCATGTTCATCAGGGCGTCGGACACGTGCCCGGAGACCCGTGCGATGGCCTCCTCGCGTTCGTTGACCAGCCGCTGCCGACGACGGATGAGGGGTGCGGCGCAGAACGCGGTCAGGACGATCATCGTCAGCAGACCGGCGACCAGCAGGGGGTCGTAGTGCCAGAGGACCACCGTGCCGAACAGCAGCGGTGCCAGGCTCCCCACGACGTTGAAGGTCAGCGTGTCGACGAACTCCTCGAAGCGGGCGGCGAAACTCAGCACCCGCTTGGTCAGGGAGCCGGCGAAGTTGTCCTGGTAGAACGACGCGTCCTTGGCGAACAACGCGTCCATGCCGGTGACGTACAGGTGCTCGATGCCGCGGGCGTCGACCCGGTTCAGGCAGTGCAGACCCAGCCTCCACAGGGTCTCCGCGAGGAGCAGGACCCCGGCGAACACCCCGACGTAGGGGAGCGCGTCGTGTAAGCCGATGGCCCCGTCCTCGGCGATGCGGCCCACCAGCTTGGCGACGACCAGCGGGGCGACGTAGGTGATCCCGATGTTGCCGAGTGCGGGGAGCAGGAGAGCCGGAACCGACAGCCCTCGTTGGCGGGACAGTTCGTTCAGGTAGTGACGGAGTGCGAGCCGGACCGGGCCCCTGTCCGGCCCGGTGCCCTGTGCGTGCTGCGATCCCATGCCGACCTCGTGTCGTTGCGCGGGCAGTTGCGCCGGACCCCGCCACGGTGGCCGGCCTCCGCCCCGGGGGCGTGGCGAACCACCGGGCACATGCGCTCGTGCCGCGTGCGCGGCGAGGTGTCCGGGGGAGAAAGTCTTCCGTGACCGTGTGTCCGGCGTCCAAGTGTTTTCGGGGTACACCGGTGCGTTTCGGCCTCGTCGGCCGCGCGCCCCCGCACCACCCGGTGCGCCGCGTCAGGAGTCTCAGGACGGCACTCGCGGTGCATGCCTGCGGGGCTCGCGCCGGTCCTACGGGGCGGACGGCGCGGGCCGCACGGACGGGCGGGCGCTCGGAGGCGGACCCCCTCAAAGCGGCCACAGGGATTCAGGCCCGGAGCAGGTCTGTGAGGGCCTGCCGCACCTCGGCGGGTGGCGGAATCCCGGCGCGTCCCGCACCTCGGCGGGTGGCGGAATCCCGGCGCGACGCGACCGGGGGCCAGGCCCGCCCCAAGGGCTGTCCCGTCATCCCTGGCGGGCTCGCGACGACCGCTACGGCACCTCGCCGCGTCGTCGGGGCGCCGGAACGCGTCCCGGATGCGGTCCTCCGCCGTGCGGTGCACCGCATGTGACCGCGCGCTGATCCACCACGGACGGCGGGGCAGCCCTCAGCCGAACAGATCCTCCTCCTCGGGGATCAGATGCATGGCCGCTTCCTCCGCCGAGGCCGCGGCGCCGTCGATCCCCACGTCCTGCGCGGTGAGGGTGGAGGCGACGTGCCCGTCGCCCTCCTGCGTGAGGCGGCCCGCCCGGTCGGTGCCGACTTCGAGGTCGTAGGGCTCCCCGTCGCCGTCCTCGAGGTCGCCGATGCCGTCGCCGGTGTCCGAGGTCTCCGGAACCTCCCTGGTCAGGCGGCTGTCGAGGGATTCGCCCGATTGCTGCTCCGCGGCCGTCGTGCCCTTGTCGTCGACCGCCCAGGGCCGCTCCGGCGGGGAGTACCCCTCGTCCAGGACGTCGGTGATCCCGGAGGTGTCCAGCGTGTCCTCCACGTCCAGCAGGTCGTCCGGGTCCGAGGCCTCCGGCTCCTGCGGCTGGTAGACGTCGTCCCCCCGGTCGCTGTCCGTCATGGCGTGCCCCTTCCTCCGGGTGCCCCTCTACGTCATTCCACTCCGGTCGGGCGGCAGGCGCAACGGAAGCAGTTTCCCCGCGTGAGTGACACCGTTTCAGATGACAATGAAAACGATTGTCGATAACGTGTGTGAGGTCGGGCCGGACTCCCTCCGTACGGGTGGCCTCCGCATGCCCGCGTACCCGAATGCACTGTGAGAAGGGGGAGTTCATGCCTCACCTGTTGGTGGTCGAGAGCTGGGTCGGTTCGATGAGCAGACTGCTGCCGCGGACCCTGGGGGAGGGAGGGCACCACTTCACCTTCCTCACCCGTGATCTGATGCATTACCTCCGGGGAGCGCCGGAGGGCAAGGACCACCCGCTGCTCACCGCGCGTAACGTCGTCACGGCGCCCACCAACGACATCGCGACGCTGCTTCCGCTGGTCGAGCGCCTGCACGGAGCGCTCGCCTTCGACGGTGTGATCACGTCCTGTGACTACTACCTGCCCGCAGTGGCCCGGATCGCCGCCCGTCTCGGCCTCCCCGGCCCCGCCCCCGAGGCGATGGAGAACGCCTGCCGCAAGGACACGACCCGGCAGGTCCTCGCGGCCGCAGGTGTGCCCGGGCCGCGGTTCGCGGTCTGCGCGGACGAGGCGGACGCCCTCGCCGCCGCCACCGGGATCGGCTACCCCGTGGTCGTGAAGCCGGTGGACCTGTGCGGAGGCATGCTCGTACGCCGGGCCGACGACGGCGCGCAGCTCGCCGCCGCCTGCCGCGCGCTGGCGGACTTCCCGGTCAACGCCAGAGGCCAGCGGCGTACCCCTCACATCCTGATCGAGGAGTACCTGCCGGGCCCCGAGGTGAGCGTGGAGACGGTGACCTTCGGGGGAGTCACCCACGTCGTCGGAGTGACCGACAAGAGCGTCGGCAGGGCCCCCGCCTTCGTCGAGACCGGGCACATGTTCCCGGCCGACCTCCCCTGCGGCGAACGTGCGGCCGCCGCGGACGCGGCGGTCCGCGCCGGAGCGGCGCTCGGTCTCGACACCGTCGTCGCGCACACCGAGATCAAGCTGACGGCGGACGGCCCCCGTGTCGTGGAGGTCAACCCCCGCCCCGCCGGAAACCGCATCACCGAGCTGGTCCGCCACGTCACGGGAATCGACCTCGCCGCCGCATGTGCCGACGTGGCTCTCGGGCGGGCACCCGACCTCCGCCGGTCCGACACCGGACTGCGAAGTGCCGCCATCGGATTCCTCGTCCCCGAGGCCGCCGGCACCCTCGCCTCGGTGGAGGGCGCGGACGGCGTGCGCGACGCCGCAGGAGTGCTGGAGGTGCAACTCGCGGAAGCCGGCCGCACGGTGGAAGCCGCCCGGAGCAACAACGGCTACCTGGGGCACGTCATGGCGGGTGACGCCGCCGGACTCGGCGCCCGCCGCCACGTCGAGGCGCTGCTCGCCGGACTGCACCCCCGGCTGGTGAGCGCATGAGCAACGCGACCCGCACTCCCGCCGCGTCTCTCGACGGCCTGATCGACCAGGTGTCGGCCGGGAGGGCCGGCCCGGCGCCCCGTACCCGCAAGGTCACCGTCGCCTTCACCACGGCCCAGGCCGTCCGGCACGACGGGCGGCGCGGCGGATACCGCAACGAGGTCCTCAGCCTGCGCGTCGGCAGCGCCGTCGGCTCCTGCTCGGTGGAACCGGGAGCACTTCCCGCCGGGACCGCCGAGGAGTGTGCCGGTGCGGACGTCGCCGCGCTCCTCGCCCACCCGCTGCTGCCGGTCCGGGTCGCGGCACTGGACGCCTACCTGATGGACGTACAGCCGCACACCGGCGCCGCCGGCGCCGAGCCGGTGACCGTGCCCTCCGGAAGCTCGCTCGACCGGTCGCGGGCCAGGGCCGCCGCCGTCGTCGATCTGCTGGACCCGGCGCCCGGCGCCGTCGTCCTGGTCGTGGGCGTCGTCAACTCCCTGCTGGCCGAGCTACGTTCCCGGGGGTGCACGGCGCTCCCGTGCGACCTGAAGGGCGGCTCCACGGAGTGGGGCGAGCCCGTGGCCACGGACGCGCTCGCCGGGATCGGGCGCTGCGACGCGGTGCTGGCCTCCGGCATGACCCTGGGCAACGGAACCTTCGACCCGCTGCGCCGCCGGGCGCTGGACCACGGCAGACCCCTCGTCATGTTCGCCCAGACCGGCAGCGCCGTACTGCCCCGCTTCCTGGGTGCCGGCGTGACCGCCGTCTGCGCGGAGCCCTATCCGTTCTTCTGGCTCGACGGCGGACCCTCCGTCGTCCACCGCTACCGTGCGGACGACGGAGGCACCCCGTGACCACGGCGTTCCTGCCCGCCCTCGCACCCAACCGCGAACTGCTCGCGCTCATCGGCCGCACCCCGCTGGCCAGGATCACCACCGCCCTGCCCCGTCGCCACCCCGGCTTCTGGGCCAAGCTCGAAGGGCACGCCGTCGGCGGCATGAAGGCGCGGGCCGCCGTCTCCATGCTCCTGGGCGCCGAGGAACGCGGCGAACTCCTCCCCGGCGCACCGGTGGTGGAATCGACCTCCGGAACCCTCGGGATAGGCCTCGCCTTCGCCGGACAGGCGCTCGGACACCCCGTCGTGCTGGTCGGGGACACCGAACTGGAGCCCTCCATGCGCCGGTTGCTGCGCTCCCACGGCGCCCGTCTGGAACTGGTGGACACGCCTGCCGCCCAAGGAGGCTGGCAGGGCGCCCGCCTGGAGAAGCTGCACGACCTCCTCGGGCGCCTCCCCGGGGCGTACTGGCCCGACCAGTACAACAACCCCGACAACACGGCCGGTTACGCCTCACTCGCCGCCGAGCTGGCCACCCAGCTCGACCACCTCGACATCCTCGTCTGCAGCGTCGGCACCGGCGGGCACAGCGCCGGGATCGCCGGGCCGCTGCGCAGGCACTGGCCGGCCCTGCGCCTCATCGCCGTCGACTCCACCGGATCGACCATCTTCGGGCAGGCCGCCGCCCCCCGCCTGATGCGTGGACTCGGCAGCAGCATCCACCCGCGGAACGTCGCCCACCGGGTCTTCGACGAGGTGCACTGGATCGGACCGGCCGAGGCCGTCGACACCTGCCGGCGCCTCGCACGCGGCAACTTCGTCAGCGGCGGATGGAGCACGGGCGCCGTCGCGCGGGTCGCGGCCTGGGCCGCCGCCTCCCACCCCGGGGCGGCCGTCGCCACCGTGTTCCCGGACGGACCGCACCGCTACCTCGGGAGCGTCTACGACGACGACTTCACGGCCGCACACCACCTGGACCCCCGCCTCGCCGCCGGTGAGCCCGTCGACATCCCGCACCCACGCGCCGCGCACGCCGGTGGCTGGGCCAGGTGCACCACCGTCACCGACCCATCGGCGGGACACCCGGGAGGACAGCCGTGAAACTCACCCAGCGCACCGTGCGGCTGACCCTCACCGAGCCGCTGCGCATCTCCCGGTCCACCATGGCCGCCCGCGACGCCGTGTGGCTCACCGTCGAACACGACGGACTGCGCGGTCACGGCGAGGCCGTCACCAGCCGCTTCTACGGACTCGACACCCCCACCCTGCAACGCCTCGCGGCCCGCACCGGCGAGCGGCTGGCACGCTTCGCCGGTCCCGAGACCGCACTGCACGCCCTGCGCACCGGCGAACTCGGCCCGACCGGAACCCCGGCAGCGGTGACCGCGGCGACCGAGGCGGCGCTGCTCGACCTGGTGGGCAAGCGCGCCGCCACGGCCGTCCACCGCTTCCTCGGCTCGTCCGTGCCCCCGAGGGCCGCCACCGCCCGCACGATCTCGATCACCTCGCCGGGCCGTGCTGCCGCCCAGGCACGCAGGCTCGCCGACGCGGGCTTCTCCGTCCTCAAGATCAAGGCGGGGGACCCGGACCACGAGGCCGACCTGGACCGGGTGCGCGCCGTCCGCGCCGCGGCACCGGCGGCCCGGCTCCTCCTCGACCCGAACGGGGCCTGGACGGTGGGCCATGCGAGGAGGCTCCTGCCCCGGTACGCCGACCTCGGCATCGAAGCGGTGGAACAGCCCGTCGCCCCCGGAGACCCCGAAGCCCTCGCCCGGCTCGCGGCCCGCTCACCCCTGCCCGTCATCGCCGACGAGGACGCCGTCACGCACGAGGACGCCCGCCGCCTCGCCGGACGGGTCCACGGAATCAACGTCAAGCTCGCCAAGTGCGGCGGCGTGCACGCCGCTCTGCGCATCGCCGCGCTGATCGAGGGCAGCGGCACCGACCTCATGCTCGGCTGCCTCACCGCCAGCACCCTGGGAATCGCGCCCGCCGTCCACATAGCCGACCGCGCCCGCTGGGCCGATCTCGACGGGCACCTCCTGCTCGCCCACGACCCGTGGACGGGCATCGGCGGCGACGACGGCTCCGTCCGGGCCACCGGGCTGCCCGGCCTCGGCGTACGGCCCCACGACGACACCCGGACGTGGAGCGAGGCCTCATGAGGATCCTGCACGAGATACGCGGCCTCCCCCTCGCGATCCGGCTGCTCCTGGTCAACCAACTCGGCGTCACCACCGGCTTCTACCTGCTCATCCCCTACCTCGCCACCCACCTGGGCGACGACCTGGGCCTGTCCGCGGCCACCGTCGGTGTCGTCCTCGGCGTACGCACGCTCAGCCAGCAGGGCCTCTTCCTCCTGGGCGGCTCCGCCGCCGACCGGCTCGGGGCCCGCGGCGTCATCATCGCCGGCTGCGCGATACGCACGGCAGGCTTCGCCCTCTTCGCACTCGGCGACGGGCTGCCCGTCCTGCTCGCCGCCTCGGTGCTCAGCGGGGTGGCCGGCGCTCTCTTCAACCCCGCCGTACGCACCTTCCTCGCCCAGGAGTCCGGGGAGCGCAGAGCCGAGGCGTTCGCCCTCTTCAACGTGTTCGCGACCACGGGCGCCCTCGCCGGCCCACTCCTGGGCAGTGCGCTGCTGCTGGTCGACTTCCGTGCCGCCGCCCTCACCGCCGCGGGCATCTTCGCCCTCCTCACCTGCGCCCAGGCCCTGGTGCTTCCCGCCGGGGACGCGGTTCCGGCCACCGGCAGCGTGACCTCCGACTGGCGGGAGGTCTTCGGAAACCGCCGCTTCCTCGCCTTCGCCCTGGCGATGGTCGGCATGTTCACACTGGAGAGCCAGCTCTATCTGCTACTGCCCGACGGAGCCCGGCAGGCGACCGGCTGGGACGGCGCCGCCGGACTCGTGTTCGTCGTCGGCACCGTCGCGGGGATCACCCTGCAACTGCGCATCACCCGCTCGCTGAAGGCGCGGGGAGCCGGAGGGCGGTGGATCGTCGCGGGGCTCGTCCTGATGGGGCTGGCCTTCGTGCCCCCGATGCTCGTCACCACGGCGGGCCCCGGCGACGGCGCCCCCGGGCCGGTCCTGCGCGTGCTGCCCGTACTGGCGGGAGCGCTGCTGCTCCACCTGGGCGTCATGACCGCGCAGCCCTTCGTGATGGAACTGATCCCCGCCTTCGGCAGGCCCGCCCTGACGGGGACGTACTTCGGTGTCTTCTACGCCGTCTCCGGTATCGCGGCGGCCCTCGGCAACACGGCCGTCGGCTGGACCATGGACATCGCCGGTGAGAGCGGGGCGGACAGCACGCTCCGCGCGCTGCTCCCCTGGGTCTGCTGCCTGACCACCGGACTCGACTCCGCCGCCGGGGTGGCCTGGCTGCACCGCGCCGGAACCCTCCCGCGAACCCGGCGCGCACCCGTGGCGGTGACGGCATGAAACCCCGGACGGACAACCTGCTCACCGACCGGCCGGAGCTCTACGAGGCGAGGTTCCCCGACCCCGAACGCCTCGCCGGACGCTGGGCGGAGGACCTCCTGCGACGGTACGGCGCCGGCCCCACCGTGCTCGACCTGGGCTGCGGAACCGGCCGCGACGCCGCATGGCTCCACGACGCCGGACGCCGGGTCACCGCCGCCGACCTCTCGCCCGCCATGCTCGCCCATGCCCGCGCGCGCCACCCCGGACCGGACTACGTCCGCGCCGACCTCCGCGGTTTCGACCTCGGTGCACGTGCCTTCGACGCCGTGGTCTGCCTCGACAGTTCGCTGCTGTACTGCCACACGAACGGGCAGCTCGACGGCTGCCTGGCCTCCTGCCGCCGCGCCCTGGCTCCCGGCGGTCTGCTGATCGCGGAGATCCGCAACGGCGCGTACTTCCTGGGCCGCGACGAGCCTCCCGCCGTGCCCGCGGTCTCCCGCTTCACCCGGCTCGGCACCACCTACACCTCGACCACCGCACTGCGCGTCGACCGCGCCGCCCAGCTGCTGCGGCGCAGACGTGACTGGACCACCGACGACGGCGCCCCGCCCGTCGAGGAGCACTCCGCGTGGCGGCTGCTCCTGCCGCAGGAACTGCGGCACTTCCTCGACCTCCACGGCTTCGAGGTCCTCGCCCTGCACGACGGACCCGGCCCCCGCACCGAGCCGCCCTGGCGGCCCGGCGACGAACCGGGCAGCACCGCCGACGGTGACCGGCTCCACCTCGTCGCCAGAAAGCAGGGGAACCCCGTGCCACCGGGCTCACCCGTGCCACCGGCTGTACCCGCGCCCCCGCACCCACCCGCGACGTCCGGGCAGCCCTCGACGTATGGCGAACCCGCGGAGGCCGGGGCACCCCCGGCCTCCGGAAGGCCAGGCCCGCGCCCCTCCCGTGCCCCGGCGACCGGGACACCCCTCACACCGCCCACAGAACCCGCAACAGGAGAACAGCCATGAGCACACCGGCAGACGGACACCCCACCTTCCCCGGCCTGCACCGCCGCGGCCTCCTCGCCGCAGCCGGGGGAGCGGCCGGTCTCGGCGCACTGGCACTCGCCGGATGTTCCGGGCCGGGTGCCGCCGGACCGGGGACGGGCAAGGGCGCCGGCATCCCCCGGCGCGGCGGACGGCTCCGGGCCGCCTTCGCCGGCGGCGGCGCGAGCGAGACCCTCGACCCCCACCTGGGCAACCTCTTCGCGGACGCGGCCCGGGGCAAGGCGCTCTTCGACAAGCTCGCCGACTACGGCGCCGACCTCTCCGCCGTGCCCAGGCTCGCCGAGACCTGGGAGCCCAACAGCGCCCTCGACCGCTGGTCGGTGACCCTGCGCCCGGCGGAGTTCCATGACGGAAAGGCGCTCACCGCGGCCGACGTCCTGTACAGCTACCGCCGGATGGCCGACCCGCGCAAGGCGTTCCGGGCCCGGGCCTCCCTGGAACCCGTCGACCTGACCGCCAGCCGTGCGACGGGGGAGCGGACCGTCGAGTTCGTACTCAAGCGACCGACGGCCGAGTTCCCCAACGTGATGGCCGCGTTCGGCACCTTCGTCGTCCAGGAAGGAGCCACCGACTTCGACCGGAAGCCCGTCGGTACGGGGCCCTTCCGCCTCGTCTCGTTCGCGCCCGGCCGGTCCACCCTCCTGCGGCGCAACGACACCCACTGGGACGGCGCCCCGCACCTGGACGAGCTCGAACTCCTCGTGGCCAACGAGGAATCCGCCCGGATCAACGCCCTCCTGGGCGGCCAGATCGAATACGCCCACGAGCTCGCCCCGGCCACCGGCCGCGCCCACGAGAGGTCGGGAGCCATCGACATCGTCAGGCTGCGCAACAGCGCCATGCAGGCATTCGCCATGAAGACCGACCGTCCGCCCTTCGACGATCCGCGGATCCGCGAGGCCTTCTTCCACATCGCCGGCCGCCGGGAACTCGTGGACGGGGCACTGTCAGGTGCGGGGGAGGTGGGCAACGACCTCTTCGGCCGGGGGTACGAGTACTACGCGGACGAACTCCCGCAGCGCGAACAGGACATCGGACGGGCGCGCCACCTCCTGAAGCGGGCGGGCGCGGAAGGCCTGGAGGTCACGCTCGACACCTCCGCCGTCGCCGCCGGCTTCACCGAGGCCGCCGGAATCCTCCGCGACCAGGCAGCCGGGGCAGGCGTCGCCGTCACCGTGCGGACGGGCAGCAAGGACTCCTACTGGAAGGACGTCCTGGACTCGGGAACCCTGTGCTGCTACCGGTCCGGAGCCATGCCGATCGAGACCCACATCTCCCAGCGGCTGCTCACCGACTCCACCACCAATGCCACCAAGTGGCACGACGCGGCCTTCGACGCCCTCTACCGGCAGGCCCAGTCGACGAAGGACGAAGCCGGCCGGGCCGCACTCTACGGCCGGATGCAGCGCCGGCTGCACGCCGAGGGCGGCTTCCTCGTGTGGGGCTTCGGCGACTGGATCCTCGGCACCTCGCGCACCCTGCACGGCGTGGCGCGGGAAGCACCCGCCAACACCCTGGACTGGGCCCGCTTCGACAAGGTCTGGCTGGCGTGAACGGACTGCGCTCCTGGGTCGCCCGCCGTCTGCTCCTCGGAGTCCTGCAGACGGCGGCGGTCGTGCTGCTGGTCTTCGCACTCACCGAGGCCCTGCCGGGCGACGCGGCCGTCGCCTTCGCCGGGGACCAGCCCGACCCGCAGCGCATCGCGGCCGTCAGTGAGGTGATGGGGCTGGACAGGCCCGCCCACGAGCGGCTCGGCGACTGGGTGCTCGGCCTGCTGCACGGAGACCTCGGCACCTCGCTCATCTCCGGTCGGCCCGTGGCCGGTTTCCTCGCCGACGGGTACGCCCCCACGCTCCTCCTCGCCGTGGTCACCGTGGCGCTTCTCGTTCCCGTCGGCGTAGGCCTCGGCGTCCTCGCGGCCCGCCACGAAGGGCGGTGCACCGACCGTGTGATCAGCTCGGCCACCCTCGGCGTCTACGCCGTGCCCGAGTTCGCCCTCGGTGTTCTGCTGGTGGGCGTGTTCGCGCTGCGGCTCGGCTGGCTCCCGCCGACGGCCCTCGGCCACGGTCCCGTAGCGCTCACCCGGCCCGAGGTGTTCGTGCTGCCCGTCCTGGTGCTGCTGGCCCGGCCGGTCTGCTCGCTCGCACGCCTGGTCAGGGCGGGCATGATCGAGGCCCTGGCCGCCCCGTACACCGCCCAGGCGGAGCGGTACGCGATCGCCGGCGCCCGCGTCCGCTACGCCCACGCCCTGCCCAACGCCCTCGCCCCGGCCGCCCAGCAGCTCGCCCGGACGGTGGACTGGCTGCTGTGCGGTGTCGTCGTCGTGGAGGCCCTGTTCGTGATCCCGGGGCTCGGCACCGTCCTCATGAACGCCGTGGCCGACCGGGACGTCCCCGTCGTCCAGGGCCTCGCGGTCGTGTTCGGTCTTGCCGCCGTCCTGCTCAACCTCGGCGCCGACCTGGTCACCCACCGGTTCGCGCCGCGCTCGGCGGTGGCGGCGTGAAGCGGCTCGCCGGACACGGTGCGGGCGCGGTCCTGGTCGCCGTCCCCCTCGGCCTCGCGCTCGCGGGCCCCCTCCTCGCCGGGGAACCCGCGGCCCGGTCGGCCTCCTTCACCCTCGGCGCGGGCCATCCGCTCGGCACCGACTTCGTCGGACGGGACGTCCTGCGGCAGGTGCTGCTCGGCGGCCGGTCCGTGGTCCTGGTCGCCCTGGCCGCGACCGCGCTCGCGTATCTCGTCGCGCTGCCGCTCGGCCTGATCAGCGCGCTCACCCACCGCCGGTGGCTGGAGGAACTGCTCATGCGGCCGCTGGACGTCGTCCTCGCCGTGCCGTCGCTGCTGATGATCCTGCTGGTGGCCACCGCGTTCCCGCCGGGCGCGTCCGGGGTCGTACTGCTGGTGGCCCTCGTGTCCGTCCCCGACGCCGCACGGATCGTGCGCGCGGCCGCGGCCGAGGCGGCCTCCGGCCCGGCCGTCGAGGCCCTGCGCATGCAGGGGGAGAGCTGGTGGCGCATCGCGGTCGGTCACGTCGGGCGGTCCGCCCTGCGCACCCTGGCGGCCGACGCCGGGACCAGACTCACCGGAGCGCTCCACATGGTGGCGACGGCCGCCTTCCTGGGAATCGGAGTCGCCTCGGACGCCTCCGACTGGGCCGTGATGGTCGATCGCAACCGTCCCGGACTGCTCATCCAGCCATGGGCGGTCGTCGTGCCCGCCCTGCTCGTCGTCGCCCTGACCGTGGGCGCCAACCTGCTCGTCGACGCCTCCACGCAGAACCGTCCCCCGCACAGGAAGCCCCGTCGCCCATGAGCCAGGACCGCCCCACGAGCCGGAACCGCCCCACGGACCGGGACCACCCCGTGGACCACGACCACGCGCTCGCCACCGTCACGGACCTGACCGTCGAGGTCGGCACGAAGGTGCTCCTCGACCGGGTCTCGCTCCGGCTCACGGCCGGCACCGTCACCGCACTCGTCGGAGCGTCCGGCAGCGGGAAGACGACGACCGGACTCGCCCTGCTGGGGGAGTACCCGCCCGGTGCCCGGGTGACGGGGGAGGTGTCGGTCGACGGAGGTGTGGTCGGGTACGTCCCCCAGCATCCGGCCGCCGTCCTCAACCCGGTCCGCCGCACCGGCGCCCTCCTGTACGACGTGGCCCGGCAGCAGGTGCGGCAACTGCCACGCCCGCGGCGTCGCGCCGCCGCGAGGCAGCGCGTCGGCGCGGCCCTCGCCGACGCCCAGATCACCGGCGGCGAGACTCTGCTGAGGCGCCATCCGCACCAGTTGTCGGGCGGTCAGCAGCAGCGGGTCGTCCTGGCGCAGGCGCTGCTGGCCGGCGCCCGGATCCTGGTGGCCGACGAACCCACCACGGGGCAGGACGCGCTGACCAGGCGCCGTGTCGTCGGCCGGCTGCGCGCGCTCGCGACCAGGGGCATCGCCGTCCTGCTCCTGAGCCACGACCTCGACGTCGTACGCGAACTCGCCGACGAGGTGGTGGTCATGCGCGGCGGCCGCGTCGTGGAACAGGGGGCCGCCCACCGGGTGCTCGACGCGCCGGCCCGTCCGTGGACCCGGGAACTGCTCGCGGAGCCGGGGACGGAGACGTGCGCAGGTTCCCGCCCCAGCGGTCAAGTGGTGCTGTCCGTGACGGACCTGGTGGCGCATCACCGGGTCCACGGGACCCGTGAGCGGGTGCTGGACATCGGCGGCCTGAGCCTGCGGGCCGGTGAGTTCCTGGCCGTCGTAGGCCGTTCCGGGAGCGGCAAGACGACACTCGCCCGCTGCCTCGCGGGCCTCCACCGCGACCACAGCGGCCGGTTGCGGCTCGAGGGCGCTCACCTGCCCCACGGCGTGCGAGAACGCGACCGCGAGCAGATCGCGGCCGTGCAGTACGTGTTCCAGGACGCACGGGCCGCCTTCGACGGACACCGCTCCGTCCTCGACCAGGTGGCCCGCACGGCCGTGCGCCTGCGCGGCACGGGACGCGTCGAGGCCGCCGCGGAGGCGGGACGGACCCTGGCCGGCCTCGGCCTGGACGAGGCCGCGGTCCGGCGAGCGCCGGGCGGGCTGTCAGGTGGCGAGTTGCAGCGTGCCGCCCTCGCCAGGGCGCTGCTGGCCCGGCCCCGGGTGCTGATCTGCGACGAGATCACCTCCGGTCTCGATCCGGTGGCCCGGCGCTCCCTGCTGGACCTGCTCGCCGGGATCGCCCGCGACGGGGACGGCCCGGGCATCGTGCTGATCACGCACGACCTCGGCACGGCCGCACGGGCGGCGCGGATCGTGGTCATGGACGGTGGGAAGGTGGTCGAGGAGGGACCACGGGAACAGATCCTGACCGCACCTCGCCACCCCTTCACCGTCGCCCTGCTCGAAGCGGCGAGCACGCTGGGAGCGGCCGCCCGGCCCTGAAGCGGAATCCCGCACCTCCCTCCGGACGTACACTCGGCGACATGAGTCGCACCACCGTCAGTGGGAAGTGCCTGCACCAGGCACCCCCCGGTGTGCTCGCAGACCGCCGTACCGCGCTCCACGGGCACGGCTAGCGACTTTCCGAGGTCACCCAGCCGGCCCGTCCGCCGTGCTCCCGCGCCCTCCTCGCGCGCACCGCGTCGACGTCGTACCCGCTTTACGTCACCACCGCAGCTCGGCGTACCGCCGCTGCCGCGCTCCGGCGACGGCCGCAGCGCGGCCCGAGCCACCCTCGAAGGGACCATCGTGAAGCTGAGCGAACTCCTGGCCGGACAGAACCACCGCATCCTTCAGGGTGACCCCGCGGAAACACACGTCACGGCGGGAACCGCCTTCGACGCGGACCGGGCGGCGCCGGGCTCGCTGTTCATCGCGGTGCCCGGCCACCTGGAAGGCGGTCCGGGCACGGTCGCCCCCGTCCTGGCCCGTGGCGCGGCGGCGGTCATCGTGGAGGACGGTTACGTGCTGCCGGGGACCGTGGAAGGTGCCTGTGTCGTGCAGGTCCCGGACGTCCGGTCGACGGCCGCCGTCGTCACGTCCCGTTACTACGGCGAACCCGGGCGGCGCATGGACGTGGTGGCTGTCACGGGCACCAACGGCAAGACGTCGGTCTCGTACATGGTCGAGTCAGTGCTGCGCATCTCCCAGGGCGTGAGGGCCGGGGTCATCGGGACGGCCGGGAGCCGGATCGGCGACGAACTGATCCCGATGCCCCGCTCCGTGCTGACGACCCCCGAGTCCCCTGACCTCCAGTACCTCCTGGGCTGCATGCGGGACCGTGAGGTCGCCACCGTGGTGCTCGAGGCCACATCGATGGGCCTGCTGACCCACCGGGTCGACCGCACCTTCGTCGACGTGGGTGTCTTCACCAACCTGAGCCAGGACCACCTGGACGACCACGGCACGATGGACAACTACCGTGACGCCAAACTACGCCTCTTCCAGGGGCTCTGCCGGCACGCCGTGGTCAACTCCGACGACCCGGTGGGCGCTCGGATCGCGACGATGATGCCAGGCGCGGTGACCACGTACGCCCTCGACACCGAGGCCGACTACCGTGCCACCGATCTGGTCGTGGACGCTTCGGGAACCCGTTTCACGCTCCACCACGGCGGCCGGAAGTATCCCGCCGCCGTCCCGGCCCCCGGCAAGTTCTCCGTCGCGAACGCACTGGCCACGGTGGCTGCCTGCCACTTCCTCGGGCACGATCTGGCCGGGCTGGTCTCCGCGCTCGAGCGCATGCCGCAGATCCCGGGCCGCTTCGAACGCGTCACGACCGCCGGCGGCACCTCGGTCATCGTGGACTACGCGCATTCCCCGGACTCCCTTGACAAGGTGCTCGGCACCATCCGCGACTTCGCCCGGGGCAAGGTCATCACGGTCTTCGGCTGCGGCGGGGACAGGGACACCACGAAGCGGGCCGAGATGGGCAGGATCGCCGGGACGTACTCCGACCTGTGTGTCCTGACCTCGGACAATCCACGCAACGAGGACCCCGAGGCGATCCTGGACCAGGTCGCGCCGGGCATCGAGGGGACGGGCACGCCGTACGAGCGCCTGGCGGACCGCCGCCGGGCCATCGGCTTCGCGCTCTCGGCGGCGGGCCCCGAGGACGTCGTCCTGATCGCGGGGAAGGGCAGCGAGCCCTACCAGATCGTCGGTGACGCCCTGCTGCCCTTCAGCGACATGGCCACCGTGCGGGAGCTCATCACCGTCAGTGCGGCTCAGGGGCTCCCCTCCCCGCGGTAGGTGAGTGTGACGTCGTGCGCCCGGTCGCCGGACGGGGTGTACGACCACGAGGCCGTCGGGCGTTCGGGGGCCGGGATCTCCGTGCGGCGCCCCCGCCCCACCACTGCCCGTTCGAAGCGTCTGCGGGCCTGCGGTGCCCCGGCACCCGGGCCCGGTGGTGGCGACGGCCGGCCGGGAAGCGCGATCCGGCGCCCACTCACCGACGAGAACC
Source organism: Streptomyces sp. NBC_00178 (assembly GCF_036206005.1). Lineage (NCBI taxonomy): Bacteria > Bacillati > Actinomycetota > Actinomycetes > Kitasatosporales > Streptomycetaceae > Streptomyces > Streptomyces sp. NBC_00178. The sequence goes on from NZ_CP108143.1 coordinate 6,619,514, forward strand.
TCCAGCCGTGCCGTCATCTCCGCGCTCTCCCGGGTCACAACCTCACTCCGTGGCGATGCGGCGGTGCTTCGTCCCTCTGTGACACGCCTTGTGTGCGGCTCACTCCGGCCACGGCGAGTCGAGGATGGTGCGGACGAAGTCGCCGCGCTCGAACCCCGGCACGTAGTGCTGGAGCACGTCGGCCTTGACGTTCCCGAACGTCGTTTCCGGCTTCGTCCTGATGCCGTCGGTGAACGCCGCGAGGATCCGCCGCTTGAAGTCCGGCCGGGGGTGGAGCGCCACGATCGCGGCGCGGTCGGCGTCCGAGACCTCCCCGTAGCCGAGGCCGAGGACGTCGTACTCCACGCCTGCGGTCACCAGAGCGACCTCAGGTTCCATGAAGGCGGGGATCCCCGGGGTCGTGTGGAGGGCGATGGCGGTCCACACCCGGCGCACGCTGTCCTCGGGAACCCCGTGGGACCGCAGGAAGCGGCGTGCCTCGTCCGCGCTGTCCACCTCGAAGCGCCGGCCGCTGGAGCGGAAGCGCCCACCGAGGCCGAGATCGTGGAACAGGGCCGCGACGTACAGCAGTTCAGGGTCGAAGGAGAGGTCTTGCTCACGCCCTCGCAGGGCACCGAACAGATAGACGCGGTGCGAGTGGTGATAGACGAGGTCATCGGTCGTGTCCCGCACCAGTTCGGTCGCCTCGACGGCGAGCTTCGTATCGGGTACGCGTACGCCGGCTACCGGGGGCTGATCGGTCGGCATGGTGTCACCGGGCTTTCTGTGCGAGTGATCCGGACTCCCTCCAGGATCGGCGACCGGCGCGCCGGGCCCCGGGCCGACAGGCCGGGCGCCACCCGAGCGATCTCGGCGACGAGAGCCTCCACTTCCTCGTCGGGGGGTCCGCCGGGCATCGCCGACCAGGGGCTGTCGGCGCGCATGACACGGGCGTGGGCGGCGTTCGTGAGGACCGGTGATCCCGGGGCGCCCCCTTGCACCCCGCCCGACGGCCCGACGCGCATCTGGGACACGTCGGCAGGGCCGTCCGGCGGGTGGGACGCGTTTCGTGCACCCTGGCGCGCCGCGGAACCTCCGCTGCTCACACCCTGAGCGCCTGCCCGGACGGCGAGGTCCGCCGAATCCCCCGGCGTCATTGGCATGGACCTGCCTTTCGAACTGCACTACAGTCCGTAGCGGCATCTGAGAGCGCTCTCAGAGCGCTCTCATGTGCTGTGGTGCTTCCTGTTCCACCCCCACGAAGCTGGAACAACAGAAGGGGCAACTCCCTTGAGACACACGACGATGGTGCGGACCGGTCTCTCCGCACTGCTCATCATCGGTACATGGGCGACGGCCGGCCTCACCCAGGCCTCCGCGGCTGACACCCCCTCGGCCACCGCCGAACCCCAGGCCTCCGCCGGAATCATCGACGCCATGCAGCGCGATCTCGGGCTGACGAGAACTCAGGCGAAGGCGCGGCTCACCGCCGAGAAGGCGGCGACGGCGCTGGAGGGTACGGCGCGGGGCGCGGCCGGAGCGGCGTACGGCGGGTCCTGGTTCGACTCCGGCAGCGGCAAGCTGACGGTCGCGGTCACCGATGCCGGGAAGGCGCGCGCCGTCCGGGCGACGGGGGCCGAGGTCCGGGTCGTCGACCACACGGCCCGCCGGCTCGACACGGTCAAGAACCGGCTGGACGCCCTCTCCGCGCCCAAGGGCGTCAGCAGCTGGCACGTCGACCCCCGGGCGAACACGGTCGTGGTGAACGTCGTCGCGTCCGCAGAAGGTGACAACGATGTCCGCGCCTTCGTCGCGAAGGCCCGCCAGGCGGGTCCCGTCACGGTGGAACGGACCGCCCAGGCCCCGCAGACGTTCGCCGCGGGCACGGTCGGCGGCGACCCGTACTACACCGGCAACGTCCGCTGTTCCATAGGCTTCTCGGTGCACGGCGGGTTCGTCACCGCGGGGCACTGCGGTCAGGCCGGCGGAGCCGTCAGGGGCTGGGACGGCTCGGCCATCGGGAACTTCCAGGGATCGTCGTTCCCCGACAACGACTACGCCTGGGTGAACGTCGGCAGCGGCTGGTGGACCGTCCCGGTGGTCCTCGGCTGGGGCACCGTGTCCGACCAGCTGGTGCGCGGCTCGAACGAGGCTCCGATCGGCGCCTCGATCTGCCGTTCGGGTTCCACCACGCACTGGCACTGCGGGAACGTCCTCGCGAAGAACGAGACCGTGAACTACAGCCAGGGCGCCGTCCGTCAGATGACCAAGACCAGCGTCTGCGCCGAACCGGGCGACTCCGGTGGCTCGTTCATCAGCGGTGACCAGGCGCAGGGCGTGACCTCCGGCGGCTGGGGCAACTGCAGTGGCGGCGGCGAGACGTGGCACCAGCCCATCAACGAGATCCTCAACCGCTACGGGCTGACCCTGCACACCGCCTGACGCGAGGACTCCGCCGGCTCCGGACGAACCGACGGAACGTGAACGGTCTGCTGCGGCAGCAGGGTGGCCCCCTGCCGCAGCAGACCCATGCGCGGGCGGCCCTCGCCGTCCGCCGCTGACGAGCGTCGGTGACGTGGCCCGGCGCAGGGCGTGGCGCCCGGTGTGAACCCTCACGGCCGCGCGGCCGTGATCCGGCCGGCGCGCGGTCGAAATGGTGCCTCCGCGCCCGGGTCCCTGCCGTGCGGCGCCTGCTGTGCGGGTCCTGGGGATGCGGACCCGCGGTCATCTCCCCGGAGCGGGTCGCTCGCTCCCGGCCCGCCCCCTCGTCCGGCCCGGCGGATCCCCGCATGCACCGGAACGGAGCCGCCCTTCCAACGCCCTTGGGCGGAGCCTCTGTTCACCAACTATTGACATGTTCTCAGCAGCAGCGCAACACTGGCAACGCCTTCGGGAGAGCGCTCTCCCACAGTATTCGCAAGGCACGTTCGCGTTCCGCGTGCTCTTCCGAGGCGCGTTCACTCACCACGGCTCCCGCCGGGCGGTGCACCCCCTGGGGCCCGCTTCCGGTGCGGCGCAGCATGCAGCTCCACTCTCCCCCCGCCGCGCACCCGATGTGCGCGGTTGCAGAGCGGCACGGAGGTCCGCATGACCGAAAGATTCAGCAGAACCACCCTGATGTCCGCCCTCGTCGTCGTCGCCGCCCTGGCCCTGGTGGTCATGGGTCTCACCGCGATCACGGACGCCGGTGCGACGGCGTCCGGTGGCGCTCCGACGACAGCCGGCCGGCCGGCTGCCCTCTCACAGGTGGCGCAGGGGGGTTCGGGACAGCACACGCAGGGCCACGTGATGGCCGCGGCCGCTCCCGTACCCTCCGGAGACGACCCCGACGGCGACGGATACATCCCGGCGAACCCGCCGGTCACCGGGGTGGTGCCGTCGACGGAGATCCCGCCTCACCGCTACTTTCACGAGTTCCAGGCGAACTGCTCGGTCAACCACACCGGATCGGTCGACCCGATCGTCTATCCGGGGCAGACGGGCAAGTCCCACAACCACACGTTCATGGGCAACACGACCACGAACGAGAACAGCACCACCGCGTCGCTCGGTGGTGGCGGAACCGTGTGCAAGGCGCCGGGTGACCGGTCCGCGTACTGGATGCCGACGCTCTACAACGGCAACCAGGAGGTGCGGCCGGTCGGACCGCAGACCATCTACTACAAGGCGGGTGTCACGGACTACCGGACGGTGCGGCCGTTCCCCAAGGGGCTGCGCTTCGTCGTCGGCAGCCCGACCCAGACGGTCGACCAGTTCCGCGACCACCCGGGCACGGTCGAGGGCTACGAGTGCGGCGAGAGCTACCACAACTTCGAGTTCCCGGCCGCCTGTCCGACGAGCAGGGACACACAACTCAACCTGCGCATGCAAGCGCCCAGTTGCTGGGACGGCAGGAACCTGGACACGCCGAACCACCAGTCCCACATGGCCTATCCGATCGTGATGGGCGCCAACCAGGACGTGTGTCCCACCAGCCACCCGGTCGCCCTGCCGATGATCGAGTTCAAGATGGCCTGGCCGGTCAACGGTGACATGTCGCAGGTGAGGCTGGCCAGCGGCACCGGCCACTCGTTCCACTACGACTTCTTCAACGCCTGGGACGACGCCACGCTGGCCGCCATGGTCCGCCACTGCGTCGTGGGCGGGCTCCAGTGCGACGCCCGGGGCTACGACCAGAACAACCCCGGCGCGGGGGCCGCGCTGAACGCGAACTACGAACTGCCCTGACCCTCCGGCCTCCTGGGACCCCCCGGTGGGCGCGGATCGTCCGCGCCCACCGGGGAGAGCGCTCTCCTAGGCCGGGCCGCCGAGTCCCGTTCCACGAGGCCGGTGCGCGGAGGCCCGGCCTGCCGCACCGTCCCGCTTCCCGCTGCCGATGCGGCCGCAGAGTCCGCGGCGGGCCACGGAATCCCGTGGCCCGCCGCGGACTTCACGTACAGGGCGCCCATCCCGGACAGCGGGGGCCTCACACAGGTCGCCGCCGGCCTGCCGGGCCGGGCGCGGACGTGCGCTGGTCAGGCGGGCCCCTCGGAATTGTCGGGGCCCTCGTCGTCGGAGCTCAGCTCCTCCGCCCGCAGTGCCAGGTCCTGGAGCACATCGGCGGAGGTCACGTCGTGCTGGCCGGAGTCGTGGATCTGCGCCAGCGCGATGAAGGCCAGGGTGAAGGCGCCGACGAGCTGCTCGACGGCCCCGCCCACCTCGCGCCCGACCAGGACCGCCATCTCCTCGACGCTGGCATCGGCCGGAATGGCGATGTGCGGCATCGTCTCGTTGAGGAGGGTCGTCACCATGCCTCCGCCCGTGTCCAGATCGCCGCTGCCCGTGTCCTCCTCGGCCTGGCGCTGCATCTCGCCCGCCTCCGTGAGGATGCCGATCACTCGCTTGAGGACTTCGCTCTGCTCCATACGCCGAGCATATGTGCCGGGACCTCACGCTCCCCACGCATCCGGAGGGCGCCCCGAACGGCGTTCCCCCGGTGCGCGGACGCACGGAGCCCCGGTCACCAGCGGTCGGGCCGCTGGGCCGGGGGCGCGGGCTCGGCCCGGGACGGGGTCACACCGAAGTGCGCGGCCTGTCGCCGGAGACCTCACGGATGAGCTCCGCGTAGCGGCGTCCGCTGCTCTTCACCGTGCGGCGCTGCGTGGCGTAGTCGACGTGGACCAGGCCGAAGCGCTTGTCGTACCCGTAGGCCCACTCGAAGTTGTCCAGCAGCGACCACGCGAAGTAGCCGGCCAGCGGGGCGCCCTTGCCGACGGCGCGGGCGCAGGCGGCCAGGTGCTCCTCCAGGTACCGGGTGCGCTCCGGGTCGTGCACGGAGCCGTCGGCCAGGACGACGTCCTGGTAGGCCGAGCCGTTCTCGGTGACGTAGATGCGCTGCGCGCCGTACTCCTCGGTGAGCCGCATGAGCAGCTGTTCCAGGCCCTCGGAGTGGACCTCCCAGTCCATGTGGGTGTGCCGCGCGCCGGGGAGGTGGATCTGCCGGGCGTGCGGCACCGGTCCGTGGGGGTCCGCGGTGACGATCTGGCGGAAGTAGTAGTTCAGCCCGATCCAGTCGAGGGGGGCCGCGATGGTCTCCAGGTCGCCTGGCCGCACGGGCAGCTCGACGCCGTACAGATCGAGCATGTCCTGCGGGTAGCCGCGGCCGTGGATCGGGTCCAGCCACCAGCGGTTGATGTGTCCGTCCGCGCGTACGGCGGCGGCCAGGTCGGCCGCTCCGGCGCTCGCGGGCTCGATCGGGCTGAGGTTGTTCACGATGCCGACCCGGGCGTCGGGCGACCGGTCGCGGATCGCCCGTACGGCCAGTCCGTGCCCGAGGTGGAGGTGGTAGGAGGCGCGCACGGCGGCCGTGAGGTCGGTGAGACCCGGGGCCATCTTGCCCTCCAGGTGGCCGATCCACGCCGAGCACAGCGGCTCGTTGAGGGTCGCCCAGTCCTTCACCCGGTCGCCGAGGCGTTCCACGACGACGGAGGCGTACGCCGCGAAGTGCTCCGCGGTCTCCCGGACGGTCCAGCCGCCCCGGTCCTGGAGCGCCTGCGGCAGGTCCCAGTGATAGAGCGTCGCGAAGGGGGTGATCCCGGCCTCCAGGAGGCCGTCCACGAGGCGGTCGTAGAAGTCGAGGCCGGCCTTGTTCACGGGTCCGTCGCCGCCGGGCACGACCCGGGGCCAGGCGACCGAGAAGCGGTAGGCGCCGGCGCCGAGCTCCTTGATGAGCCCGATGTCCTCCGGGACCCGGTGGTAGTGGTCGCACGCCACGTCGCCGTTGTCACCGTTGTCGATGGTGCCGGGCGTGTGCGAGAAGGTGTCCCAGATCGACGGGGCGCGGCCGTCCTCGGCCACCGCGCCCTCGATCTGGTACGCGGCCGTAGCGACGCCCCAGGTGAAGCCGGCCGGGAGGGCGTTGAGGTCGTTCACTGACTGCCTTTCCTTGTCGGTCACTTGACTGCTCCCGCGGTGAGCCCGGCGACGAGGTAGCGCTGCAGGAGCAGGAATCCCGCGACGACGGGCACGCTGACGACGAGCGACGCGGCCATGACCTGGTTCCAGTACACGTCGTTCTGGGTGGCGTAGCCCTGGAGACCCACCGCCAGGGTCCTCGTGGCGTCGTTCGTCATCACGGAGGCGAACAGCACCTCGCCCCAGGCCGTCATGAAGGCGTACACCGACACGGCGACGATCCCCGGCACCGCGGCCGGCACCACGACCCGGAACAGCGCGCGGATCGGGCCGCAGCCGTCCACCAGCGCCGCCTCGTCGAGGTCCTTCGGGATGGAGTCGAAGTACCCGATCAGCATCCAGATGGAGAAGGGCAGCGAGAACGTCAGGTAGGTGAGGATCAGTCCGCCCCGCGACCCGTACAGGGCCAGACCGGTGCTGTTCCCGATGTTGACGAAGATGAGGAACAGCGGCAGGAGGAAGAGGATCCCCGGGAACATCTGCGTGGAGAGCACCGTGACGGTGAACGCCCGCTTCCCGCGGAAGGTGTAGCGGCTCACCGCGTACGCCGAGAACACCGCGATGGTGACGGAGAGGGCCGTCGCGGCCCCGGCCACGATCAGCGAGTTCACGAAGTACTTCGCCAGCGGGACGGTGTCCCAGATGTCGAAGTACGGCTGGATCGTGAGATTCCTCGGGATCCACTGGAACTTCCCGGACACGTCCTGGAGCGGCTTCAGCGAGCTGCTGACCATGACGTAGACCGGCAGCAGGACGAAGCCCGCGAGGAGGGTGAGGACGATGCGGCGGGTCCAGAGGAAGGACTGGGGTGCCGCCATGGGGGACCGGACGCGTGACCGGGCGGGGCTAGGCATCAGCGCCCTTCCTTCCGCGTGAGGTGAAGAACAGGTAGACGGCCGTCACGACCAGGAGGAACAGGAGCAGCAGGACGGACATCGCCGAGCCGCTGCCGAAGTTCCAGGTGACAAATGACGACTGGTAGATGTGGATCGAGATGAGGTCGGCGTTCTCCGGCGCGGACTTCCCGAACAGGACGTACGGGGTGTTGAAGTCGTTGAACGTCCACAGGAACAGGACCAGTACCAGGACCTGGTTGACGGGCCTGAGCGAGGGGAGCGTGATCCTGCGGATCTGCTGCCAGATGCCGGCACCGTCGATCGAGGCGGCCTCGTAGAGCTCGCGCGGGATGTTCTGCAGGCCGGCCATGAGCATGAGGAAGGCGAACGGCCAGCCCTTCCAGACGGAGACGATGATCAGCGCGTAGATGCTGTTGTCACCGATCAGCCAGAAGGACGGCTGGTCGGTCAGCCCGAGCTGGTCGTGCAGGACGTGGTTCACCAGCCCGTTGTCGCGCTGGAACATGAACGCCCAGGTGATCACGGCCGCGTAGACGGGCAGGGCGTACGGGACGAGGAAGACGGCCCGCAGGAAACCCCGGCCGCGGAAGCTCTCCTGCAGCATGATCGCCGCGGTGATCCCGAACAGCCAGGCCAGGCCGACGGCGAAGAAGGTGAAGACGCAGGTGACGAGGAACGAGTGGAGCAGCGCCTCGCCGATCGGCGCGTCGAAGTCGACGGCGATCCGGTAGTTGTCGAGGCCGCTCCAGGGCGCCCCGCCCCAGTTGTTGATGAAGAACTGCGTGAGCTGACGGAAGCTCATCACGATCCCGATGAGCATCGGGATGATGTGGATCAGGAGTTCGAGAAGGACGGCGGGGAGCAGCAGGAGGTAGGGCAGTCCGCCTTGGCGGATCCGGTCGGGGATGCGCGGCAGTCTCCTGCGCGCACCCCCGGTGCCCGTGCTCCCCACCCCGTTCGGCTTGTCGACCTTGGGATCGGTGGTCACGGCGGTCATGAAGAGTGCCTCACTACTGCTGCATCGTCTGCTGCGCCTTTTCCAGGCGCGCCTTGACCGACTCGGTCGTCACGGGGGTGCCGGCCGCGGCGTCCGCGAACAGCTCCTTGACCGCCGTGCCCACCGCGGTCTCGAACTGCGACTCGTTCGGCACCTGCGGCAGCGGGGCCGCGCTGGTGGCGAGGGTGTCGCGCAGGACCTTCAGCTCCGGAGCGGAGAAGGCGGCGTCGGACTGGGCGGCCTTGACGGGCGGGATCGACCCGTACGTCTTGCAGAGGATCTTCTGCTCGGCGTCGCTGGTCATGAACTTCACGAACTTCTTGGCACCGTCGATGTTCTTGGTGTTCTTGAACACCGCCATGTTGATGCCGGCCACCATGGAGTTGGTCTGCTTGCCCGCGCCGGGGGCTCCGGACGGGACGGGGACCGGAGCGACGCCCCAGTCCTCCGGCTTCATGCCCTGGGCGGCGAAGGTGGTCGCGGCGGCCTGCCAGAGGACCATGGCCGTCCGGCCCTTGGCGAAGTCGGTCAGCGACTGGTTCTGGGCGTACTCGGCGTTGCCCGGCGCGATGATCTTGTCCTTGGCCATGAAGTCGACGTACTGCTTCACCGCGGCGACGGCGCCGTCGGACGTGAAGTCGGCCTTGCCCTGCGCGTCGAAGAAGTCGGCGCCGTGCTGCTGCCCGAGGACGAAGGTCTGGTGGATGTTGTTGGAGAGGTTGGCGCCCTCGGCGCCGAGGGCCCACTTGCCGTCCTTGGAGAGCTTCTTGCCGTCCGTGACGAGCTGCTCCCACGTGGCGGGCGGAGTGGTGATGCCCGCGTCCGCGAACATCTTCTTGTTGTAGTAGAGGGCGTACGACAGCGAGTAGAGCGGCACCGCCGCCGGGGGCTCGCCCTCCTTGCCGGCCGAGGCGACCGCCGAGTCGATGAAGCGGTCACGGCCGCCGATCGCCTCGAAGTTCTTGTCGTCCCAGGGGAGCAGCGCCCCGGTGGCCTGGAGGGAGGCCGACCACGTGTTGCCGATGTTCAGCACGTCCGGGCCCTGTCCCGACGTGGTGGCGGCGAGGATCCGGTTCAGCAGGTCCGCCCAGGGGACGACCTCCAGCTTCACCTTGATCCCGGTCTCCTTCTCGAACTTCTTCAGTTCGGGAGTGAGGATCTTCTTGTCGGCCTCGATGCTCGGACCCTGGTTGGACGCCCAGTACGTCAGGGTCTTCGGGGACTCGTTGCTGCCTCCCGCCGACGACGTCCCGCCCCCGCAGCCGGTGACTCCGGCGGCGACGGACAGGGCGAGGGTGACGGCTGCTGCGGCTCTGAGGTGACGCATGAAAGGTGGCCCCTTTCCGGGGAGGGCGGGTTCGGGAGCCGAACTGCCCTTCCGCTCTTAATTTAAGATGTGATTTAAGAGGTGAAGAAAGTGCGCGTCAAGTGCTGGGGCCGGGGTATGTTGCCGGGACGAAGGGAGCACCATGGCTGAGCGCAGCAGACGGACCGTGCGTGACCTGCGAAGGGGCAATCGGGCGAGGGTATTGCAACGGTTGTATGTCGACGGCCCCTTGAGCCGTCAGGAGCTCGGCCCCGTGACCGGGCTGAGTTCGGGATCCATCAGCAACGTGGTCGCCGAGCTGGCGTCCGAGGGCCTCCTCGAAGAGGCCGGCATCGTCGACTCCGACGGCGGGCGCCCCCGCACCCTGCTGCGCATCGCCCCGGACAGCGGGCTGTTCGTGGGCATCGACATCGGCGAGACGCGCGTGCGCGTCGAGCTGTTCGACCTGTCGCTCACGGAACTCGCCCGCACCGACCGCCTCCTCGCCCAGCACGGGTACGACGTCGAGCGCATCGTCAGCCATGTCCGTACGGGCGTGTCCGACGTCCTGCGCGACGCCGGCGCCGACCCCCGCATGCTGCTGGGCATCGGGATCGGGGTGCCCGGCATCATCGAACGGGACGCCCCGGAGGCGCTGGGCGGCCCCGGCGCCGTCGTGCACGGCCAGACCATCGGCTGGAGTGCCGTGCCCTTCGAGCGGATGCTGCGTGAGGCCGTGGACGTGCCGCCCGAGGTGCCGTTCTTCATCGACAACGGCGCCAAGACGCTGGGGCAGGCGGAGATGTGGTTCGGCGGCGGCCGGGGTGCCGGAGCCGCCGCTGTCGCACTCATCGGCTCCGGCGTGGGCGCCAGCGTGAACCGGGGGAACGTCCTCGACGAGGACCTCTCCGACGCGGCCCTGGAGTGGGGCCACACCACCGTGCAACTGCGGGGGCGGCGGTGCCGTTGCGGCTCCATCGGCTGCCTGGAGGCGTACGCGGGTGCGGAGGCGATGCGCGAGCGCTGGCAGGAGGCGGGCGGCCCGCTGCCCCCCGACGCGGACGACGAGACGGCTCTGGCCGCCCTGCTCGCCGCCGCATACCCGGACACCGCCGACGGGGTCCCGGACCCCGTCGCGGTCTCCATCCTGGACGAGACGGCGGAATGCCTCGGCGCGGCACTGGCCGACCTGGTCAACCTCTTCCTGCCCGAGCGCATCCTGCTCGGCGGCTGGGCCGGCCTGCTGATCGGCCCGCACCTCCTCCCGGACATCCGCCGGTACGCACAGGAGTACGCCCTCCGCCACGCCGTCGCCCGCACGACGATCGACCTGGGGCACCTCGGCCCGGACGCGGTCACAGTGGGGGCCGCGACCCTGCCCCTGTCCGACTTCCTGGCACGCGGCGGAACCCGCCCCGCCCCCGCACGCGTACCGCTCGCCGCCGAGGCGCCCGAGCGCGCACCCGCCTCGATGACGCGCGCCCGCGGCCGCACGGCCACGGGCTGAGCCGCGCGACGGCCGAGGCCGGGTGCCGCCCCGGGGGAGAGGCGCGGCCTACGCGGAGTCCCGTACCACCAGGACCGGTTCGAAGACGACGGAGGTGACGGGGCGGTCGGGTGCCGCCAGCCGGTCCAGCAGCAGCCCGGCCATCTCGGCCGCCATGTCCTCGACGGGCTGACGGACCGTCGTGAGCGGCGGCCTGCACGCGACGGCGGCGCTGCTGTCGTCGAAACCGATCACCGCGACGTCCTCCGGGACCCGCCTGCCGTGATCCCGCAGCACATGGCAGGCTCCCGTCGCCATGAGGTCGTTGCCGGCGAACACCCCGTCCAGGTCGGGGTGTTCGGCGAGCAGCCGCTCCATGGCGGCCTCGCCGCTCTCCTGGGTGAACTGCCCCTCGACGGCGGGCGCGGAGGCGTGGCCGTGGCGCTCCATCGTCTCCCGGAACCCCGCGAGCCGTTCCTGGGCCGCGAGTACGTTGAGCGGCCCGCTGATGGCCGCGATCCTGCGGCAGCCGCGTGCCAGCAGATGGTCCGTCGCGAGCCGGGCGCCGTCCCGATGGGCCAGATCCACATAGCTCATGCCCACCGGCCGGGCGGGGCGCGCGTACAGCACCGCGGACAGCCCCGCGTCCGCGATCAGCGCCGGCAGCGGGTCCTGTGCGTGCGTCGACACGACCAGCGCACCGTCCGCACGGCCCTGCCGCAGGTACGCCACCACCTCCTCCCTGGCGTGCGAGGTCTCGGCGAACATCAGCACCGGGTGCATCCCCCGCGGCCGGAGGTAGTTGACGACTCCCGTCACGACCCTGCCGAAGAACGGGTCGGCGAACACCTGGGCCGTGAAGGAGCCCTCCGGAGCGGGTACGGCCCCGTCCTCGTCCGGTTCGGTTCCCGCGCCCGACACCACCAGGGCGACGGCGTCCGTACGCCGGGTGACCAGGGAGCGGGCCGCGCGGTTGGGCGCGTAACCGGTGACCGACACCGCCTGCCGCACCGCCTCCTGGATGACCGGATCGACGTTGCGCACGCCGTTGACGACCCGCGAGACCGTGGCGCGCGAGACGCCGGCGGCCCTCGCGACGTCCTCCAGGGTGGGCGCGGCACCGGTCGGCCGCAGAGCATCCGTCATGGGCGCATTTATAGCACCGAGCGGACGCCCGGATAGAGCGCTCTCCGGCACGGGGGCGTGTCCGTCACGACCTCGCGATCCCGGCCGGCCGAGGGGTCGTGCGCCGGGGCGCATGCGGGGCGGGTATCCGGGTTTCGCTTGTCACCAGCCTTTGCCTGCCCATACGTTGGCCGCTTGCGACGTGTCCTACTGCCAGTGGGGGAGCCTGATCATGGCCGCGAACGGACGGCACCGCAGATACCAGCCCAGCCGCATCAACCGTGCCTCGCTCACGGTGACGGCGGGAGGAGCGGGCATCGCGCTCCCGCTGCTCACCGCCGCTTCGGCCGGCGCCGCTTCCACCGATGTGTGGGAGAAGGTGGCCGCCTGCGAGGCGACCGGCAACTGGCACATCAACACGGGCAACGGCTACTACGGGGGACTGCAGTTCACCCGGTCGACCTGGGCCGCCTACGGCGGCACGGCCTACGCCCCCCGGGCCGATCTCGCCACCAAGGACCAGCAGATCGCCATCGCGGAGAAGGTCCTCGACGGGCAGGGCCCGGGCGCCTGGCCCACGTGTTCCGTCAGCGCGGGACTGAAGCGGGGCGGCGACGCCCCCGACGTCCACCCTCAGTCGCGTCCCGGCGCCGACCGCGTCGGGACCGCGCGCGACAAGGCCGCCGGAACGGCGAAGGACGCCGCCCGGGACGCGGCGGCCAAGGCGTCGCCGACGTCCGTGCCCGGCAAGCGTGACTCGTACACGGTGGCGCAGGGGGACTCCCTCTCCGGCATAGCCGCCGAGAAGCGCGTACAGGGCGGCTGGCAGCGCCTGTACGCGGCCAACCGCGCGGTGGTCGGCTCCGATCCCGACCTGATCCTCCCGGGCCAGCGCCTGTCCCTCGACGCCGCCGGGACGGCGAGGACCGCTCCGAAGCCGGCCACGGCAGCCCCTCAGCGGAAGGCCGCGGCGGAGAAGGCGGCACCGAGGCAGAAGGCCGGCGGGAAGGCGGCGCCCGGGAGCACTGCTCCGAAGGCCGTGCGGAAGAACGCTCCGGAGCCGGCCGCGCGCAGCGAGAAGAAGACGGCCCGGCAGCACTCCGGCCTGACCGCCCCCGTGACCGCGAGGACCGGGACCCCCTACCACCAGGCGGGTTCGTGGTCGAGCGGCTACCACACGGGCGTGGACTTCCCCGTTCCCACCGGCACCTCGGTGAAGGCCGTCGCCTCGGGCACGGTCGTCTCGGCCGGCTGGGCGGGCGCGTACGGCTACGAGATCGTCATCCGGCACGGCGACGGCAGGTACAGCCAGTACGCCCACCTCTCCTCGCTCCACGTCCGCGCCGGTCAGCAGGTGGGCGGTGGCCAGCGGATCGCACGCTCGGGTTCCACCGGCAACAGCACCGGGCCGCACCTGCACTTCGAGATCCGTACCGGCCCCGGCTACGGATCCGACGTCGACCCCCTCGCCTACCTCAGGGCCGGCGGCGTCAGCGTCTGAACGGCCCCCGCCGGGTCCGCTAAGTCGCCCCGGCGGGACCGGCCACCGGCGGCGGGCCGCCGCCCGGTGAACTCGACGCGTCCGCTGCCGTGGTCCAGGGGGAGGGTCAACGGCAGGGAGAGGGCGGTGGGTGCCGGAAAGGGGTCGGGCAGATGCGTGCCCGATCGAGCCGACGGCTTCGCCGGTTCCGGCAGCTTGACCGCGGGAGGCGCACCGGCCTCCTCCGCCTCGACGGCCGTGGGCTCCGGAGCGCGGGTGCCGGTCTCCGCGGGCTCCGGGTCACGCGTTCCGGTCTCCGCCGACGCCCGGGTCCGGGTGTCGGCGGTCTCCGCCGCGCGCCCCTCCCGGCCCACCCGCTCCGTGGTCAGCAGCACCAGACCGGACGCGGCGAGCGCCCCGCAGAGCAGCGCGAGCAGGGTCCCCGTCAGGCCGTAGCGGAACTGCTCCCCGAACAGGGTGATGCCGACCACCGCGGCGACCACCGGGTTGACCACCGTGACCGTGGCGAGCGGGGCCGCGAGCCCCGCGCCCCGGTAGGCCGCCTGCGAGAGCAGCAGTCCCGCGGCGGCGAGCACCGCGATCACCAGCAGGGTCGGCAGTCCCGAACGCACCGAACCCGAGGTCCACTCCACCGCCACGGTCTTCGTGAACACCGACGCCATGCCGAAGGCGATCCCCGCACCGGTCGCCAGCACCACGCTGCGGAACATCGGCCGGTGCAGCGCCTTCGCCGCGATGAGCACCACCACCACGGCTCCCGCGGTCGCCGCCGCCAGCATGAACTGCTCCGGCCCCGCCAGCGAATGGGACCCCGCGCTCCCCGTCAGTGCCAGCAGTCCGGCCAGACCGACCGTGGCCATCACCGCACCCCGCCATGCCGTGCGGCCCGCCCTCCGGTGCACGAAGACCGCGGCCATCGGCAGCGCGAAGACGATCGTGAGCGCGCCGAGGGGCTGTACGAGGCTGAGCGGTCCGTACGCCAGTGCCACCACGTGCAGGAGCGCCCCGACGCCGTTGAGTCCCACGGCCACCCACCACGCGCGGTTGCGCAACGGTGCGTACGGACGGCTGCCGCCGGCCGAGGCCACGCGCTCCTGGACGATCGCGCCGGCCGCGTAGGCGACCGCGGAGACCAGTGACAACAGCACGGAAAGCGCGAGGGAACTCATGTACACCACGATGTCCCGTCGGAGCCGCCGCGTCGTCGTCCCTGAGGCGGCGATTCGGCGTACTGCTCCAGTAGTACGTACATCACTCCTGGGTCCTCCTCTCGACGGTAGTCCTCCTGGCCCGAGGGCTCAGAAGTTCCCGCGTGAGGTGACGCCGTGCGGCCGACCTGTGACGCAAAGTTGCTGAAATATGGGCAAATCGCCCCGGCCTGGAGCGAGGGGCGTTCGGAAGGGCGGCGCGAGAGCGCTCAGGTACTGAGCTGGAACTCGGCGCGGATGCGCTTGCCCACCGGCACGCGCTCGGCGGTCAGCCGGTCGCAGAGCGCGACGACGATCTCCATGCCGTGACCGCCCAGGCGGCCGGGATCGGGGGAGTAGAGGACCGGGAGCGCCGTGCTGGTGTCGTAGACCGTGACGCTGATGCGCCGGGCGTTCCCCTCGAGCTCCAGCAGGTAGGGGCCGTGGCTGTAGCGGTCCGCGTTGGTGATCAGCTCGCTGACCGCCAGCATCAGGTCGCTTCGCGTGTGCTCACCGAGAACGGCGAGCCACTCCGACACGAGCCGCCCCAGGAAGCGCTCGGCCAGTGCGCGGGCCTGTGCGATGCAACCCGGCTCGCCGTCGAACACCTCGGCGGTGAGCAGAACCTCGGAGGACGGTGACCCCTGACAGGCGTCGTCCGGCCGTGAAATGGCCTGTTCGTTCATGTGCTCCAGCCAGGCGCCGCAGGGGAGGTCAGGGACCTCTTCTCGCCGTTCGTCTACCCGCGTCGAGAGATCCCACTCCGGGGGATCTCTCCAGATCTTACGCACGCGGCGGGAGCCGTACCACGCTCACGAAGAAGTCGTCGATCTGGCGCACCGCGCCGATGAACTGCTCCAGGTCGACCGGCTTGGTGACATAGGCGTTGGCGTGCAGTTTGTAGCTGCGCAGGATGTCCTCCTCCGCCGAGGACGTGGTGAGGACCACAACCGGGATCAGGGCGAGTTCGGGGTCCGTCTTGATCCGCTCGAGCACCTGCCTGCCGTCGTAGCGCGGCAGGTTGAGGTCGAGGAGCACCAGGTCCGGGCGCGGGGCGTCGGCGTACTCGCCCTGGCGGTAGAGGAAGTCCAGCGCCTCCTGGCCGTCGCGCACCACGTGCAGGGTGTTGCGGATCTTGTTGTCCTCGAAGGCCTCCCGGGTCATCAGCTCGTCCCCGGGATCGTCCTCGACGAGCAGGACCTCGATGGGCTTCACGGCGTCGTTCACGGGGCGTCTCCCGACCGGGGGGTCAGTGCGGCGGGGGCCAGCAGCTCCGCCGTCGTGTGGGTGGGTGCCTCCGGAAGGACGGGCAGGGTGAAGTGGATAAGCGTGCCCTCGGAGGGTGCCGGGTCCAGCCAGATCCGGCCACCGTGGAATTCGACGATCTTACGGCAGAGGGACAGCCCGATCCCGGTGCCTTCGTACTCGTCCCTGGCGTGCAGCCGCTGGAAGATGATGAACACCTTGTCGGCGAACTCCGGCGCGATGCCGATGCCGTTGTCGGCCACCGTGAGGTGCCAGTCGTCGTCCTCCCGCACACAGCCGACGGTGATCCGGCACGGCACGTCGGGCCTGCGGAACTTGATGGCGTTGCCGATCAGGTTCTGCCAGACCATGGTGAGGGACGTGGAGTCCCCGAGCAGCTCCGGCAGCGGGTCCTCGCGGACCACGGTGGCCCCGGACTCGTCGACGGCCAGGGTCAGGTTGGACATCGCCCGGTCCAGGGAGCTCCCGAGGTCCACGGGCTTCCAGGTCTGCTGCACCCTGCCCACCCGGGAGAACGTCAGCAGGTCGTTGATCAGCACCTGCATCCGCTTGGCGCCGTCCACCGCGAAGTCGATGTACTGCCTGGCACGGTCGTCCAGCTGGGCGCTGTAGCGCTTCTCCAGCAGCTGGCAGAAGGACGCGACCTTCCGCAGCGGTTCCTGCAGGTCGTGTGAGGCGACGTAGGCGAACTGCTCCAGCTCGGAGTTGGACCGGCGCAGCTCCGCGGTCTGCTCGGCGAGCAGGGTCTCCCGCTCCTGGGACTCGTCCAGCTCGGCCACCAGACGACGGCGCATGTCCTCGGCCGCCGCGGCCACCGCCGTGACGTCCGACGGACCGCTCACCTCGATCCTGCTCGAGAAGGAGCCCGACCGCACACGGTTCGACGCGGCGGTCAGAGCGTGCAGCGGCCGGCCCACCACGCGGTGGAGCAGCAGGCTCAGGGAGACGACGGCCAGCACGAAACCGGCCAGGAGTGCGACGAGGACCCGGTCGCGCGTCGTGCGCGCCTCCCCGAGCTCGGCGCGGGCCTTGTCCCGTGCGTCGTCCAGATGGCCCTGCTGGGCGGTGTAGAGGACGCGCAGGGCGTCGAACTCCGCCTTGCTGCGCAGGATGGGGCCGGACGACGCGCCGGTGGGTCCGCTCGCGCGCACGGCGGCGATGAGCGGCTCCGCGTGCTGCGTGCGCCACTCCCGGGCGGCCCCGGCGATCCGGTCCAGGTCCTCGGCGTAGGGCTGCTGGTGGTCGATCAGGGTGCGGACCCGCTCCAGCCGCTCCCGCTCGGCCTGCCTGCCCGCCTTGTAGGGCTCCAGGAACGACTGGTCGCCGGTGAGGGCGTAGCCGCGGACCCCCGTCTCCTGGTCGAGCAGCGAGTTCTGCAGCTGGAACGACGCGGAGCGGGCGGGCTGGATACGGTCCACCAGGTCCGTGGTGCGGTCGGAGATCCGGGAGAGGACGAGCCCGCCGATGACGAGGCACGCGCAGACCACCACGACGAAACCGGCGAGGATCAGATGGACCCAGTTCTGCACCGACAGCCGCGCCATGGGTCCGGGCCGCGTGCCCGATGGCTTCCCAGTGGTCATGTAGTGGCCCTCCAGCCCAGATGGAGGACAGCGACGTCGTCCGCCAGTCCGCCGTACGGTGCCGCGCTCGCGGTGGCCTCCGCGACCAGTGAGTCCACGAACGCGCTCGGTTCCAGCGCCCCGTTCTTCGCCGCCATCGCCAGAAGTCCTTCCTCGCCCAGTCGTGACTTGGGCCCCGTACGCCCCTCGAACAGGCCGTCGGTGAACAGGACCAGCTCACTGTCGGGGGACAGGTCCAGCTCGGTGATCGTCCAGCGGCCCGCGCCGGGAAGCAGTCCGAGGGCCATGCCCATGTCGGGCTCAACCCACCCGACGTCCGTGCCGCGCCGCAGCAGCAGTCCCGGGTGCCCGGCGCGCGCGACGTACACGCGGTCCCTGCTCGGCGGGAACACCAGCGTGGTCACCGTGGCGAACACATGGGGGTCGGACCGCTCGGCGACGAGTATCTCCTCCAGGAGGCCGATCTTCTCCAGCTGGTTGACCCCGGTCAGGACGGCCGTGCGCCACGCCACGCGGAGACAGACCCCGAGGGCGGCCTCCGCGGCACCGTGGCCCGACACGTCGCCGATCACCGCGTGCACCGCGCCGTCGGCGGTCTGCACCACGTCGTAGAAGTCGCCGCTGAGCAGTCCGTGGGCGCGTCCGGCCTCGTAGCGGGCCGAGACCCGGAAACTGTCGTCGAGCAGCAGCGGAATGGGCAGCAGGGCGCGTTCGAGCCGTGCGTTCTCCTGCTCGA
This sequence comes from Streptomyces sp. NBC_00178, assembly GCF_036206005.1. Classification (NCBI taxonomy): domain Bacteria; kingdom Bacillati; phylum Actinomycetota; class Actinomycetes; order Kitasatosporales; family Streptomycetaceae; genus Streptomyces; species Streptomyces sp. NBC_00178. The sequence continues at coordinate 6,637,990 of NZ_CP108143.1, forward strand.
TCAGCCTGCTCGTCCGCAAGGCGGCGGCCGACCGCTCGGCGTGCTTGCGCTGGAGGGCGTACCGGACGGCGCGGCCGAGGGCCTCGGGGTCGATCCGGCCCTTCACGAGGTAGTCCTGGGCGCCGTGCGCCACCGCGGACAGCCCGGTCCCGGACTCGGCCATGCCCGTCAGCACGACGATCGCCGCGTCGGGCGCCGACTCGACGAGCCGGCGTACGGCGTCGGGGCCGTTCACGTCCGGCAGGTGGAGATCCAGCAGGACGCAGACCGGAGTGCGGCAGGACACCAGGAACCGCCGGGCCTCGGCCAGCGTCTTGCACCACGTGAGCGGGGCGTCCAGTTCGCTGTCGCTGAGCATCTCCTCCACGAGGAGCGCGTCACCCGCGTCGTCCTCGACCAGGAGCAGGGTCGCGTCGATGTCCCAGACGGACACGTCGGCAGGGGCGAGCGCCCTCTGCTGCTCCGGGACACGTCTCGGATCGGCCACACGCGCAGAGGTGTCCAACGGCTCGCTCACACTCCACCCCCTCCGACGGACGGCTCGGGACACCCACGGCCGTTTCGGCAGGAAGCATATGTGACTGAGGCCCGGCGTCAGGCCGGGCCTCAGTCATTCGGATTCGTACGCCCCGGATCAGGCTTCGACGCTCATGCCGGCCCGCAGGCGCGTCACGATCCGGCTGAGGAGCCGGGACACGTGCATCTGGGAGACGCCCAGCTCAGCGCCGATCTGGGCCTGCGTCATCTCCAGGCCGAACCGCATCTGGACGATCCTGCGCTCACGGTCGTCCAACTGCTGCAGCAGGGGGGCCAGCGTGTGCAGGTTCTCGACGCTCTCCATGGCCGGGTCGTCCTCGCCGAGGAGGTCGGCGTACGCGCGCTGGTCGCTGCCCGACTCGCTGTCGGCGCTCGGGGTGTCCAGCGATCCGGCCGAGTAGCCGTTGGCGGCGACCAGGCCCTCGATGATCTCTTCCTCGGAGAGGTCCAGGTGCGCGGCGAGTTCGGCGACCGTCGGGTCGCGGTCGAGCTTGCCCGACAGCAGTTCCTTGGCCTTGGCCAGCTCGACGCGCAGCTCCTGGAGCCGCCGCGGCACGTGCACCGACCAGGTGGTGTCCCGGAAGAAACGCTTGATCTCGCCCACGATGTACGGCACCGCGAACGTGGCGAACTCCACCTCGCGCGACAGGTCGAACCGGTCGATGGCCTTGATCAGGCCGATGGTGCCGACCTGGATGATGTCCTCGGTGTCGTCCCCGCCCCGGTTGCGGAACCGCGAGGCGGCGAAGCGCACCAGTGAGAGATTCATCTCGATGAGGGTGTTGCGCGCGTACTGGTACTCGTGGGTCCCCTCCTCCAGGGACTGGAGCCGGTCGAAGAACAGCTTCGACATGGCCCGCGCGTCCTGCGGGGCCACCTTGCCGGCGTCCTCGATCCACGGGAGAGCGGCCGTGCCGGAACCCTTGCCCGCCTCGTCGCACTGCGTCGCCGCCATGCCGATCGCTTCGGTGGTTCGCACTGCCGTCATGGTGTCGCCCTCCCTGGAACCCGATGTGGTGATCCGCGCATGCCCGGCTTCCCGGATCTCATGCCTGCCGATCCCGAAGTTTTTCTCCCCGTTCCCATTTCTCGGGGCCGCCTGGCGCCGGTGCCGCCATCAGATGGAGGGATTCGGCACCTTTGGCGCTGATTTATGCCGCCTGATTCGCGGTGACGTGTGAGGAGCGCCTCATTCCGGGCACGAGTGGTGTTTCCGGAGAGCAGAAGGAGGGGCCGTGAGCGACGTCGGCGCGGCAGGACAGAGGACGGTCACGACGAGGATCCCGGCCCGGCTGGACCGGCTGCCCTGGTCCCGTTGGCACTGGATGATCGTCATCGGGCTCGGCACCGTCTGGATCCTCGACGGACTGGAGGTCACGGTCGTCGGGAACATCGCCAGCAGGCTCTCCGAGGAGGGCAGCGGACTGCCCATCAGCGGCGCCCAGGTGACCGGCATCGCCGCCGCGCTCTACGTGGCGGGGGCCTGCAGCGGAGCGCTGGTCTTCGGCTGGCTCACCGACCGCTACGGCCGCAAGAAGCTGTTCCTCATCACCCTCGCCGTCTATCTGGCGGCCACCGCACTCACCGCGGTCTCCTTCTCGGCCTGGTGGTTCTTCCTCTTCCGCTTCCTCACCGGCTTCGGCATCGGCGGAGAATACGCGGCCATCAACTCGGCCATCGACGAACTGATCCCGAGCAGGTACCGGGGCCGGGTCGACCTCATCATCAACGGAAGTTTCTGGCTCGGGGCGGTGGCCGGCTCCCTTCTCTCCGTGGTGGCGCTGAACACCGACATCTTCCCCAAGGACGTCGGCTGGCGGCTCACCTTCGCCCTCGGCGTCGTCCTCGGCCTCGTCATCCTGCTGGTACGCCGCCATGTGCCCGAGAGCCCGCGCTGGATGTTCATCCACGGGCGCGACGAGGAGGCGGAGAAGCTCGTCGACTCGGTGGAGCACGAGGTCGAGGACGAGACCGGTACGCGCCTGCCGCAGGCAGAGCCCGCCATCACCGTCCGGCAGCGCGAGAGCATCGGCTTCGGTCTCATCGCCCGGACGGTCTTCCGTTCCTATCCGAAGCGGGCGGTCCTCGGGCTCGCCCTCTTCGTCGGCCAGGCCTTCCTCTACAACGCCATCACCTTCGGGTTCGGATCGATCCTGGTGACGTTCTTCGACGTGTCGAGCGGAACCACCGGCTACTACTTCGCCGTCATCGCGTTCTGCAACTTCCTGGGGCCGCTCCTCCTCGGCCGCTTCTTCGACACCGTCGGGCGCAGGCCGATGATCGCGGGGACGTACATCCTGTCCGGCCTCCTGCTGTTCGGGACGGCGGGACTGTTCGGGGCCGGGGCGCTCACCGCCGTCACCATGACCGGCTGCTGGTGTCTGGTCCTGTTCGTCGCGTCCGCGGGAGCCAGTTCCGCCTACCTGACCGTCAGTGAGATCTTCCCCATGGAGACCCGGGCGATGGCCATCGCCTTCTTCTACGCGGTGGGCACGGCCGCCGGAGGCATCACGGGCCCGCTGGTCTTCGCCGACCTGACCGGCAGCGGTGTGGTGGGCGACACGGTCCTCGCGTTCTGCATCGGGGCGGCGCTCATGGTCGCGGCGGGACTGGTCGCCTCCTTCTTCGCGGTCGCCGCCGAGCAGAAGTCGCTGGAGGACATCGCGACCCCGCTGTCCGTCAGTGAGGGCAAGGGATGACGGCCGAACGGAACAAGGTCCGACTCATGGCAGACTTGACCGGGGCATTCGGCCCGTGGCGCGCCGGCCCCCGCCGGCTTCCCGCCGGACCCCCTCCCCACCGAAGCCCCGCCGAAGCCCTGCGGCGGCGCGAGTGACGAGTGACGAGTGACAGAGGAACGGCGATGACGGTGACAGAGGACAGCCCGGAGCTCGCTCCCGGTACCGACGAGTTCGGTCCCGGTGTCGACCCGGAGCGGCTGGCCGTCTGCCTGAGCGTGCTGGACGAGCTGAACACCATCGAGGTGGACCACCCCGACGCCGTCGCCGTGCGCCGGGCCACCGCCGGCATCTACCGCACCGTGAAGCAGCGCCGCCGCCAGGAGCGGCGGGCCGCGAAGACCGCGCACGACAAGGCGGTCACCGAGGCCACGGCGACCGGTTCCGCCGAACGCATCGACGACGAGACGCAGGGGGTCCTTCCCTCCTCCTCGGCCACCGCCGAGATCGCGGGCATCCTCCAGCGCCCGCGGTCCTGCTACATCTGCAAGACGCGCTACGTCGAGGTGGACGCCTTCTACCACCAGCTCTGCCAGTCGTGCGCCAAGGAGAACCGGGACCGGCGCGACGCCCGCACGGACCTCACGGGACGCCGCGCCCTGCTCACCGGTGGCCGGGCGAAGATCGGCATGTACATCGCCCTGCGGCTGCTGCGCGACGGTGCGCACACCACCATCACGACGCGCTTCCCCAACGACGCGATCCGCCGCTTCAAGGCGATGCCCGACAGCGACGACTGGATCCACCGCCTGAAGATCGTCGGCATAGACCTGCGCGACCCGGCCCAGGTCGTCGCCCTCGCCGACTCGGTCGCCGCGGAGGGCCCGCTGGACATCCTGATCAACAACGCCGCGCAGACCGTACGCCGCTCCCCGCAGGCGTACAGCGAACTGCTCGGTGCCGAGTCCGCGCCGCTGCCCGCGGGTGAGCTCCCCGCCGCCGAGGTCATCGGGACGTTCGGCAGCGGCACGGTCGACCGCGTGGCCGCCCTGCCCGCCGCGCGCCGGGAGAGCCAGGGGCTCAGCGCGCAGGACATCACGGATCTCGCGCTGGTCACCGGGTCCGCCTCCCCGGCGCGTATCGCCGCCGGCACCGCGATCGACGCGGGCGGTCTCGTCCCGGACCTGCACGACACCAACAGCTGGATCCAGACCGTCGACGAGGTCGAGCCGATCGAGCTCCTCGAGGTCCAGCTCTGCAATTCGACCGCGCCCTTCATCCTGATCAGCCGGCTGCGTCCGGCGATGGCCAGGACGGCGTCGAAGCGCGCCTACGTGGTCAACGTCTCCGCGATGGAGGGCGTGTTCGGCCGCGGTTACAAGGGCGCGGGCCACCCGCACACGAACATGGCCAAGGCGGCGCTGAACATGCTGACCCGCACCAGCGCCCAGGAGATGTTCGAGAAGGACGGCATCCTGATGACGGCCGTGGACACCGGCTGGATCACGGACGAGCGCCCGCACCCCGACAAGATGCGCCTCGCCGAGGAGGGTTTCCACGCGCCCCTCGACCTCGTCGACGGCGCGGCGCGGGTCTACGACCCGATCGTCCGCGGTGAAGAGGGCGAGGACCTGTACGGCTGCTTCCTCAAGGACTACGCGCCCGCCGGCTGGTGACCGCAGGTCCCCTCCGGCCCGCCCCGGCCCTTGGGTTCCTCCCGTTCTTCCGGCCTCTCCCGCACCCTCGGTGTCCTCTGCACCGCAGGTCACGCGGGTGGACAGGTCACACGGCGACGACCCCGCGATTGCGGGGTCGTCGCCGTTCCTGTTGGCTGAAAGTGACCCAGGCCACACGTTCTGTCGAGCGGGATGGCGCTCATTTGGTTAGTCTGAGGTGAACGGACGCCACCAAGGAACCCACAAATCTTCCTCGGCCGTCCCGGGACAGGTCTTTATGCAGGCCGACGTCCCGCCCCGTACCGGCGCCACCGCGACCGAACTGTTTCTGCCCCTGCCCCCAGAGGGCGGTCGACACGGTTCTCACAGCCGCAGCGTCGCCACCGCCCCGGGGATACGCGACACGAAGGAGTCCGCGGTGACACCTGAGATGACCAAGAGCGAGACGCGCCCGGCCGACAAGGCCCGGGAGCGGAACGGCCGGCCCGAGAAGCTCCGCAACATCGAGGTCTGGGCCCGGTCCGCCCCGATCAGGCTGGCCGGATACGAGGACGACCTCGCCGAGCCGCACATCCTGCCCGGCATCGACTGAACCCTGCGGTCGCCCCGTACGGCGCTCGGCTCCGGCCCCCGTCCTCCGGGACGGGGGCCGGAGCCCTGTCGGGCCCCGGCCGTGTTCAGCGCGTCCCGTCGTCCGGCCGGAGCGGAACCGGCCGGGCCATCGGCCGCATGAAGTCGCGTACGTAGGTCCGCTCCCACCAGCGGCCGGTGGTGCGCAGTTCCCGCAGGTCCGTGAAGCGGTAGTGGAAGACCCTGGCCCGGATGTGCGCGGGCGGCCCCTCGGGGAACGGATTGTGGCCCAGGAGCCGCAGTGTGTCGCGGTCGCCCCGCAGCAGCCGCTCGACGAACGGCTCGAACCAGGGGCGCGCGTAGGCCGGCGAGAGCGCCGCGAACCACATCATCCAGTCCAGCCGCAGGTGGTAAGGGGCGAACTGGCGAGGAAGCCTGCGCGGGTCGCCGGGTTTTCCGCGGAAGCCGTAGGCGAGCCAGCGCGTTCCCTCGTGCACCACCGGATCGCGGGTCCCCTCGACCACCACCTCCAGGCGCATCCGGCTGATGCTTCCGAAGGCCCCGTAGGTGTTGACCAGGTGCAGCGGGTCGAAGGACCGGTTCATCGCCTGACGGCGGGAGACCAGGTTGCGTGCCGGCCGGTGGCTGAGCAGCACGACCAGTGCCGTGACCCCGCACACCACCACCTCGTACCAGAGCGGTGGCGCGGCCTGGGCGGGCGGGGGACCGGCGATCGGCGACCAGTCGACCGCGGCGAGGGCGAGCACGATCGTCAGCCAGTTCAGCCACGCGAAGTTCCCTGACAGAACCAGCCACAGCTGGGTGACCACCATCAGCCCCGCTGCGCCGCTCGCCACCGGCTGGGGGGTGAACAGCAGGAAGGGAAACACGAGTTGGGTCACGTGGTTGGCCGCCACCTCCACCCGGTGGACCGGTCTCGGCAGCCGGTGGAAGAACCAGCTCAGGGGGCCGGGCATGGGCTGTGTCTCGTGATGGAAGTCCAGGCAGGTCAGCCGTCGCCAGCATTCGTCCCCCCGGATCTTGATGAGCCCCGCCCCGAACTCGACCCGGAACAGCAGCCAGCGCAGGAGCCAGAGGACCAGCACGGGGGCCGCCGTGTCCGCGTTGCCGAGGAAGACGGCGAGGAAGCCGGTCTCCAGCAGGAGCGATTCCCACCCGAAGCCGTACCAGATCTGGCCGACCTGCACGATCGACAGGTACAGCACCCAGGGCACCGCCCACAGGGCCATCGCGGCCCCCAGGGGCAGATGCGCGTCCGCCCCGGCGAGCAGGGCGAGCGAGACCGCGGCGCCCGTCCACGCGACCAGGGCGAAGAAGCGGTCGGAGTAGTGCAGGCGGAACAGCCCCGGAGCCGCGCGCCAGGAGGTGCTGCGCAGGAGATCGGGCGCGGGCAGCATGCCCCGGGCGCCGATCAGCGCCCGGAACTGACGCGCGGCTGCGACGAACGCGACCAGATACACGGCGGCCAGGGAGCGCTGGAAGACCAGCCTGCTCAGCCAGTAGCCCTCGGCGGTGAACCACTCCATCGCCCTCAGTATCCGGCGCGCGCCCTTCCGTCAGGCCAACGACACGGAGCGCCGGAGCACGTTTCCGAGCCGTCGCGCGTACCACCGCTGGGCGAGCGGCACGAGCGGACCCGCGAGCCGGGCGTACCAGAGGGCGGGCCGCGAGAAGGCCGTCACGGTGAACCAGACGGTGCCGTCGTCCGAGAGCTCCACGACGAAGCTCTCCTCGCCGCGTTCGGGGTGCCGGGCGCGGGTGCCGTAGGCGAACCCGGTGCGGTGGTCCTCGTACGCCGCCCAGACGACCTCGCAGGGGGCGGTGACGCGGAACCGCCCGATCCCCGCCGAGACCTCGACGAGGACTCCGGCCGCCGCCCGGGCCGCGGAGGCGTTCACGCCTGCCCCCGCCGCCCGGTGCATCCGCCACTCGGTGACAGCGGCACCCGCGGCCTCGAACTCCGCCCGGCCCCTGCCGACGGGAGCCCTGTGGTGCAGGTGGTGGTACCCGTCCGGGAGGGGGCTGAGCCGGGTGGCTCCGACCTCGGGGTAGGTGAGGGTGCTCATGCGGGTCCGCCTTCCGGCCGGGTGAGGGTCTGGAGCCGGCGCCGGGCGAGCAGCGCACAGAGCGCGAAGCCCAGTGCGTTGCCGAGTCCGTGCGTGGCGGCCATCCAGGTCAGGGTGGGGTGGGGGAGTCCGGTGGCCTCGCCGAGCGCCCAGCTCAGCGCGAGGACCATGGTGGCCACGAGCACCGCCGCCGACACGGCGAGCAGGACGCCGGTGGTGCGGTCGCGGCCGGGGGCGCGGGCGGTGCGCCAGGTGAGCAGGGCGACGGTCCACATGCCGGCGGTGAGGACGACCGCCCCGGCCAGCTCGGTCCCTTCGCCGGTGAAGTAGCCGAGCAGGACGAGCAGTGTGCCGGACGGGACGCTCAGGGCGGCGAAGCGGCCCGCCGGCCCGTCCTCGGCGCAGCAGACGAGTCCGGCGACGAGGGCGGCCGCGAACCCGGCGAAGTGGAAGTGCGGCACCGTCAGCGCGAGGATGCCGAGCCCGAACCCGAACAGCGCGTGGCCCGAACGCTCGGCCACGAGGGCGAGCGCGGCGACCGACGGGGTGACGAGCGCCGTGAGCAGCGCCACCTCCGCAGGTCCTGCGCGGCGTGTCCGGACCAGGCGCAGCGGGGCGTGAGCCGCGAGGACCAGCGTGCCCAGTGCGTAGCAGAGGGCGAGGGTGCCGGCGGCGCCGCCGCGCGGAAGCCACAGGGACAGGGCCCCGGGGACGGCGAAGAGGGGCCACAGGCGCCGCACGCGGTCCAGCCGGGGGTCTTCGGTGAGCCGAAGGCCGAGGGGCACGATCACCAGCATGCCCAGTATCACGACGAGACCGACCAGTACGGACACGCGCCCACCCCGCCTCGCGTCGGCGAACTGAATTGAACGTGTTCAGTTCTCTTGTCGGCGAGCATAGGGCTTGTTCTGAACACGTTCAAGTGCCGGTCGCCGGCGGAATCGGTCGAGGAATCGGGCAAACAGTGGCAGAGTGGCGCATATGGATGATCGGGCGGGTGCCCTGTCACTCCCGGACGACTGGCCCGCCCACCCGGATCTCAGCCTCGCCCTGAACCGAATGGGCAGCTTCGACTGGGACCTGGACAGCGGCCTCATGCACATGGACGAGCCCGCCCTCGACGTGTTCGACCTGACGGCCGACGAGTACGACGACGATCCGGCGACGCTCGGACAGCGCGTGCCGGCGGACGAGGCGATCCGGCTCGACGGCATGGTCTCCCAGGCGCTCAAGAGCGGCCGGAACAACTACGGCGCGTACTTCCGCCGCAAGCGGCGCGACGGAACCCTGTGCTGGACCCACACCCAGGGGTTCATCCGACGGGACGCCACCGGGCGCCCCTGCCGGATCATCGGCATCATCCGCGACGCCACCCAGGAGCTGGCCGAGTCCACGGCCCGCCGGACCGTCGACGAGGAACGCCGGCGGCGCACCAGCCTCGTCGAGGGCACCACGGCCGCCCTGGCCCACGCGCGAACGGTCCAGGACGTCACCGAGGTGCTGAAGAGTTCCAGGGGTCTCGCCAACCTCGGGGCCACCAGCCTCGTCATGGGCCTGCTGGAGAACGGCCGGATCCACCTCGTGGCCGACGGCCCCGAAGGGGCGTTCGTGCAGGGCACCCGCTACACCCGGGTGGACGAGGCGTACCCGATGAGCGAAGTGATCCGCACCCTCACCCCCCGCTTCATCGAGAGCGCCGACGACTTCGCCACCTCGTACCCGATCCTCTGGCCGCACATCAGCCACCTCGGGATCACCGCCGCCGCGTACATGCCGCTGATCGCGCAGGCGCGCCCGATCGGGGCACTCGGGCTCCTCTACGGCGACAAGGCCGGATTCACCGCCGACGAGCGGAATCTGCTCGTCGCCCTCGGCAGCTCGATCGCCCAGAGTCTCCAGCGGGCCATGCTCTACGAGCAGGAGCACGACCTCGCCGAGGGCCTCCAGCAGGCGATGCTCCCGCGCCGCATCCCGGAGGTACCGGGGGCGCAGGTCGCCGTCCGCTACCGGTCCGCCCGGCTGGGCCGCGACATCGGCGGGGACTGGTACGACATCATCGCCCTCCCCGGCGGCCGGGTCGGTGCCGTCATCGGCGACGTGCAGGGGCACGACACCCACGCGGCGGCCGTCATGGGCCAGCTCAGGATCGTGCTGCGCGCCTACGCCGCCGAGGGGCACAGTCCGGCCACGGTGATGGCGCGGGCCTCCGTCTTCCTCCACGAACTCGACACCGACCGCTTCGCCACCTGCACCTACGCCGAGGCCGACCTGACCACGGGGGTGGTCCAGCTGGTCCGGGCCGGTCACGTCGACCCCGCGCTCAGGGACGTGGACGGCAGCTGCCGCAAGCTGCCCGTGGACGGCGGACTGCCGCTGGGGCTCTCCGCGGAATTCGGGCGGCTCGAATATCCGGTCAGCACCGTCGACCTGGACCCGGGCCAGACGATGATCCTCTACACCGACGGCATGGTGGAACTCCCGGGAACCGATCTCGACGACGGCATGCGGCTCCTCGCCTCGACCGTGGCCGACGGCCCCGAGGACCTGCAGAGGCTGGCCGACCGGCTCTGCGAGGTCGTCGACGAGCGGGGCGGCGAGGACGACATGGCGGTGCTGCTCCTGCGCCGCAACGCCGCCCACGCCCCGCACCCGGGCGGCCGGCTCCAGCAGCACGTCGCGCAGAACGACCCGGAGGCCCTCAGCTCGTGCCGCCACATGATCCGTGCCGCCGTGCGCGCCTGGGGTGCCAAGGAGCGCGCCGACGAGGTCGAACTCGCCGCCGACGAGCTGATCACCAACGCGCTGATGCACACCGACGGCGGCGCGATCGTCACCATCCGGGTGCTGACCGGACCCGAACGGCGGCTCAGGGTCGACGTCGAGGACCGCTCCAGCGCGCTGCCGCGCCGCAGGGAGGCGGGGGAGTCCGGTGTCTCCGGCCGTGGCCTCATGCTCGTCGACCGACTGGCCGATGTCTGGGGAGTGGAGTCCCGGGGGAACGGCAAGTGCGTGTGGTGCGAGTTCCTCATCGAGGGGCACCGGTAGCGCCGCCGTCCGGACGCAGAAAGACTGTAACAGTACGTAACATGCTCTTGCTTGACCGTAACCGACCTGTAGGGATTGACTTCGATCCCGACGTTCCGTTGTCGACGACGCGAGGCCCCGTTGAGTACCGAGCTCCTGGCACCTCTTGATCTGGCTTTCTGGCACCTCGAAACCGACGCCCATCCGATGCATCTCGGGGCTCTGGCCGTGTTCGACCCGGTCCCCGGCGCGCAACCGCGGGAACTCCTCGAACTGCTCGGTGCCCGCGCCGCCGCCATCCCCCGGCTGCGCATGCGGGTGCGTGACGTCCTGCTGCCCGTCGGCGGCGCCGCGTGGTTCACCGACAAGGACTTCGACGTGCACCGTCACGTCAAGCGGATCGTGCTCAGCGGGGACGACTTCATGCCGCAGGCGACGCGGCTCGCGGGCGAACTCATGGAGCAACCGCTGGAACGCGGCCTGCCCCCCTGGCAGATGTACCTGCTGGACAGCGTGGGCGACGGCCCGTTCGCCGTGCTCGTCAAGCTGCACCACGCCCTCGCCGACGGCATGCGCGCCGTCGCCATCGGCGCCGGCATCTTCGACCAGATCGCGTCCGCCGCGGCCGGCCGGGGCGCGGCACGGCGCCGGCACCCGGTGCCGCCCCGCTCGTGGCTGCCCGGTCCGCAGGAGGCCGCGGGGATGGCGCTGGACCGGCTCGGCGACGTACGCCGGGCGCTGGGCGTCGGGGCCTCCGTCGTCCGTGCCAGCCGGCTCGACCTCCGCGGGTCCACGGCCCTGACCGCGCGCTCGAGTGGGACGCGCCGCCTGGCCACGGCCGAGCTCGACGCCGACACGGTGCAGCGCATCCGCCGCACCGAGGGCGGCACGGCCAACGACGTCCTGCTCGCCCTGGTCGCCGGCGCACTCCGCCGCTGGATGCTCGAACGGGGCGAGGCACTCCCGGGCGTGGACCCCCGCGCCCTCGTGCCCGTGTCGCGGCGCCGGCCGGGGGCCGCCGCGACCGGCAACAGGCTCTCCGCCTACCTTCTGGGACTACCCGTCGGGGAGCCCGACCCTCGCGAGCGTCTGCGGCTCGTGCGCACGGCGATGGACCGCAACAAGGCGGCCGGACCCCTTCGCGGGGCCGGCGCGGTCGCCGTACTGGCCGATCAGCTGCCCGCGCTCGCCCACCGGTTCGGTGCGCCGCTGGCCGGAAACGCGGCCCGGATGCTCTTCGATCTCCTCGTCACCAGCGTGCCGCTGCCGCGGTCGGCCCTCTCCCTCGGAGGCTGCCCGCTGCGCGCCGTCTACCCCATGGCGCCGCTGGCCCGTGGCCAGTCGCTCGCCGTCGCCCTCTCCACCTACGGCGGCCGGGTACAGGTCGGACTCGTGGCCGACGGCAAGGCGCTCCCCGACCTCGACCGGCTGGCCGACGCCGTGCACGAGGAACTCCGCGAGCTGCACGCGCTGCTGCCCGCGGTGCCCGCTCCCGCGTGATCGCCGGCCGCGGTGCCGGACGTGCGCCCGGACGCGCCGACGGACCCGGCACGGCGACCGGGACGTCTCCCGGGACAACGGACGGCGGACGGCCCGGCGGGCGTCCGTCCGCCCGCTGCGGCAGGCTGGGGGCATGCCCGAACTGCCCGAAGTCGAAGCCCTGCGGGACTTCCTCGACGACCACCTGGTCGGCAAGGAGATCGCCCGCGTCCTCCCGCTCGCGATCAGCGTCCTGAAGACGTACGACCCCCCGCCGGCCGATCTGGAGGGATCCACCGTCACGTCCGTGGCCCGGCACGGCAAGTTCCTCGACATCGCGGCCGGCCCGCTCCACCTGCTCATCCACCTCGCACGCGCCGGCTGGCTGCAGTGGAAGGACAGCTTCCCCGCCACACCGCCACGGCCCGGCAAAGGGCCGCTCGCGATGCGCGTCCAGCTCGCCGGTGGCGACGGGTTCGACCTGACGGAGATGGGCACCACCAAGCGCCTGGCCGTCCACCTGGTACGCGACCCGGCCGACGTCCCCGGAGTCGCACGACTCGGCCCCGACCCGCTCGCGGACTCCTTCGACCGGGACGCGTTCGCGACGCTGCTCGGCGGGGAACGCCGGCAGATCAAGGGAGCGCTGCGCGACCAGTCGCTGATCGCGGGCATCGGCAACGCCTACAGCGACGAGATCCTGCACGTCGCGAAGATGTCGCCCTTCAAACTCACCACGTCCCTCGGCGACGACGACGTCACCCACCTCTACCAGGCGATGCGCACCACGCTCCAGGAGGCCGTCGAACGCTCCCGTGGTGTCGCGGCAGGCCGGCTCAAGGCCGAGAAGAAGAGCAGCATGCGCGTCCACGGCCGCACCGGCCTGCCCTGCCCGGTCTGCGGTGACACCGTGCTGGAGGTGTCGTTCAGCGACTCCTCGCTGCAGTACTGCCCCACCTGTCAGACCGGAGGCAAACCCCTGGCCGACCGGAGACTGTCCCGCCTGCTCAAGTAGTCCTGCGGTCCTGCGGTCCTGCGGACTCCCCGGTTCCCGCGGCCTGTCCCGCGGTTCCCCCGCTCCGCGCGGTCAGCCGCGCCGGCGTGCGCGCCCCCGCCACCAAGGCCTGTGCGTCCCGGCCTTCGGAGGCACTGTTCCCGCCGGCAACCGATACGAGCAGGCCACCAGCCGGTCCACCACCTCGTCGAACTCCCGTACCTGGATCACACACACGGAACACCGCGTCAGGTGCTCCTCGAAGCGAAAGGCGTCGGCAGCCCCGAGCACCCCGAGTGCGTAGGCTCCGGCGTCGCGGTGAGGTTCGAAGGCGCGCATGCACTCAGGTACGCGACGGACCCGGGAATCACTCAAGCCGCCCCGCCCGGACCGTGCGAGTCGTCCCCGTGCGCAACGGGATCGGGCACCAGGGCACGAGCCGGGCGCTCGGCGAACCGAAAGCCCTAAACTCCGGCCTCATGCTGCGCGTACTCGCCGTCGATGACGAAGAACCCGCCCTGGAAGAGCTCCTTTACCTCCTGCGCGCCGATCCCCGCATCCGCCGCGCCGAGGGGGCCACCGGTGCGACCGAGGCGCTGCGCCGCATCGGCGGCGCCGTCGACGCGGCGCCGGACGATCCCTCGGCCATCGACGTCGTGTTTCTCGACATCCACATGGCGGGCCTGACCGGACTCGACGTGGCCCAGCTCCTGGCCGGGTTCGCCGCACCCCCGCTCATCGTCTTCGTCACCGCGCACGAGGGTTTCGCCGTGCACGCCTTCGACCTCAAGGCGGTCGACTACGTCCTCAAACCGGTCCGCCGCGAGCGCCTCGCCGAAGCCGTGCGCCGCGTCGCCGAACAGGTCGGCGAACGCTCGGCGCCCGTCCACGACACGGCGACCGACCAGGTCGCCGTGGAACTCGGCGGAGTCATCCGCTTCGTGCCCGTCGACGACATCGCGTACGCCGAGGCGCAGGGCGACTACGCGCGGCTGCACACCGCCACCGGCAGCCATCTCGTCCGTATACCGCTCACCACCCTGGAGGAACGCTGGCGCTCCCGCGGCTTCGTCCGCATCCACCGCCGCCACCTCGTGGCACTCAACCGCATCGACGAACTGCGGCTGGACGCGGGCAGCATGAGCGTCCGCATCGGATCGGCCGAACTAGCCGTCAGCCGCCGCCATACCCGCGCCCTGCGCGACCTCCTGATGCGGCAGACCGGGCGCTGACCCGGCCCGGTCCCGCACCTCCCGGACCGCCTCGAAGGGTCCAGCCCGCACGTGATCGCGCTCGTGATCACACGGAAGTGCCCGTGGGATCGCGGCACCCGCATCCGTACGACGGGGGATGGACACGGGCCTCGGCCATGACGTGAAAGCGGCGCTGCCACGGTGTTCCTCCGGCACTCCACCCGGTGACGGACGGGTCCGAAAACGCCTGGACCGCCGGCCTCACCGCGGCCATGATCCTCACGTGACCACCTACCTCGAGTCCGAGCGGCTGACCCTGCGCCCCTTGGCCGCCGCCGACGCGGACCTGCTGATCGAGCTGGACAGCGACCCGGCGGTGATGCGCTACCTGACCGGCGGCGCTCCGACTCCCCCGGAGGAGGTCCGCGACCTCGTCATCCCCAGCATCCTCGCCGGCTACGAGCGCTGGGGTCACGATCTCGGCCTGTTCGCCGCGCACGAGAAGGACGGCGCCGCGTTCGCCGGCTGGTTCTGCCTGCGTCCGCTCCGCGGCGGCCCACGCGAGGAGGCCGAACTCGGCTACCGCCTGCGTCAGGCGGTCTGGGGCAGGGGCTATGCGACGGAGGTCTCGCAGGCGCTGCTCGCGAAGGGGTTCACCGAGCTCGGGATCCGCATGGTCTGGGCCGAGACGATGACGGTGAACCGCCCTTCGCGCAACGTCATGGAGAAGCTCGGGATGACGCTCGCGGAGTGCATCCCCACCCCGGACGACATGAAGACGGTCGAGGGTTCCGAGCACGGGGGTGTGCGGTACGAGATCAGGAAGGAGCAGTGGGACCGGCGGCAGGCGTAGGCGGCGCGAGGCGCGGCGCCCAGCCGTCCGATTCGGATTCCCGCTGCCCGTCCTCTCAGCGCTCGCCGGCCCCGCTCTCACCTCGGCTCGAACCTCGGCGTCGAACCTCGGCGTCGAACTTCTGCGGCCTGCTCCCGCGCCGCCGCTGCCTCCGCCCCGGCTCTGTCCCGGTCGTCATCCGAGAACAGCGCGAATGCCGATGCGTCCAGGGCCCCGGCGATCCTCTCCCGCCGGTCAGCGAAGCCGTCGGCGTCCTCTCGCCGGCAGGCCGGTCCTCGAGGCCGGCAAGCTGCGAACGGCGAGCGGGTGGCTCCGCTGCTTCATCCCCTTGCCGAGCACGCGTCGAATACCCGGAGACGCTCTTCCCTCCGTACGACCAGGCCGTACCACCGGACCTTCCCGCGCAGGCCGCCGCAAGAGCGCTCCGACCCTCCTGGTGGCAGCCGGCCCCCGCGCCGCCTACACTCCGGCCCCATGTCCGCAGAGAGCACGCCCCGGCGCGAGGTGGTCACGGGCGAGCCCCGGCGGGTGCGTCCGCTGCCCCGTTACCGCGCGCAGTCGGAGATCGACGAGCAGACGGCGCTCGGTGGTGCGTACGTCCGCTCGCTGATGCGCAGTCAGCTCCGCGCCGGACTGACCGCCTTCGCCGTGCTCGCGCTCGTCGCCGGCACCCTGCCGCTCGTCTTCGAGGCGCTGCACAGCAACACCGTCGTCTGGGCGGTGCTCGGATTCTCCACCTACCCACCCCTCACCCTGGCCGCCTGGTGGTACGTCCGCAGGGCGGAGCGCAACGAGCGCGACTTCGCACGGCTCGTGGAAGGCCGCCCCGCACCGTGAGCGCACCCGGGCATCCGGCGGCGGTGGCCGCCGTCGCCCTCGTCGTCCTGGCCACCGTCCTCGTGGGCGGCTTCGGGCTGCGGATCTCCCGCACCACGTCCGACTTCTACGTCGCCTCGCGCACCGTGCGGCCGCGTCTCAACGCCGCGGCGATCAGCGGTGAGTACCTCTCCGCCGCGTCCTTCCTCGGCATCGCGGGCCTCGTCCTCGTGCACGGCCCCGACATGCTCTGGTACCCGGTCGGGTACACCGCCGGCTATCTGGTCCTGCTGGTCTTCGTCGCGGCGCCGCTGCGCCGCTCGGGGGCGTACACCCTGCCCGACTTCGCGGAGGGGCGGCTCGAATCGCGGCAGGTCCGCCGACTGGTGAGCGTGTTCGTCGTGGGCGCGGGCTGGGTGTACCTGGTGCCGCAGCTCCAGGGCGCCGGCCTCACCCTGAAGACCCTTACGGGCGCGCCGGGCTGGCTCGGCGACGTACTCGTCGCCTCCGTCGTCGTGGTCGCCGTCGCGGCCGGGGGGATGCGGTCGGTCACCTTCGTCCAGGTCTTCCAGTACTGGCTGAAACTCACCGCGCTCCTGGTGCCCGCCATCTTCCTCGTACTCGCCTGGCAGGGCGACGGCCGCCCCCGTGTGACCTTCGACGAACAGATCACCGTCTTCCGGGCCGACCATCCGCTCTACGCGACGTACGGGCTGATCGTGGCGACCTTCCTCGGCACGATGGGGCTGCCCCACGTCGTCGTCCGCTTCTACACCAGCCCCAACGGCCGCGACGCCCGCCGCACCACCGTCGCCGTCCTCGCCCTGGTCGGCCTGTTCTACCTGCTGCCGCCCGTCTACGGAGCCCTGGGGCGGCTGTACGCGCCCGAGCTCATGCACGGGGGCGACGCCGACGCCGCGGTCCTGCTGCTGCCCGCCCGCGTGATCGGCGGCCTCGGTGGTGATCTGCTCGGCGCCCTCCTGGCGGGCGGGGCGTTCGCGGCGTTCCTGTCCACGGCCTCCGGGCTCACCATGGCCGTCGCCGGAGTGATCACCCAGGACGTCCTGCCCTCCCGGGGTGTACGGCACTTCCGGCTGGCCACCGTCCTGGCCATCGCGGTGCCGCTGGCGGGTTCGCTGCTGGTCAGCCGGGTGCCCGTCGCCGACGCTGTGGGCATGGCCTTCGCGGTCTCCGCCTCCTCCTTCTGCCCGTTGCTCGTCCTCGGCATCTGGTGGCGCCGTCTCACCCCGCCCGGCGCCATCGCCGGACTGCTGCTCGGGGGCGGCTCGGCGCTGCTCTCCGTGGCCATCACCGTCAGCGGCGCGGTGCGTCCACCGGGCTGGCCGCACGCCCTGCTGGCCTGGCCGGCCGTCTGGTCCGTACCGGTCGGCTTCCTCGCGATGGTCCTGGTCTCCCTCGCCACCCCGGGGCGCATACCACCCGGCACCAACGCCGCCATGACCCGCTTCCACCTGCCGGAGGCGCTGACCTCGGGGCGCGGCCGGTGACCGGGGCCGGGATCGCCGTCATCGCGGTGGTGGCGCTGCTGCTGTTCGGCACGGGCTTCCTGCTGGGCCGCACCGCCCGCCCCGTACGCACCAGCGACGTGGGCACGCCCGTGGAACACGCCACCTTCGAGACGCTGCACACCGCCTCCCTCGCCGCGCCCCCGCTCCGCGCCGGGCTCACGGAGGAGAGCGCGCGCCGCTCGGCGCGAGGGCTGCGCTCGCTGCTGGGCACGGACGCGCTCTGCCTGACCGACCGGGACCGGGTGCTCGTGTGGGACGGGGAGGGCGAGCACCACGGCAAGGACGTGATGCACCACGTCGAGGGCCTGCTCTCCAGCGGCCGCGACACCGCCTTCCACACCGACTGCGGTGACGTCGACTGCCCGTTGCGCTGGGCCGTGGCCGTGCCCCTGACGGTCGACCACCGTGTCCTCGGCACCCTCGTCGCCTACGCGCCCCGGGAGTCGGCGGTCCTCGCCAGGGCCGCGGGGGAGGTGGCCCGCTGGGTCTGCGTACAGCTCGAACTCGCCGAACTCGACCGGTCGCGCACGCAGCTCATCGAGGCGGAGATCAAGGCGCTGCGGGCGCAGATCTCGCCGCACTTCATCTTCAACTCCCTGGCGGCGATAGCCTCGTTCGTCCGCACCGACCCGGAGCAGGCGCGCGAACTCCTGCTGGAGTTCGCCGACTTCACGCGCTACTCGTTCCGCCGGCACGGCGAGTTCACCACGCTGGCCGACGAGCTGCACTCGATCGACCAGTATCTCGCCCTGGTACGGGCCCGATTCGGCGAGCGGCTGTCCGTCACCCTCCAGGTGGCCCCCGAAGTGCTGCCCGTCGCCCTGCCGTTCCTGTGCCTCCAGCCTCTGGTGGAGAACGCGGTCAAGCACGGGCTGGAGGGGGCCGTCACGCACCCGCGCGCGCTCGGCGCTATCCGGCCCGGGGACGCCCCGATCCGCATCACGATCAGTGCGCTGGACGCCGGTGCGGAGGCCGAGGTGGTCATCGAGGACGACGGGGCGGGGATGGACCCCGCGCGACTGCGGCAGATCCTGCGGGGCGAGGGCGGAACCTCCAGCGGCGTCGGCCTGCTCAACGTCGACGAGCGGCTGCGCCAGGTGTACGGCGACGACTACGGGCTCGTCATCGAGACGGGCGTCGGCGCGGGGATGCGGATCACGCTGCGGCTCCCCAAGTACCGTGCCGGCGTGCACGGTTCGTGATCAGCCGACGGCCGCGCACCTGTGCGTCCGGCGTCTCAGTACAGGTGGACGGCCAGGTGGCCGAGGGGCAGCCCGAGCTGCCAGGCCGGCGTCCATACCTGCGCCTCGCCGTCCTCGGTACCCAGCGCCTCCCACGGCTGCGGGCCGATGGCGTCGAGGTCCGCGGCCAGCAGTTCGGTCTCCTCCAGCCACCGCCAGGCCGCCCGCGCCATCACGAGGTCGGGGTCGGTCCGCCCGTCGGCGGGGGTGGGGCGCTCCAGGGCCTCCAGCCTGGCGCAGACCCATCGGCGCCAGGTCACGCCGTACGCGGTGAGCAGCCGCAGCTCGTCCACCCGTACGGCGGGCAGTTCCTCGGCCGCCGCCCCGTCGGAGAGGAAGATCGTGAGCGCGAGCGCGTCGCGCCCCGCACGGAACTCCAGGGTGGTCGGCTCCATGAGGTCACCGGTCACGAGCAGTTCGTCCGCGATGTACTCCGAGTACATCCACGCCATCGGGACCGGCAGCCCGCCCCCGCCGGTTTCGTCGCAGTAATCGGGACGCATCCCGTCTCGCCTCTTTCGTCAACTCGGCACCGGCCTCACGCAGCATTGAACCGGGGGCGCGTGCCCCGCGTGGGCAGAAGGGCAGGATCCGTCGGGAGATTCGAGGTGTGATGACCGCCGACCGCGGCGACGACCCGCACGTACGGCAGTCGCTGGGCGCCTATGTGCTCGATGCCCTGGCCGCCGGCGAGAGCGCTCCGGTGGCCGCGCACCTCCAGAAGTGCGCGGCGTGCGCGGCCGCCTATGTGGAGGTCGCGGAGGCGGCGTCCCTGCTGGGGCTGGCGGACGAGGAGGACCTGCTCGAGTAGCCGGGGAGGCTCCGCGCCAGGACGCGCAGCGCGTAGTACGAACGGGACTTCACCGTGCCCGCCGGTATCCCGAGGGCCAGCGCCGTCTCGCCCACGCTGAGCCCGCGGAAGTAGATCTGCACGAGCACCGCGCGGTGCTCCGGGCTCAGCGTCCGTACCGCCTCGCGCACGTCCAGCGAACAGGCCGCGGCCTCGGCGGTGTTGTCCCGGGCGGGCGCGGTCTCCAGGACCACGTCGCTGACCTCGGCCGGCCGCGCGAGGCGGGACCGCCGCGCGTCGATGGCCAGGCGCCGTGCGACGGTGAAGAGCCACGGCCGCATCGACTCGTAGGGCGCGTCGAAGGCCTCGGGGTGCTGCCAGGCGCGTACGAGCGTCTCCTGCAGCAGGTCCTCCGCCCGCTGCCGGTCGCCGAAGGTCAGCCCGAGCAGGAAGTGGAGGAGCGCGGGCCCGTGTTCGCGCTGCATCCGGGCGAGGGCCCGTTCGTCCGTCGTCGCGGTGATCATGGTGAACGTCCCTTCCCGAAGAGGCCCCTGACGCCTCGCTCCCGCCTGGCGTATACGAGCGCATCGGGGCGCGGGGGGACAGGCGGTGCGCAGAGGCGTGCGCCGAGCGGTCGCTCGGAGCGGCGAGTGGTGCGGTGAACGGTCACGGGGCGCCGATACGGCCGATTCAGGTACTTGGTCACCTTTGTTCTTGACTCGGCGGTATGACTGTATGTGTAGTCGGGTGGCTGAAACCGTCCGAACCGGGAGTCGTGCCGATGACGAAGCGCATCCGACCGAGTGCGGCGATCGTGGTCGCAGGTCTGCTCGCCACCGCGACGGCCTGCTCCGGGCCGCCCGCGTCACCCCCCGGCTTCGCCGGTCGTCATCCCGCCGCCGCCCACGGCGCGAACGTCGCCGAGGGCACGGGAGCGGACGGCGGGCGGGCCTTCACGCTGGTCGCCGCCGGCGGCATCCTGCCGGACACCCCGCTGATCGACCGGGCGGCGCAGGACGCCGGGGGAGCGGGCTTCGACTTCCGTCCCATGCTGAAGGGAGTGGCGCCGACCGTCTCCCAGGCGGATCTGGCCATCTGCCACATGGAGACGGCGTACGGACAACAGGGCGGCCCCTACACCGGCGCACCCTCCTTCAGGTCGCCGCCCGAGGTCGCCACGGCACTGCGCGCCACCGGTTTCGACTCCTGCTCCACCGCGTCCGACCACAGCCTGGACGACGGCGCCCGGGGCATCCGGCGGACACTCGACGCCCTTGACGGGGCAGGCATCGCCCATGCCGGAACGGCCCGTTCGGCAGCGGAGGCGTCCCGTCCCGCACTGCTCAGGGCGGGCAAGGGCAAGGACGCGGCGCGAGTCGCCCACCTCGCCTACACGAACGGTGCCCCGGGTGCCGGGAAGCCGACGGGGCGGCCGTGGGAGGTCGCTCCGATCGACGGCCCGCGCATCGTCGCGGACGCGAGGAAGGCCCGCGAGGCCGGCGCGGACGTGGTGGTCGTCTCCCTCCACTGGGGCACCGAGGGTCAGGACGCACCCGACGACGCCCAGCGCACCCTCGGCCGCCGGCTGACGTCCTCCGCCACCGGCGACCGCCCCGACATCGACCTGATCCTCGGCACCACCCACGTCCCGCAGGCGTACGAGAAGGTCAACGGCACCTGGATCGCCTACGGCAGCGGCAACCAGATCGCCGGCGCCGCGGTGGGTCACGACGGGGTACCGGACCCGCGCGCCGGGGAGGGGGCCATGGGCCGCTTCACCTTCGCCCCGCCGGCCGGACCCGGGAAGCGCTGGACCGTGAGGAAGGCCGAATTCCTGCCGCAGTGGTTCGACCCGGCGGCCGGCCGGGCCGTCCGCCTCTCCCCGGCGACGGCCGAGGCGGGCCCGGGGCGCGGTGACCTGAACCGGATCCACGACCGCATCAGCCGTGTGGTGCTCAGCCGCGGCGCCGCCCAGGACGGACTCGTCGAGGGACGCTGACCGGGCGGCCGAAGCGGGCCCCGCCCGTCGCAGGAGCCGCTACGGCACCACGGTGACCGGCCAGAGCCCCGCCTTCACCAGGCGCACGGCGACGGAACCGACGAAGCGGTGCCCGGCGGACTCCGACGCACCCACCACCACGGCGTCCGCCTTCAGCTCGTCGGCCGCCGTCACGAGGCCGTTGTACGGATCACCCCGGAAGGTGTGGAACTCCCAGCGGACGTTCCATATGTCCTTGAGCCGCTCGGTCGCGCTTCTGATCTCGTGCACCAGCCCTTCCGCGACCTCCCCGGTGGCGTCGGCGACCGGTGCGCCCAGGGCGGCGCCGGCCGCCATCACCGGCTGCACGTAGACCAGGGCGAGCAGCGCGTTCTGCCGGCGTGCCAGACCCGCCGCGTACGCCGCCGCGCGCATCGAGGACTCGGAACCGTCGAGGCCCGCGACGATCACCTTGGGGCCGTCCGTGCCGCGTTCGAAGCGGTCTTCCTGCTGCTCTTCCACGGCCACGAGGTTAGCCGCTGCCCCCACGCGCGCCGCCGCCGCCTCCAGCCGAGGGGCACGCCCGCCCGGGCCACCGCGTGTGCACTGCATCCATCGGGTGCAAAACGTGACATCCCCGGTGTCGGCGCGTGGCACGGGCGTAACTCCGTGCGAGCAGTTGTTCATGAAGCATGATCAGATTCCAGCCGACCGCCGCACCCTGCTGCGCCTCGCCCTCGCGCTGGGCGCCACCGCGGCCGTGCACATGATCGCGGCGGATCCGGCGGGCACCCCGGTGCGTCCGGGCGGCGAGCCGGCGCCGGCCCCTGCGGCGGGACCCCAGGCGAGCGCCCCGGCGGCGCCGGGGGCGTACCGTCTGCGGCCCATGACCGCGAGCACCCCGGCCCGTTTCCAGCCCGCTCCGCCGCCCGTCCGCACCCGGCCGTTCGAGGAACTGCCCGAACTGGGGCACGACGCCATGGTCCTCAGCTTCGACGACGGCCCCGACCCGCGGTACACCCCGGACATCCTTGCGGTCCTGCGCCGCTACGACGTCCGCGCCATGTTCTTCGTGTGCGGGGAGATGGCGGCCGACAACCGTGATCTGCTCCGCGAGATGGCCGACGACGGCCACGTGGTCGGCAACCACTCCTGGTCGCACCCGCTGATCACGAAGCTCCCCAGGGCCGGCATCCGCAAGGAGCTGGGCAGCACGAGCGAGGTGATCGAGAGGACACTCGGCGCGGCACCGCTCTGGTACCGGGCCCCGTACGGCGCCTGGAACCGCAACTCCTTCGAGATCGGCGCCTCGATGGGCATGGAGCCGATGGCGTGGACGGTCGACACCCTGGACTGGACCGAGCCCGGTACCGACACCATCGTGCGCCGGG
This sequence comes from Streptomyces sp. NBC_00178, assembly GCF_036206005.1. Classification (NCBI taxonomy): domain Bacteria; kingdom Bacillati; phylum Actinomycetota; class Actinomycetes; order Kitasatosporales; family Streptomycetaceae; genus Streptomyces; species Streptomyces sp. NBC_00178. The sequence continues at coordinate 6,660,826 of NZ_CP108143.1, forward strand.
TCAAGAAGGGTGCGGCGCCCGGTGTCGTGATCCTCTCGCACGACGCGGGCGGCAACCGCTCCCAGAGCGTGGCGGCCCTGCGGCGGTACCTGCCCGCGCTCATCGAGAAGGGCTACCGGCCGACGGTTCCGCGGCGCGTCTGAACGCGGGGGAGGTCCGGTGCCGGAGGTGTACCGCGTCTGCGCCGGCCTCCCGGGTCCCAGGCCGGAGACGCGAGTGTCCGCCCCGTTCCCCGGGGCTCGCGGGGTACGGGACGGACGCGGGGCCCCGGCGGGCCAGCGGCCGTCGACGGGGCCGGGAGCCGGAACCCTCAGCGCGTCTCGACGAGCCGGGCGAAGACCACCACGTTGCCGTCGTAGCCGTCGGCCTTGGTGTAGCCCCCGCCGCACGTGATGACGCGCAGCTCGGCGTAGCCGGTGTCGCCGTACACCCGGGGGCCCGGGAAGTCGTTCTTGGCGAACACCTCGACGCCGTAGATCTCGAACACCGCGGTGCGGTCGTCGTAGCGGGACACCTCGATGTGCTGGCCCTTGCTGAGTGATCCGAGCCCGTAGAAGACGGCGGGCCCCGCCAGGTTGTCCACGTGGCCGACGAGGACGGAGGTTCCGCGCTGGCCGGGCGCGATGCCGTTCTGGTACCAGCCGGCGAGGTTGGGGTCCTGGGCGGGCGGTGCCTCGATCCAGCCGGCGGGGTCCAGATTGACGTCCACGATGGGGGCGTCGACCTGGATCGAGGGGATCTGTACGCGCTGGGCCGGTGCGTAGGCCAGGGGCTGCACCGGCTCGCCTCCGGCCGGGGCGGACGGCGGCGTGTCCCGCGGGCCGGCCACCGAGGCCGCGGCGGCGGGCTGCGGCGGTCCGGGTGAGGTCTCCGCGCCGTTGCGCATCAGTGCGAGCCCGGTGAGCATCACCAGGGCGATCGCGCCCCACGGTGTGTACCTGATCCGCTCGCCGCCCCACTGGTCCCGGCCCATGGTTCTCCCTTCGTCGCGACATCGCCACGCTAGGCGGGGGCATCCGGGGCGGCTATCGGAGAGGCGCGAACGGGTGGGGCCGGCTGCGTCGTCTTCTCATCGGAGTAATGAGCGGATAAAAGTTCTGACGGTCCGTGACCTGCGCGTCCGTCAGATCCAGGCAGGGGTGCGCGGCGTGTCGGTACCCGAGGTGGAGCAGTGCCGAAGTGCGCGCCTTGCGCTATGTGGTGAGGGTTCGTCATGGGATGCGTTCTCTTCGACAGATCCCGGAGAATCAGGACTCCGGGGCACGCTTCCCGCTGGAGGTTCAACGATGCGTGCTTCACGCGCTCTCGCGGTGACCGCGACCGCCTTCGCGGCGGTCGGGCTGGCCGCCCCGCTGGCCGCCGCCGGCGGCGGCCCTGGCAGCAACCCGAACAACTTCCCGACCAACGTCACCGTCAACCCGTCCTCGGTCCACCAGGGCGCCACGATGCAGGTGAGCGCGGAGGGCTGCGGCCGGTCCGGCGGCAGGGTGTGGTCGAACGCCTTTCCGACGGTGAACCTCTCCCCGGGCCGCGTCGGTTACGCCACGGCGCGCATTCGCAACGACGCGACACCGGGGCAGTACAGCCTGTCGGTTCGGTGCAACAACAGCGACAACAACTTCGGCGGCAACGGCGGGAACGGTGGGAACGGCGGGAACGGCGGCAACGGGGGTGACGGCGGCAACGGCAACGACCGCGGAAACGACCGTGGCAACGGCAACGGCAACGGCAACGGCAGCGACCGTGGCGACCGGGGCAACGAGTTCGGTAACCGCGGTGACCAGAACGACTCGGTCGCCACGGCCCGCTTCACCGTGCTCCCGTCCCGGGGCGCGCAGGGCGGCCTCGGCGGCTCCATGGGTCCCAGCTCGGTCGAGATGCAGGTGGGCGGCGGACTCGTCGCCGCGGCAGCCCTGGGTGGTGCCGTCTTCGTCGTACGCCGCCGGATGAGCAATGCGGCGATCTGACGCGTCGAACCTCCTGCCCGGCCCGATACGCCCGTCGCCCCGAGTCCTGGACCAGGACCCGGGGCGACTGTCGTGTGTTCGTTCGAACGAGGCGCCGTGCCGTCAGTGCTGACGGCCGGTGCGCCGCCTGCGCAGGACGTAGACCGCGCCGGCCGCTGCCGCCGCCACCAGGGCCGACCCGGCGGCGATCTCCGTGGGGTCCATGGTGTCGACGCTGCCACCGAGGCCGCCCAGGACTCCGGCGGGAGACGCGGTGGAGCTGGTGGTGGGCGTGGTCGTGGGGGTGGTCGAGCCCGAAATCGTCAGATTCGCCGACCGGGTGGTCGTCCCGCAGCGGAAGGTCACCTCGTAGACGGCACCTCTCCTGGCCTCCCGGTCGACCATGGCGGTCGCCGACCTGCCCCGCGGGATGGTCGTCGTGTCGAACACACCCGAGAACGCGGTCGCGTCGCTGGTGCAGCCCATGGCACCGAGGGTGACCGAGCCTCCCGGCGCGACCGTCGACGGGGTGATGGTCGGAGTGAACGAGGTGGATGTGCCGCCGGTGAGCGAATGGGCCGACGCGGCAGGTGTCATCGACAGGAAGGCGGCGGCGCCCAGCAGGGCGACGGGTGCGACACGTATCGCGCGCATGGTGAAATCCTCCGGGTCCCGAGGGGCAGCCGCGGAACGGGTTTCCGCGAGGTATGAGAAATGCACCTCGATTCCCGAAACGGTAGAAGCGCCGCATATCACCCGCGATCGGGGTCAGGCGAATGGGGCAGCCATGTCCCCCGGCCGGCGGACCGGGCCGGGGGAGCGGTGGGGTCCGGTGCGTGGCTATCCGCCCGTGGCGTGCGGGAACAGGTCGACGAACGGGGCCGTCGTCGCGGAGATGCCCCGGCCGAAGGGGGCGTCGAAGTCCCAGATCAGGAAGAGCAGGAAGGCAATGAGGACGCTGAAGAGGCCGGCCAGGAGGAGTTCGCGGAACGTTCTGCGGATCTGCAGCGTGAAGATCAGCCCGACCGTGACCAGAGCTCCCGTGATCAGGCCGAACCAGACGACCCCCGGCATGGTCGCGCCCGCGTTCTGCCCCCGTGATCCCCGGGCGTCGTCGACGGCGGCGACCTGGTCCACCAGTGGCTGGTAGGCCTGCCCCTCGTGGTCGTTGCGGGGTTTGTACTCGGTGACGTCGGCGCGCACCCGGTCGAGGAGCCTGGTGCCTTCCTCGGTGAGCGCCCCGTGGTCCGTCATGTACCTCCATTCGTCACCCACGACATGCGCGACATAGGCGTCGACGTCGCTGCGGATGCGGTCGCGGACCTCCACCGGGTAGACGGCGGAGCGGGCGCTGACCTCGTGCAGGGCCTGTGCCTCGAGGCGTACGGATTCCTGGGCGGCGCTGCGGCCCTCCCAGACGCCGGCGATGGCGAGGCCGAGCACGATCGCGTAGACGACGCCGATCATCATCGTCATGTACTCGATGACGTCGGGTGTCTCGGAGGGGTCGTCGTCCTCCGCGAGCCGGCGATTGCTGAGGACTGCGATGGTCAGGACGACGGCGCACGCCGACGCCATGGCAATGGTCAGAACAAGCCATTCCGACATGGGATCCCTTCCTGGGTCAGCGGGAGGAGCGGGGGCGCAGCACGGCCACGGCGAACACGGCCGGCGCGGTGATCAGAAGGGTGAGAGACACCAGTGACGGTCCGGACCGCGGTGTCTTGCGGGGTGGCTTGCGGTAGGCCGGCAGCGCCACCGGTGCGGGTGGGGCGGGGCGTGCGCTGGGTGGCGGCGGCGGTGCGGGCTCCGGCTTCGGCGGGGGCGGCGGTGGTGGTGCGGGCGGAGGGGGAGGTTCGGGCGCGGGCGGTGCTGGTGGAGGAGGCGGAGGGGGCGGGGGAGGCGGAGGTGGTGGAGGCGGGGGCGGAGGCGGTGGTGGAGGTGGAGGCGGGGGCGGAGGCGGTGGTGGAGGTGGAGGCGGGGGCGGTGGGGGAGGCGGCGGTTCGGGTTCCGGTTCGGGCTCGCCGATGACCGCCGTGCACCGCCCCTCACCCGAGACGGCGATGGACGATCCGTCCTCCCCCTGCCCGATGGAGGCCACCGCGCAGTCGTCACCGAAGGCGGGCGGCGGGACGGCGAGCAGCACGAGCAGGGTGGTCGCTGTCAGCCGCCATATGCGTGATCCGTACACGCCGGGGAGCATGTTCCCCGCAGCCGCCGGACACGCGGCCGACCGAGGTGATTCCCCTGATGGTGGGGACATCCGGGGATTCGTGTTTGGACCCGGCAGAAGTTTCTCGGCGATGAATTGAACATCTGGACCCCGGCCGCCCGTACCTAGGGCCACGAAAGGCGCGGACTCGCGTCCCGGACGGCAGAAGGACAACGGGAGTCGACATGAATACCTGGCGGAACGCCTCTCTCGCGGTGACCGCGGCGGCCCTCCTGGCGCTGACGACGGCGTGCGGTCAGGAGCAGGGACCCGCGTCACCCAACGGCCAGCCGGTGGGCAACGCGGCCGCCCAGGCGCCGGCCGACAGCGGTTACGGCTCGGACGGCGGCTACGGATCCGACGTGGGGGCGGACAGCGCGCCCAAGGAGGCAGGCCAACTCGCGGTGTGGGACAGCAAGAAGCTCGGCGAGGTGCTGACCGACAGCGAGGGCTTCACGCTCTACCGGTTCGACAAGGACACGGCCGAACCGCCCAAGTCGAACTGCGAGGGGGACTGCGCGAAGACGTGGCCGGTGGTGTCGGCGGGCAACGCCACGGCCGCCGCGGGGACCGATGCCGACCTCATCGGAGAGGTGACGCGTGCCGACGGCACCAAGCAGCTCACGGTCGGCGGCTGGCCGATGTACCGCTACGCCAAGGACACCGGCCCCGGTGAGACCAACGGCCAGGGCGTCGGCGGCACGTGGTTCGTCTCGGCTCCCGACGGAAAGAAGGCGGTGGCGAACGCCGACGGAGCGGATGCCGCCGAGCCGGCCGACCTCGCGGGACTTTCGGTCCGGAAGGACCCGAAACTCGGAGACATCGTGGTGGACAAGCGCGGTATGACGGTTTACCGCTTCAAGAAGGACTCGGCGTGGCCGATGAAGTCGGCCTGCACGGGTGAGTGCCTCAAGAAATGGCCGGTTGTCGCTCCCGTGTCGAAGAACGACGTCGACGGAGTCACGACGAAGGGATTCGTCACCTTCAACCGGCCCGACGGGATCAAGCAGCAGTCGATCGACTGCTGGCCGGTGTACACCTTCTCCGGCGACGCGAAGCCCGGGGACACCAACGGCCAAGGTGTCGGGGGCACATGGTACGCCGTCTCGCCCGAGGCGAAGCTCGTGGGAGCCCCGAAGTAGCCGTCGGGAGACCCTGCGGTACCGGTCCGTCGCCGCATGCGTACACACGGCGACGGACCTGCCCCACATGCCTGCGGTGTGTGACCAATAACGGATCTCTAATTTCCGTTTCCACTCGCTCTCCTGGCGGTCGATCAGTAGCCTCTGGTCAACACTGACCATGAACATGGCCGGATCGCCGTGGCGACTTGTTGGAGACATCGATGGAGCGTCCCGCCTGGGCACCGCAGGGCATTGACATCTCGGTGCCGAGCGTGTCTCGCATGTACGACTTCTATCTGGGCGGTTCGCACAATTTCGAGGTGGACAGGGAAGCGGCCCGCAAGGCCATGGAGTTCATGCCGGGTCTGCCCAAGGTCATGCAGGCGAATCGCGCGTTCATGCGCCGGGCGGTGCAGTACGCCACCGCTTCGGGTGTCAATCAGTTCCTCGACATAGGCTCCGGTATCCCGACCTTCGGCAATGTGCACGAGGTCGCCCAGGCCAGCGACCCGGAATCACGGATCGTCTACGTCGACCACGACCCGGTCGCGGTCGCACACAGCCAGGCGGTCCTGGAGGGCAACGACCGGGCGGTCGTCGTCGCGGCCGATCTCCGCTCGCCGAAGGAGATCCTGGAGAACCCGGAGATCAACGCCCTCCTCGATCTCGACAAGCCGGTGGCTCTGCTGCTGGTCGCGGTCCTCCACTTCATCGAGGACGCCGACGACCCCTACGGCGCGGTCGCGGAGCTGAGCGCGGCACTGGTCCCCGGCAGCCTGCTCGTCCTGACACACGCCTCGTACGAGGGCATCCCGCTCTCCCAGGAGGAGGCCGGCGGGACGGTCGGCGTCTACCGCACCATCCGCAGCCCCCTGGTCATGCGGACCCGCGCCGAGGGCAGCCGCTTCTTCGACGGGTACGAGATGGTCGAGCCCGGCCTGGTCTCCATGCCCGACTGGCGCCCCGAGTCCCCCGGGTCCCGCGCCCAGGAGGACCCCTTCGCCTTCTCGGGCTTCGCCGGGGTTGGACGCAAGGCGTGAGCATTCCCGCCCAGTCGTCCGGCGCGCCGGACGCGGAACCCGACGGCCCCGAAGGCCGCCTCAGAAGATTCGCCACCATCTGGAGCAGGGCGATCTTCCCCTCCACGGCGACCTCCCTGACCCGGCCGGAGTTCGAGGAGCACCTGCTGCCGCTGGCCCGGGAGCTCGACCGGGCCCTGCACGCACGCGCCTTCGACGCCACGCCGGCACACGGTGTGGGGGCGTCGCTGGTCGCCGCGCACTGCACGGACCCCGACGCGCTGAGTTCCACGCTCGGCGTCGTCGACTCCTACCTCGTGCTCTACTGCGGCGGCAACGGTCCCGTCGAGCTGTCGACGGAGGACAGCCGGGCCCGCTGCGCCCGCATCCAGCACGCCCTCGCCGGCGGCTTCAGCCAGGCACTGCGCGAGCGCACGCTCGCCGAGCAGGAGGCGATCGCCCGCTCGGCCCTCACCGCCCGCTCGCAGGCCGAACAGGCCCTGCACGCCACCGAGGCGCGCTTCCGCGCGGTCTTCAAGGACGCCGCCATAGGGATCGGCATCGCCGACCTCGACGGCAACATCCTGGAGATCAACGACACCCTCACCAAGATGTTCGGCGGCCTGGAGAACCACGTCCGCAGCCACAAGGTGAACGAGTGGGTCCACCCCGAGGACTCGCCGCACGTCTGGAAGTACTACGACGAACTCGTACGCGGCGAGCGCGAGCACTACAGCGTCGAGAAGCCCTACTACCGCAACGACGGCACGGTGCTGTGGACCAACCTCACCGTGTCCCTGCTGCGGGACGCCGAGGGCCGGCCCGAGTACCAGCTCGCCCTGATGGAGGACACGACCGAGCGGCGGCTGCTCAACCTCCGCCTGCGCTACGAGGCCACGCACGACGCGCTCACCGGGCTCCCCAACCGGACGCTGTTCTTCGAGCGTCTGGAGAAGGCGCTGGCGCCGAGGGAAGGCATGCGCTTCGGGCTCTGCTACCTCGACCTGGACGGCTTCAAGGCGATCAACGACAGTCTGGGCCACGCCGCCGGTGACCGGCTCCTGGTCGAGGTCGCCGACCGGCTGCAGAGCTGCGCGACCGCCCCCGGGGAGATGGTGGCCCGGCTCGGCGGCGACGAGTTCGTCGCCCTCACCACCGGGCCGCGCACCCAGGACGAGGTCCACGAGCTCGCGGGCCGCATCCTCTCGGCCCTCGCCACACCGGTCCGCCTCGACGGCAGGGAACTGACCGTACGGGGATCCATCGGCGTGGTCGAGGGCCCGTCGGGCGAACGCAGCGCGGCCGAGGTGCTGCGGAGCGCCGACATCACGATGTACCGGGCCAAGGCGGCGGGCGGGAACCGCTTCGCGCTCGCCGACGCCGAGTCGGACGCCCGGGCCATCACCCGGCACGGGCTCACCACGGCTCTGCCGGCGGCGCTCGACCGCGGCGAGTTCTTCATCGAGTACCAGCCGCTGGTGCACCTCGGTGACGGAAGCGTGCACGGCGCGGAGGCACTGGTCCGCTGGTGCCACCCCCAGCACGGGGTGCTCGGCCCGGACCGGTTCATCCCGCTCGCCGAGCACACCGGGCTGATCGTGCCCCTCGGCCGCTGGGTCCTGGAGGAGTCCGTACGTCAGGCGAACTTCTGGCAGGAACGTCACACCGACGGCGGCCCCCTGCGGATCAACGTCAACCTCTCACCGACACAGCTGCACCACCCCCGGCTGGTCGCCGAGACCGTGGACGTCCTGGAGCGATCGGGCCTGGAGCCGGGGGCCCTCTGCCTGGAGGTCACCGAGTCCGCGCTGATCGGCGCCGACGACGATCTGCTCAAGCCGCTGCGCCAACTGGCCGAGATGGGCGTCGACATCGCCCTGGACGACTTCGGCACCGGCTACTCGAACCTGGCGAACCTGCGCCGTCTGCCGGTGAGCGTGCTGAAGCTGGACCGTTCCTTCACCCAGGGCATGCAGCACCACCCCGCAGACCCGGTCGACCTGAAGATCGTCGAGGGCATCGTCTCGCTCGCGCACAGCCTGGACCTCGCCGTCACGGTCGAGGGGGTCGAGACCCGGGCCCAGGCGGACCAGCTGCGACAGCTGGGCTGCGACACCGCCCAGGGGTGGTACTACGCGCGTCCGGGCGCCCCGGACGCGATCCACGCGCTCCTGCTGGCCGACGCGGTCTGACGGGTCCCTCCCTCAGCCGCCGGCCGGGTCCGGCCCGCCGGCGGCCGCGGGCGCGACGGGCGGCTCCGACCCCAGCAGCATCCGCTGCAGCTCGCGGGCCGCACGCGGCGGCTCGACGTCGCTGCGGTGCGCGAGGGCGATCGTGCGCCGCAGCGACGGGGTGGCCAGCGGTGTCGTACGCAGGTCGTGGCCTGCCCGGACGGCGACCATGCGGGGCACCACCGCAATGCCGAGGCCTGCCCGGACGAAGCCCAGGACCGCGTCCATCTCGCCGCCCTCGACCGTGAACGTGGGCTCGAAACCCTCCGCGCGGCAGGCGGCGACCGTCAGCTCGCGGAGGTCGTAGCCGTGCCGGAACATCACCAGCGGTTCGTTCTCGAGGTCGGCGACCGTCACCGAGCCCTTGCGCCCCGGTGCCGGGCGGGAGGCCGACGACACCACCACGAGGTCCTCGTGCAGCAGCTCCACCGTGGTCAGTGCCGGTGAACCGGCGGGAAGCGGCAGGACGAGCAGGGCGAGGTCCAGGGCGCCGCGTGCGAGTTGCCGCACCAGGTCGTGGGAGCCCCCCTCCTCGATCAGCAACTGGATTCCGGGGTGCTCGGCGTGGAAGGCGCGGAGCACGTCCGGCAGCAGGCCCGTGCAGACGCTGGGGGTGGCGCCGAGCCTGATCCGGCCCCGGCGCAGCTGCACGAGTTCCTGCACCTCGTGCCGCGCGGTGTCCGCGTCCGCGAGGATCCTGCGGGCCAGTGGCAGCAGGGCCTCGCCGGCGTCGGTGAGCGCGATGTTCCCCCTGGCCCGGCTGAAGAGTTCCGCGCCCAGCTCGTTCTCCAGGGCCTTGATCTGCTGCGAGAGCGAGGGCTGCGACACGTGCACGTCCTCGGCGGCCCGGGTGAAGTGCCTGGCCTCGGCCACCGCGACGAAATAGGCGAGCTGCTGGAAGTGCATGAGGACGACCCTAGACGACTCCATAGGTAATGCCTATGGATATGACTGTTCTCATGACTTGGACTGATGGTGCCCTTCGGATCTAGCGTCGTGCCCATGGCATTGGCAACGCGGGCGGACCGACGGCCGTCCATGACGCGTACGCTCTGGGACTCGACCGTCGGCAAGAAGACGATCATGGCTGTGAGTGGCCTGATCATGCTCGGCTATCTGGTCGTCCACATGCTGGGCAACCTGAAGATCTTCTTCGGATCCGACGAGTTCAACCACTACGCGCACTGGCTCAGGACCATCGGCGAGCCCTTCCTGCACTACGAGTGGGCGCTCTGGATCATCCGGGTCGTGCTCGTCGCGGCCGTCGTGATGCACGCCGTCTCCGCGTACCAGCTGAGCCGCCGCGACCTCCGGGCCCGCCCGACCGCGTACGTGCACAAGAAGGCGCGGGCGAGCTATGCCACGCGCACCATGCGCTACGGCGGCGTCATCCTCGCGCTCTTCATCGTCTGGCACATCCTCGACCTGACGACCGGCACGGTGCACACCGGCGGATTCCAGCACGGCCACCCGTACCAGAACGTGATCGACACCTTCTCGACCTGGTGGGGCAACGTCGTCTACATCGTCGCCGTGACCGCCCTCGGCCTGCACGTCCAGCACGGATTCTGGAGTGCGGCACAGACCCTCGGGGTGGGCAACGCGACCAGGGACCGCGTCCTGAAGACCCTCTCCAATGCCCTCGCAGTGGTGCTGACGGCCGGTTTCGTCTCCGTGCCCGTCGCCGTGATGACCGGAGTGGTGAGCTGACATGAGCGACTACACGAACTACACGACCGGTGAGCCCGTCATCGACGCCAAGGCGCCCGGCGGCCCGGTCGCCGACCGCTGGGACACCCGCCGCTTCGAGGCGAAGCTCGTGAACCCGGCCAACCGCCGCAAGCACACCGTCATCGTCGTCGGCACCGGTCTGGCGGGCGGCTCGGCAGGTGCGACCCTGGCCGAACAGGGCTACCACGTCGTCCAGTTCTGCTTCCAGGACTCACCGAGGCGGGCCCACTCCGTCGCCGCCCAGGGCGGGATCAACGCGGCCAAGAACTACCGCAACGACGGAGACTCCGTCCACCGGCTCTTCTACGACACCGTCAAGGGCGGAGACTTCCGCGCCCGCGAGTCCAACGTCCACCGCCTCGCGGAGATCTCCGTGGAGATCATCGACCAGTGCGTCGCCCAGGGCGTCCCCTTCGCCCGTGAGTACGGGGGCCTCCTCGACAACCGCTCCTTCGGCGGAGTCCAGGTCTCCCGCACCTTCTACGCCCGCGGCCAGACGGGCCAGCAGCTCCTGCTCGGCGCCTACCAGGCACTCTCCCGGCAGATCGCGGCCGGCAACGTCGAGCTGCACTCCCGCACGGAGATGCTCGACCTGATCGTCGTCGACGGCAAGGCGCGCGGCATCGTGGCCCGCGACCTCGTCACCGGGAAGATCGACACCTACTTCGCCGACGCGGTCGTCCTGGCCAGCGGCGGCTACGGCAACGTCTTCTACCTGTCGACGAACGCGATGAACTCCAACGCCACCGCGATCTGGCGGGCCCACCGCCGCGGAGCCTACTTCGCCAACCCCTGCTTCACCCAGATCCACCCCACGTGCATCCCGCGCACCGGTGACCACCAGTCGAAGCTGACCCTCATGAGCGAGTCGCTCCGCAACGACGGACGGATCTGGGTCCCCAAGGTCAAGGGCGACGACCGCCCGGCGAACGAGATTCCCGAGGACGAGCGCGACTACTACCTGGAGCGCATCTACCCGGCCTTCGGCAACCTCGTGCCCCGCGACATCGCCTCGCGCGCCGCCAAGAACGTCTGCGACGAGGGACGGGGCGTCGGGCCCGGCGGACAGGGCGTCTACCTCGACTTCGCCGATGCCATCGCGCGGATGGGCCGGAAGGCGGTCGAGGAGAAGTACGGCAACCTCTTCGACATGTACGCCCGGATCACCGCGGAGAACCCGTACGAGACGCCCATGCGGATCTATCCGGCCGTCCACTACACGATGGGCGGGCTCTGGGTCGACTACGACCTGCAGACCACCATCCCCGGCCTCTTCGCGATCGGCGAGGCCAATTTCTCCGACCACGGCGCCAACCGGCTCGGAGCCTCGGCTCTGATGCAGGGACTCGCGGACGGCTACTTCGTCCTGCCGTCCACCATCAACGACTACCTCGCCCGCAACCCCCACGCCGACGAGATCGACGCGGGTCACCCCGCCGTCACCGAGGCCGTCGCCGAGACCGAGGACAGGCTCAACCTGCTCCTCGCCGTCGACGGGGACCGCACTCCGGACTCCTTCCACCGCGAGATCGGTGAACTCATGTGGGAGTTCTGCGGAATGGCACGGACCGAGACAGGGCTCCGCAAGGCCCTCGACCGGATCCCGCAGATCCGCGAGGAGTTCTGGCGCCGCGTCAAGGTGCCCGGCACCGGCGAGCAGTTCAACCAGTCGCTGGAGAAGGCCAACCGCGTCGTGGACTACCTGGAGCTCGCCGAGCTGATGTGCCTCGACGCGCTGCACCGGGCCGAGTCCTGCGGCGGCCACTTCCGTGAGGAGTCCCAGACCCCGGACGGTGAGGCCGCCCGCCGTGACGAGGAGTTCTCCTACGCCGCGGCCTGGGAGTTCAGCGCCTCCGGCGACGCTCCCGTCCTGCACAAGGAAGACCTCGTCTTCGAGTACGTCCACCCCACCCAGCGGAGCTACGCATGAAGCTCACCCTGCGCGTATGGCGCCAGCAGAACGCCGAGGCGCCCGGCGCCATGGCCACCTACGAAGTCGACGGCATCTCCCAGGACATGTCCTTCCTGGAGATGCTCGACACCCTCAACGAGGAACTCATCCTCGGCGGGGACGACCCCGTCGCGTTCGACCACGACTGCCGCGAGGGGATCTGCGGCGCGTGCAGCCTCGTCATCAACGGCGACGCCCACGGCCCGGAGCGGACCACCACCTGCCAGCTCCACATGCGGTCCTTCGACGACGGCGACACGATCGACATCGAGCCGTGGCGGGCCTCGGCCTTCCCCGTCGTCAAGGACCTCGTCGTCGACCGCTCCTCGTTCGACCGGATCATCCAGGCCGGCGGTTACATCTCCGCGCCCACCGGCACCGCGCCGGACGCGCACGCCACCCCGGTGCCCAAGCCGGACGCGGACTCCGCCTTCGAGCACGCCGAGTGCATCGGGTGCGGCGCCTGCGTGGCCGCCTGCCCGAACGGCTCGGCGATGCTCTTCACCTCGGCGAAGATCAACCACCTCAACGTCCTCCCGCAGGGCGCGCCCGAACGCGAGACCCGGGTCCTCGACATGGTCGCCACCATGGACGACGAGGGCTTCGGCGGCTGCACCCTCACCGGTGAGTGCGCCACGGCCTGCCCCAAGGGCATCCCGCTGCCGTCGATCACCGCGATGAACAAGGAGTGGCTGCGCGCCACCCGCAAGGTCCGCCGCTGATCCGGGCCGATCCGTCGCGGATCTGGGCTCAGCCCGGATCCGCCGCCCGGTTCCGACGGGAACCCGCATGTCGGTTCCCCGCGGGGAGCCCGTCCGTCCGCAGAGCCCTCGCCAGGTACGAGGCGGTACGGCTCCCCGCGGCGTGGGCGACCTCCCGCGGGGTGCCGGTGGCGACGATCCGGCCGCCCCGGTCCCCGCCGTCGGGTCCCAGATCGATCACATGGTCCGCGCCCGCCACCACTGCCATGTCGTGCTCCACGACGACCACGGTGTTCCCCGCGTCCACCAGGCCCTGCAACTGGCGCATCAGCACCTCGACATCGGCGGGGTGCAGCCCGGTCGTCGGCTCGTCCAGCAGGTAGAGCGTGTGTCCCCGCCGGGCGCGCTGCAGCTCGGAGGCGAGTTTGATGCGCTGCGCCTCACCGCCCGACAGCTCTGTCGCCGGCTGCCCGAGCCGCAGGTAGCCGAGTCCGACGTCGAGCAGGGCCCGCAGGCTCCGTTCGGCCGCCGGTGTCCCGGCGAGGAAACCCGCCGCCGCCTCCACCGTCAGATCGAGCACCCCGGCGATCGTCAGCCCGTTCAGGGTGACCTCGAGGGTCGGCGGGTTGTAGCGCGCGCCGTGACAGTCCGGGCAGGGCGCGTACGTGCTCGGGAGGAACAGCAGTTCCACGGAGACGAAGCCCTCGCCCTGGCAGGTCTCGCACCGCCCCCCGGCCACGTTGAACGAGAACCTGCCCGCCCGGTAACCGCGGGCCCTCGCCGTCTCCGTGGCCGCGAAGAGCTTGCGGACGACGTCGAAGAGCCCGGTGTACGTGGCGAGGTTGGACCGGGGCGTACGGCCGATGGGCTTCTGGTCGACCTGGACGAGCCGGTCCACCGCGTCCAGGCCCTCCGCCGACGCGCACCCGTGGGCGCCGGTGCCCGTGCCGTAGGAGTCTGCCTCCTCCACCGAGTCCGCCGGCCGCCGGTCGGCGAGCACCCCGGCCAGGACCTGGCCCACGAGGGTCGACTTGCCCGAGCCGGAGACGCCGGTGACCGCGGTCAGGACACGGAGAGGGAACACGGCGTCGACGCCGCGCACGTTGTTGAGGTCCACCCCGCGCAGCGTGATCCGTCCGGACGGTGTACGCGGTTCACGTACGGGTGCGGGGTCCTCGTCGAAGAGGAACCGACGCGTGGCGGACTCGGCGATCCCGGCGAGGCCGGCCGGCGGACCACTGTGCAGCACCCGGCCGCCGTGCTCGCCCGCCTGCGGACCCACGTCCACCAGCCAGTCGGCCTGCCGCACCACATCCATCTGGTGCTCCACCACGAAGACCGAGTTGCCCGCCTCCTTGAGCCGGCCGAGGACTCCGAGCAGGGCCTCCGTATCGGCGGGATGGAGGCCCGCCGACGGCTCGTCCAGGACGTAGACGACTCCGAAGAGCCCCGAACGGAGCTGCGTGGCGAGCCGCAGCCGCTGCAACTCGCCCGAGGACAGGGTGGGCGCCGTACGGTCGAGGCTGAGGTAGCCGAGGCCGAGTTCCGTGACGGGCCCGATCCGGGCCAGCAGGTCGGCGGTCAGCAGCCGGGCCGTGTCGTCGGCCCCGCCCTCGGCGAGCAGCACCTCGGTGAGGGCGGTGAGGGGGAGGGCGAAGAGGTCCGCGATGGTCCGGCCCGCGAACGTCACCGCCATGGCCTCGGGGCGCAGCCGGCCGCCCTCGCACAGGGGACAGCGCGTGCTCGTCAGGAAGCGCTCGGCCCTCGCACGCAGGGTGCGGCTCTTCGAGTCCGCGAACGTGTGCATCACATAGCGTCGGGCGCTCATGTAGGTGCCCTGGTAGGGGCGTTGGATCCGGCCCGCGTCGCGTACCGGATGGACCGTCACCACCGGCTGCTCGTCGGTGAAGAGGATCCACGCGCGGGCCTCAGGCTCCAGTTCCCGCCACGGCCGGTCGACGTCGTGTCCGAGGGCATCCAGCACGTCACGGAGGTTCTTACCCTGCCAGGCGCCCGGCCAGGCGGCGACCGCCCCCTCCCGGATGGACAACGACGGGTCGGGCACCAGTAGTTGCTCGGTGGTCCGGTGGATCCTGCCGAGGCCGTGGCACTCGGGGCACGCCCCGGCGGCGGTGTTGGGGGAGAAGGCGTCGGAGTCCAGCCGTTCAGCCCCCTGAGGGTAGTCGCCCGCACGCGAGAACAGCATCCGCAGTGAGTTGGAGAGGGTGGTGACCGTGCCCACCGAGGACCGCGAGCCCGGCGCGGACCGGCGCTGTTCCAGGGACACCGCGGGCGGCAGTCCGGTGATCTCGCCGACGTCCGGTGCTCCGACCTGGTGGATCAGCCGGCGGGCGTAGGGGGCGACCGACTCGAAGTAGCGGCGCTGGGCCTCCGCGTAGATCGTCCCGAACGCGAGGGAGGACTTCCCCGACCCCGACACACCGGTGAAGACCGCGAGCATGTCACGGGGGATGTCGACGTCCACGTCACGGAGGTTGTGCTCGCGCGCACCGCGCACCCGGACGTACGGATCATGGGGGGTGGACATCGGGGGTGCGGCTCCGTCGGTTCGATGGGCGGGGTGCGGCTCTGCCGGTGATCCTTCCGTACGCGGACACGTCGCTCGGGCCCAGGTCCGGGCCCGGACGCGGGGCCGTCGCTCGGGCCCAGGTCCAGGCCCGGACGCGGGGCCGTCGCCGACGCGGGCCGGGGGAGCTGGGGCCCGGACCGGCGCCGGATGCGGAGCGTGCCCGTCGCACCCGGCGCCGGCGGGAAGCGGATGTTCCCGTCTACACCATCGGGTCCATTCCGCGGTCGGTCAGCGCGCTTTCCTGTTCGCTCTGCTCCCGCAGGCGCCGGGCCTTGTCCTGGAGCCGCTGCCGCTGTTCCGGATCGGTGGCGCGGTCCGCGGCTTCGTTGAGCTCCTGCGCCTTGGCCCGCAGCTGCCGGACGCGGCCACCGGACTCTCCTGCACTGCTCATGATCACTCCTGGATCTGTGGGGGAGCGGACAGCATCAGAGAAGCAGCGCCCGTCCCCGTGTGCATCTCGACCGACCGCGTCAGCGGTGCGCAGGGGCCGACAAAGGACCAGTCGTACGAGGACGCCGGGAAGCGCGACGTCGAGGGTGGCTCCTCGACGAACAAGGAACAGCTGCGCAAGGCCCTCGGGCGCTGAGATCAGGAAGCCACCGCCGCGAGTTCCTCGCGGATCACGCCGAGGAAGTCGTCCAGGTCGTCCGGATCACGCGAGGTGATCAGGGCCCAGCCGCCGGCGTCGTCCCTCACCACGGGTTCGTCGACCCAACTGCCGCCGGCGTTGCGGATGTCCGTCCGGAGCGAGGCGTACGACGTGAGGGTCTTGTTCTTCAGGACGTCCGATTCGACGAGTGCCCACGGACCGTGACAGATGGCGGCCACGGGGCGTCCGGTCGTGGTGAACGACCGGACGATCTCCATGGTGGCGTCCTGCAGCCTGAGCGTGTCGGCGTTGAGGGTCCCGCCGGGCACGAGCAGCATGTCGTAGCCGTCCGGGTCCGTGTCGGACAGGGTGAACGAGGGGCGGACGGTCTCCCCGGGATCCTTGTCGCCCACGAGCGTCCGGATGGGATCCGCGGACACGGCGGCGACGTCGACGGTCGCTCCCGCGTCCCTCAGCTGTCGTACGGGCACGACGAGTTCGTCCTGCTCGACGCCGTAGTTGGTCACGATCACCAGCACGCGGCGCCCGTCGAGGTTCCGGTCCGTCATCCGTCCGTCCTTCCGTCGTTCTTCCCGGTGTGCGGGCCGTTGCCCGCGGGTGCCGGACGTGGGCCGGCACCCGGTGGCTGCCGACCGGTGGCCGGCGTCCGGCACTCCTGCGGCTACCCACGGCGCGGCGTCCCACCGCTCGCACACGAAGACCCCCGGTGGACGGGGGTCTGCGAGCGGTGGGAGCCGCAGGGTGCGGGAGCGCCGCCGGGATCCCCGGCACGGCGCTCCTGTCCAGGTGCCGCCGTCGAGCCGGAAGCTTCAGCCGTCGCCGTCGAGCCGGAAGCCGACCTTGAGACCCACCTGGTAGTGGGCGATGCGGCCGTTCTCGATGTGTCCGCGTACCTGCGTCATCTCGAACCAGTCGAGATTGTGCAAAGTTTCGGAGGCGCGTGCGACGCCGTTCCGGATCGCCGCGTCCAGGCCCTCCTCGGAGGTTCCTACGATCTCGGTGACCCGGTAGGTGTGATTGGACATCAAATGTCTCCTTTCCTGCCTCCACGGTGCCTTACTCCGTGTCGGCGCGCGAGGCGTCCGCCTCCCGGCCCGGGAAGCTCCGGGGCTTGACCAGGGCATTGGTACATACCAAACTCCGACCCACACGCCCGTGCGAGCGCCGCCCGCAGTCCCCCCATCCGGGTCCTGTCGAGCTGTCGTGCCGTTTCGCAGAAGGTGACCACCGTGAAGATCCGCAATCTGGCCGGAGCCGTCGCGCTCGTATCCACCGTGGCGCTGAGCGGCTGCGGTTACCTCCCCGGCTCGGACGCCGGCAGCAGCAAGGTGACCGTCTGGCTGATGAAGGGCAGCGCCTCCGAGGAGTTCCTCGACGGCTTCAAGGCGTCGTACGAGGCCGAGCACCCCTCTGTCGAACTGGAGTTCGTGCTCCAGGAATGGGGCGGCATCGGACCCAAGGTCCTGAAGGCGCTCGACGGTGACGACGCTCCCGATGTCATCGAGGTCGGCAACACCCAGGTCGCCCAGTACGCGGAGACCGGTGAGCTGCGCGACCTCACCCTCGAGTCGATGCGTGACCTGGGAGGGGAGGACTGGCTGCCGGGACTCGCCGAGCCGGGCAAGGTCAGCGGCGGGCAGTACGGAATCCCCTGGTACGCGGCCAACCGGGTCGTGATCTACAACAAGGACCTCTTCGCGCAGGCCGGGATAACGGCTCTCCCGGAGACCCGCGCGCAGTGGCTGGACGTCAGCGAGAAGCTGGACACCGCGAGCGAGCAGGGCATCTACCTCGCCGGACAGAACTGGTACGTCCTCGCCGGCTTCATCTGGGACGAGGGCGGGGAGCTTGCCGACGACAGCGGCGGCGACTGGCAGGGGGCACTCGACACGCCCGCCGCCCTGCGGGGCATGGACTTCTACAAGCGGCTCCAGGCCCTCGGCGACGGCCCGAAGGACGCCGACGAGCAGACACCCCCGGAGACCGACGTGTTCGCCGAGGGAGACGTGGCGCAGATCGTCTCCGTGCCCGGCAGTGCCGCCCTCATCGAGCAGCGGAACCCGGAACTCAAGGGGAAACTCGGCTACTTCCCCATCCCCGGCAAGACGGCGGACAAGCCGGGTGCCGTCTTCACCGGAGGCTCCGACCTCATCGTGCCGGACGGCGCCGACCAGCGCGGCGAGGGGGTCGAGATCGTCAAGGCGCTCGCCGGTGAGAAGTGGCAGACGGAGCTCGCCCGCGCGATGAGCTACGTCCCCAACAAGCCCTCGCTCGCCCGGGCCGTGGCCGGGCAGGAGGGGACCTCCGTCATGGCCGAGGGGGCCACCGAGGGCCGTGCCACGCCCAATTCGCCCTACTGGGCGGCAGTGGAGGCGGACAACCCGATCAAGCCCTACATGACGGCCGTGCTCCAGGGCGGCGACCCGGCCGAGGAGGCCAGGAAGGCGTCGGACCGCATCACCTCCAAGCTGATCAGCGGCTGACCGCGGGGTCCGCGACCCGGGGATTCAGCCGTCGCACATCGCGGATCCCCACGGCGGTCACGTCGAATCCAGCCGGTCACGGAAGAAGTAGGGGGCCGGGTCGTCGCACCATCCGCGAGGGCCCGGCAGCCGCCCTCGCCGATCCGTCCCCGGAGACCGCCATGACCGTGCTGCCCCTCTCCACGCCCGCGCACCCCTCCACCGCCGCACCCGCCGTCGTCCCCGCGCCCCGGCGGACCGCGGCCGACGCGGCCTCCGGATACCGCGTCGGTCTGGCCACCGGCCCGGAGGACGTACGGGCCGCGCAGCGCCTGCGCCACCTGGTGTTCGCCGGAGAGCTCGGAGCCCGGCTCGACAGCCTGGAACCGGGACTGGACGCCGACGCCTTCGACGCCCACTGCGACCACCTGCTCGTGCGGGAGAACGCCACCGGTGACGTCGTGGCCACCTACCGGCTGCTGCCCCCCGAGGGTGCCCGGCGCGCCGGCGGCCTGTACGCGGAGGGTGAGTTCGACCTCGGCAGGCTCCGGCCGATCCGTGACGACCTCGTCGAGGTGGGCAGGTCCTGCGTCCACCCCGCACACCGGGACGGTGCCGTCATCGCCCTCATCTGGGCCGGCCTCGCCCGGTACATGGAGCGCACCGGCCACAACTGGCTCGCAGGCTGCTGCTCCGTACCCCTCGCCGACGGCGGCGCGCTCGCCGCCAGGAGCTGGGACACGGTGCGGACCCACAACCTGGCGCCGGAGGAGTACTGGGTCACGCCCCACCGCCTCTGGGACGCGTCCGGTCAACCCGCCGCCGGGCCGGCGGGCCGGGCGGCCCTCCCGCCGCTGCTGCGCGGCTACCTCCGCCTCGGCGCCTGGGTCTGCGGTGCGCCGGCGCACGACCCCGACTTCGACGTCGCGGACCTGTACGTCCTGCTCTCGATGCGCCGCACCGATCCCCGCTACCTGCGCCACTTCCTCTCGCTGGCCCCGCTGCGATGAGCGTCTGGCTGCCCGCCGCGCCCTGCACCCCGGCGGAGTGCGCGCACCACGAGGACGCCCTTCGCCCGCCGATCGCCGCCGGCGGCCTGCTCGTCGCCGGCTTCGCCGTCACCCTGCTCGGTGTGCTGTGCGTGCCCGCCGCACTGCTCCTGAGGCAGCACCACCGGGACCGTCTGATCCGCCGGTGGGCGTACACGGTGGTGCGTGCCTTCGGCGTACGCGTACGCGTCACCGGGGACGCCGTCCCACCCGCGCGGGCTTCGACGGGGGAGCTCGTGGTCGCCAACCACGTCTCCTGGCTGGACATCCCGCTGCTCGCCACCGTGCTCCCCGCCCGGATGCTGGCCAAGAGCGAGATACGGTCCTGGCCGCTCCTCGGGCCGGTCGCCGCGCTCGGCGGCACGCTGTTCATCGAGCGGGACCGGCTGCGCGCCCTCCCGGGCACGGTGCGCGCGCTCGCCGGCGCGCTGGTCGCCGGATCACGGGTGGCCGTCTTCCCCGAGGGCGGCACCTGGTGCGGCCGCACCGGAGGCCGGTTCCGGCCGGCGGCCTTCCAGGCGGCGGTGGACGCAGCCGCTCCCGTCCGTCCCGTCCGGATCGCCTACCGGACCTCGCGGTCGCAGGGGGCGGCGGGCGCGGCCGCGTTCGTCGGGGACGACCCGCTCGCCGCCTCCCTGTGGCGGGTGGTGACCGCCGCCGGGCTCACCGCCGAGATCCACGTCCTGCCGCAGATCTCCTCAGTCGGCGAACCCGGCCGGCGGGCACTGGCGCGCAGGGCTCAGTCCGCGGTCGCCAACGAGAGCGCGAACCTGCCGCCCTCGTCCGTCCACCACTGATCCAGCCGCATGCCGGCGGCCGCCAGCTCGGCGCGCACGCCCTCCTCGCGGAACTTCGCCGAGACCTCCGTGCGCAGCTCCTCGCCCTCCTCGAACTGCACCACCAGGTCCAGCTCCCGGATCTTCACCGTCAGCGCCCTGCGCGCCCGCAGCCGCATCTCGATCCACTCGTGATCCGCGTCCCACACGGCGACATGGGCGAAGTCGTCCGGCGGGAAGTCCGCCCCCAGTTCGCGGTTGACCACCGTCAGGACGTTCTTGTTGAACGCGGCCGTCACCCCGGCGGCGTCGTCGTAGGCCGTCACCAGCGTCGCTTCGTCCTTGACCAGGTCCGTACCGAGCAGGAGGCCGTCACCCGGTGCCAGCCGCTCCCGCACGGAGCGCAGGAACACGGCCCGCTCGCCGGGAAGCAGGTTGCCGAGAGTCCCGCCCAGGAACACCACCAGCCGGGGGCCGGGGGTGTCGGGCAGCTCGATGGCGTGGGTGAAGTCGGCGACGAGCGCGTGCACGGAGAGGCCGGGGCGCTCGGCGAGCAGTGCCTCGGCCGCACCGGCGAGGGCGCTCTCGCTCACGTCGACGGGTACGTAGGTGTGGAGTCCGGGCAGCGCGTCCAGCAGGTGCCTGGTCTTCTCGGACGAGCCCGAGCCCAGTTCCACCAGTGTGCGGGCCCCGGAGGCGGCCGCGATCTCCCCGGCCCGGGCGATCAGGATCTCGCGTTCACAACGCGTCGGGTAGTACTCGGCCAGCCGGGTGATCTCCTCGAACAGGTCGCTGCCGTGTGCGTCGTAGAACCACTTCGGGGGCAGCGTCTTCGGGTGCGCGGTCAGACCGCTGCGCACGTCGGCGCGCAGCGCCGCGTCCGTCGCGTCCGCCGGCAGGGTGCGGGTCAGCAGGAAGGGACTCACGCAGAGGGCTCCTTGAGCGGGGTGGTGAGGACATCGGTGCGGGTCGCGGCCAGCAGGGTGCGGTCCGGGACCTCGCGCCAGCGGGGATCGTCGTCGTACGGCTCCGAGGCCACCACCGTGCGGCGGCCCGGGTCGTGGAGATACCAGAGGGAGTCGCCCCACGCGGTCCCCACGACGGTGGAACCGTCGGTGACCAGCAGGTTGAGGCGCGAGCCGGGGGCGGCGGCGGCGACATCGAGGACGGTGTCGGCGACCGCCTGTCCTATCTCGTCGCCCTGGGACGTCCGGTGCAGCACGAGCGCCCACAGCAGCGCCGAGTCGCTCCGCGCGGCCAGTGACAGCAGCCGCTCGGGAGGCAGGGCGGCCGCCAGCGGCGCCAGCGAGCCGGGCCACCCCCGCACCGCGCCGTTGTGGCTGAAGAGCAGGCGGCCCTCGGCGAAGGGCGCCGCGGCCGCCTCACCGTCCGCTCCGGCGAACGTCGCGTCGCGGACGGCGGCGAGCAGGGCGGTGCTGCGCACCACACGGGCGAGATCGGCGAACGTCTCGTCGCCCCAGACCGGTCCGGCTCGCCGGTAGCGGCCGGGGACGGGGTCCTCCTCCGCGTACCAGCCGACCCCGAAGCCGTCGGCGTTGACCGTCCCGGACCGCTGGCGCCGAGGTTCCCACGACTGGCGCACGAGCCCGTGCGAGGGCGTGACGAGTACGTCGCCGAGGGCCACCGGCGGCCCCAGATAGACGATATGACGGCACATCAGGCATCCCTCGCGGTACGGAAGCCGGAGAAGATCTGACGCCGCACGGGAAGGTCCCAGTTGCGGAACGTGCCACGGACCGCCACCGGGTCCACGGCGAACGAACCCCCGCGCAGCACCTTGTGCCCGGGGCCGAAGAACACCTCGGAGTACTCGCGGTAGGGGAACGCCACGAAGCCGGGA
The DNA here is from genome assembly GCF_036206005.1 of Streptomyces sp. NBC_00178. Taxonomy (NCBI): domain Bacteria; kingdom Bacillati; phylum Actinomycetota; class Actinomycetes; order Kitasatosporales; family Streptomycetaceae; genus Streptomyces; species Streptomyces sp. NBC_00178. Next base: position 6,683,089 of record NZ_CP108143.1, read on the forward strand.
TAGGGCAGGAAGTCGCTCGACGTCCACTCCCACACGTCGCCGACCATCTGGCCGGCGCCCACCGGGGAACGGCCGGCCGGGTACGCGCCCGCCGCGGCCGGCCGCAGATGGCGCTGGCCCAGATTGGCCCGCTCGGCGGTCGGGTCGTCGTCGCCCCAGGGGTAGCGCAGCGAACGGCCCGAGGCGGGGTCGTGGCGGGCGGCCTTCTCCCACTCCGGCTCCGTCGGCAGCCGCCGGCCGGCCCAGCGGGCGTAGGCGTCGGCCTCGTACCAGCTGACGTGGAGCACCGGCTCGTCCGCGGGTACCGGCTCGGTGACGCCGAAGCGCCTGCGCAGCCACTGGCCGGCGTCGCGGTGCCAGAACAGCGGTGCCTCCAGGCCGTGTTCGCGGACCATGTCCCAGCCTTCGGGTGCCCACCAGCGGGCGTCCGTGTAGCCGCCGTCCTCGATGAAGCGCTGATAGGCGCCACAGGTGACCGGGGCGGTGTCGATGTGGAACGCCGCCACCTCGCGTCGGTGGGCGGGCCTCTCGTTGTCCAGGGCCCACGGCTCGGTCGAGGTGCCCATGGTGAACGGGCCCCCCGCGACGAGGACCTCCGCCGGCAGGGAGACGGTGTCCGTCGGACCGGGGGGCTCCGGTGCGCTGAGCACCGCAGGCCCCGTGCGCAGCTGATGGGTGATCAGCATCGTTTCGTCGTGCTGCTGTTCGTGCTGGGCGACCATGCCGAAAGCGAAGCCCGCCTGTTCGAGCGGACGGCCCCCGCCGTGCAGGGGCGCACCGCCGAGGATGTCCAGGGCCCGGCCGCGCACATCGGCGGCGTAGGTCCGCGCCTCGGCGGGCGCCAGGAGGGGCAGGGACGGGCGGCTGGCCCGGGAGTGCTCGAAGGCGTCGTACAGCCCGTCGATCTCCGGGCGCAGGGCCTCGCGGCCTCCCACGGCCCGCAGCAGCCACAGCTCCTCCTGGTTGCCGATGTGCGCCAGGTCCCAGACCAGGGGCGACATCAGCGGGGAGTGCTGCGCGGTCAGTTCGTCGTCGTCGACGCTGTCGGTGAGCAGAGCGGTGCGCTCGCGGGCCGCGAGAAGGGCTGCCAGGGCACGCTCGCGCAGTATCTCCGCGTCGTGCTCCCGGCCGGTGGACGGAGCGGGGGTGTCGGTCATCGGACCAGGCCCTTTCCGTGAGGTGCGTGTGGGGGGTCAACCAGATCGTCGGCCGGACATCGGCCGCGGGCCGTATAGCGTTCGTCGAAGGCCGCGACCGTGTCGATGACGTGGGCGTCGGCGCCGATCCGCGGCAGCGCCTCCAGCGCCGTCGCGAAGCACGCCGCGGCGGCCGCGGCGAGTTCCGGGTCGCTCAGTCCGTCGCGGGCCGCGGCGGTCCAGAGCGGATTGCGGGGCGCCGCCGCGAGACCCGCCGTCTCGGCCAGGGGCTTCACGGTGCGGTACACCGTCTCGGCCGCCTCCGGGTCGTCGAACAGCGCGGCGGTGACGGCCAGCGGCACGAGCCATCCGTCGGTGCCGGACTGGGCGTCGATCATGCGCAGCTCCAGGTGCCCGCGAGGGCGCACCGGGGGGAACAGGGTCGTGAGGTGGTAGTCGAGGTCCGCCCGGACCGGGGGCCGCGGGCCGCCGCCCCGGATCCACTCCCTGAACGTCAGCCCGACCGGGACGCCCCACGGGGCGCCGTCCTCCCGGATGCACATCACGGGCGTGTCGAGTGCGTGGGCGGTCCAGGCGTGGCGCGGCCCGAGGCGGCTCTGCGGCGCCAGTGACCTGTGCGGGTCGAGGTCCGTCCACAGGGCCTGCCGGGTCGAGCGCCAGCCACTGCGGCGCCCCTCACGGAAGGGCGAATTGGCGAAGGCCGCCACGAGCACGGCACCCAGCAGGTGCGCGAGCTGCCAGCGCCGTCCGTACCCGAGCGGACCCGGCTCCTCCTCGCCGGCGTCCAGGCAGACCTGCACGGACGCCGAGGTGCACATCATCGCCCGGCCGGACGGCCCCGACCGGTCGAGGGCCGCTTCCATGGCCGCGTAGCGGGGCTCCTGGAGCAGGCGCCTGGGAGGCTGCCACGGGTCGACCCCGAGACCGGACAGGACCAGCCCGGCGCGGCCCAGGGTGTCGCGTACGGAGACGAGGTCGGCCGCCGTGGTGCCGACACACGCCATCAGGGAGCCGGCGGGCTGGGAGCTGAGTTCCAGCTGGCCGCCCGGCTCGAAGGTCAGAGCCGCGTCCAGCGGCGTGGCGCGCACCGCGTCGGCGGCGGCGGTCAGGCGCTCGGGTGAGAGGGCTGCCTCGGGGTGCTCACGGTCGTGGATGAGCCATTCCAACTCCACACCGACCGTCCGGGGCGGTCCCGTCTTGAAACATATGCCGCGGAGCAGATCCTCCGCCTCCTCCTCGCCGAGGGGCGTCGCGTCGACGGGCGGACCGTGCTGGCCGAGAGTGTCCGGGGGCATGCTGGGCCTCCTCTGAGGGTGCTTCCTTCCACCCAAACCCTTACCGGGGGTTCGCACAAGGGTGCCCCCGCGCCATGAAAACCGCTTGCCTCCATGCCGCCACCACGTCCAGCATGCCCCGTATGCACCACACGGGGGCGCGCCCATGAGCGCACGGTTGCGCGGTATCGCGCGCGAGACCGAGAACATCGTCCTGGCCGGGCGTTATCGCACGTCCGAGGGCCACGAGGTGTCCATCGAGCGCGCCCTGGCGGCCGCCTTGTCCGGCACGCGCCTCCACGGCCCAGGGCCGGTGCCCGTGGCCGTGGTGGATACCGACCGCGTGCCGGTCTTCGAGGTGACGGGGGAGACGAGCCTGCGGGCCGCCCGCCGGCTGACGGCCGCGTCCCCGGCCCGGGTGGCCGTGCTGAACTACGCCTCCGCGCGCAACCCGGGCGGCGGCTACCTGAACGGTGCACAGGCCCAGGAGGAGTCGCTGTGCCGCGGCTCCGCCCTCCACGCCACCCTGCTGCGCGCCCCGGAGTACTACGCCCACCACCGCGCGCAGCGCAGTGCCTTCTACTCCGACCGGGTCATCCACTCGCCCGGGGTGCCGGTCTTCCGCGACGACCGCGGGCGGCTCCTCGACACGCCCTACACCGCCGGGTTCCTCACGTCGCCCGCGCCCAACGCCGGGGTCGTCCGCCGCCGCGAGCCGGAGCTCGCCGGCCGGATACCCGCCGCACTGTCCCACCGTGCCGAACGGGTGTTCGAGGTCGCTGTCACGCGCGGCTACCGGCGCCTGGTGCTGGGCGCCTGGGGCTGCGGCGTCTTCATGAACGACCCCGGCGAGGTGGCCGGAGCGTTCCACGCGCTGCTCACCGAGGGTGGACGGTTCGCCGGTCACTTCGAGCAGATCGTCATCGGCATCCCGGACCGGGACCCGGACTCCGCGACCCGGGCGGCCTTCACCCGGACCTTCGCGGATCAGCTCCAGCCGTAACGCTCCCGCAGCCGCCCCGCGACCAGGTCGAACCTGTCCCGGTCCAGAGCGCACGCCTCGCGCCGCATCCCGTCCTCGTGCACCCGCAGCACCCGGTCCAGATCGACCCATGACGGCCGGCCGGAGCTGTCCCAGGGACCGGCGCCCAGCGCGACCCACTCGTGGTCCCGCTCGTGCTGCCTGCTGGAGAGCTGCACGGCGAGGAGCGTGCCCGCCGCCTCGCGCGCCACGACGAGGACGGGCCGGTCCTTGCCGCGGCCGTCGTTCTCCTCGAACGGCACCCAGGTCCACACGATCTCGCCGGGGTCCGGATCCCCGTCGCGATCAGGGGCGTACGAGGTGCGGACGGGGCCCGCCTCGCGGGGGTCGGCCTCCGCCGTCGCGCCCGGGCCGCTGCGGCCGGGGAAGTCGGTCGAGCCGTCGCTGCTGTAGTTGGCCTGATGGAACGTCATCACCACACCGTAGAACCTGTACGGCTCAGTCCGCGGAGCGGGTCCGCGAACCGGGCCGCAGGCTCGGTCCCATGATCACCTCATCCGTCCTCCCACGCCTGGCCCGCGCCGTCACGGCGACCGGGCTCGTGGCGGCGGGCCTTCTGCAGACGGTTCCTGCCGCCGCGTCAGCGCCGCCGCCTCCCGCCACCTCGACCTCCGGTTCAGCTTCGGAGCCGGCCGGCGGACCCGCCGAGCCGCCACCCCGTACGGTGTCGGGATGGCTCCCCTACTGGGACCAGGAGGGCGCCTACCAGGACGCCCTGCTCCACGCCGACCAACTGCACACCGTCAGCCCCTTCTGGTACCAGGCGATGTCCGCGGGCCGGATCGACTCCCACCCCGGTGCCGGCGAGCACCGCGTCATCGACGGACTGCACCGGGCGGGCATCAAGGTGATCCCGACGGTCATGGAGACGATGAAGTCCGGGGCCCTGGCGGCGATCCTCACGGACCCCGCTCGGCGCACCGAGCACGCCGACGCGCTGATGCGCACCTTCGCTACCCGCGACTACGACGGCCTCGATCTCGACTACGAATCCATCGCCACCACCGGCGACCCCACCTACGCCGCCGTGCGCGACGGCTTCACCGCCCTGGCCACGGACCTCTGCACCCGCCTGCACTCGCTCGCGAAGGAGTGCGTCGTCACGGTCTTCCCCAGGACCGCGACGACCGGACGCGTCTGGGACTACGCCGCGCTCGGGCGTGTCGCCGACCGGATCCGCATCATGGGCTACAACCTGCACTGGTCCGGCGGCGACCCCGGCCCCCTCGCCGACACCCGCTGGTACGACGACATCCTGACCCGTGCCACGGCCGTCGTCCCGGCCGGCCGCCTGGAGATGGGCCTGCCCGCCTACGGCTGGGACTGGCCGGCCGACAGCGCCAGTACGGCCGCCACGAAACACGTCACGTGGAAGCAGGCCGAAGCGCTGCGCGCCGAGCAGGGCGCCCCCTACCGCCTCGACGCAGTCTCGGGCACGCCGTACTTCACCTACGACGACGGCGACGAACTCCGCGAGGTCTTGTACCAGGACGCCCGCGGGGTCGCCACCCACCTGCCCGTGCTGCGCAAGCACGGAGTCACCGGCACGGCGCTGTGGGCGCTGAACTTCGAGGACCCGGCGATCTGGCCGGTGCTCGCCGGCCGCTGAGCCCGCTCCCGGCCGTGCCCGCGGGGGCCCGGGCCGGGAGCCGGTGCGGGCCCCGGCCGTGACGGTGGCCCCGGCACGGTCCACGAGGTGCGCGACCCCGTCCGGATGCCTAGCGTCATGCGCATGAGCCACCCGCAGAGCTACGAGATCCTGCTGTTCCCGGAACCGCAGGGATCCGCCGTCCGCGCACCGGATCCGGACACCGCCATCCGCTCCGCGGTCGTCGACGCCACGGGCGACACCGGGGAGTCCGGATACCCGCGCTACGAAGGGGAAGGCATGGCGGCGGACATCAACCCGGCGACCCACACCGTCGAGGCCCTGCTGGTCGACGGTTCGGAACTCGACTACGGGCTCACCGCCAGGATCGCGAACCGGACACGCGGCACCGGGGTCACGGGCGGGGACGACCGGGCCGGATAGCGGCGCCGCACCGAGGGCCCCCGGCCGCCGCTCCTCGTCGCGCGCGCTGCGGGCCGCGGCCGCCCATGACAAAGGCCCGGCCGCCCGGCCGGGCCCTCATCACGTCTGCCGCACGAGCGCAGGGACTACTTCTGCTCCTGCTGCTGCTCCTGCTTCTGCTCCTCCACGGACTTGCGCACCTCGTCCATGTCGAGGTTGCGCGCCTGTCCGATGACGTCCTCCAGGGCCGCCTCGGGAAGGGCGCCGGGCTGGGAGAAGACCGCGACGTTGTCGCGGACGATCATCAGCGTGGGGATGGAACGGATCTCGAAGGCCGCCGCCAGCTCCTGCTGCGCCTCCGTGTCGACCTTGGCGAACACCAGGTCGGGGTGGCGCTCGGACGCCGAGTCGTAGACCGGCGCGAACTGCCGACACGGACCACACCAGGAAGCCCAGAAGTCGATCAGCAGGAATTCGTTGTCGTTCACGACCTGATCGAAGTTTTCCTTGGTGAGCTCTACGGTGCTCATACTCTGTTACCTCTTCCTGGGACCGTTCGGACCTGTCCGGCTCAACGGTGACGTCGCCTGAGCTATTCCGCCTGCCCATGTGGCTCCGGCGCACACCCGCCACCACACTGTTCCCATGACTGAAGATGATGTTGAGAAGAGCACCGAATACGACGTCGTGGTCATCGGGGCGGGTCCCGTGGGGGAGAACGTGGCGGACCGCACCCGGGCCGCCGGGCTCAGTACCGCCGTGATCGAGGCCGAGCTGATCGGCGGGGAGTGCTCGTACTGGGCCTGCATGCCCAGCAAGGCCCTGCTGCGACCGATCGTGGCACGCGCCGACGCGCGCAGGGTGCCCGGCCTGAGCGCAGCGGTTCAGGGCCCGCTCGACGCGGACGCCGTCCTCGCGCACCGCGACGAGACGGCCGCGCACTGGAAGGACGACGGCCAGCTCGCATGGCTGGAATCCGTCGGCGCGGACGTCTACCGCGGCACGGGCCGGCTGACCGGGACCCGCCAGGTCTCCGTCACCGCCCCCGACGGGTCGGTCCGGCACCTCACCGCGCGGCACGCCGTGGCCGTCTGCACGGGCAGCCGGGCCGTCGTCCCCGACCTCCCCGGTGTCGAGGACGTCCGGCCGTGGACCAGCCGCGAGGCGACCAGCGCGAAGGAGGTGCCCGGCCGGCTCGTCGTCGTGGGCGGAGGCGTGGTCGGCGTGGAGATGGCCACCGTCTGGCAGGGGCTCGGCGCCCAGGTCACGATGCTGATCCGCGGCGAACGGCTGCTGCCGAAGATGGAACCCTTCGCGGGTGAACTCGTCGCCGCCTCCCTGGCCGAGGCCGGTGTCCGGATCATGACGGGGGTGTCGGCCACCGAGGTGCGGCGGGCGGGCCACGACGGTCCCGTCACCGTCGCGCTCGACAGCGGGGAGAGCCTGGAGACCGACGAGATCCTCTTCGCCACCGGCCGCGCCCCGCGCACCGACGACCTGGGCACCGGCTCGGTGGGGATCGAGCCCGGCTCCTGGCTCACGGTCGACGACAGCTGCCGGGTGAGGGGCAGCGACTGGCTCTACGCCGTCGGCGACGTCAACCACCGCGCCCTGCTCACCCACCAGGGCAAGTACCAGGCGCGCATCGCCGGAGCCGCGATCGCCGCCCGCGCGCAGGAGACACCCCTGCTGGAGACCGACCGCTGGGGAGCCCACGCGGCCACGGCGGATCACTCGGCCGTGCCCCAGGTCGTGTTCACCGACCCGGAGGCGGCGTCGGTCGGGCTCACCCTCGCCGAGGCGGAGGCGGCGGGCCACCGGGTCCGCGCCGTCGACTACGACCTCGCGTCCGTCGCCGGATCGGGCCTGTACGCCGCCGGCTACACGGGCCGGGCCAGGATGGTCGTCGACCTGGACCGCGGAATCCTGCTGGGCACGACCTTCGTAGGACCCGGCATCGGTGAGCTGCTGCACTCCGCGACGGTCGCCGTCGCGGGCGAGGTCCCCATCGAACGCCTGTGGCACGCGGTCCCGGCCTACCCGACGATCAGCGAGATCTGGCTCAGGCTGCTGGAGACGTTCAGGGGGTAGGAGCCGCCGGAGGCGGGCGACGGAGAGCGCGGTCCGGCACGTGGACGGGGACCGTACGCCCCTCGGCGTCCGTCGTCGCGCCCCGGTGGTCTCCGGACCCGGAGACCACCGGGGGTCCGGAACGCCACGGACGGAGCCGGCCGGATTCGAACCGGCGTCCTCGCGGTTTTGGAGACCGCGCGCGTCGACCTCTGCGCTACGGCACCGTCCACCCGACACCGTAGCCGTCCGGTGTTCCGCTGACCATCCGTCACCACCCCTGCCGCAGAGAGGTGGCGGCGCGCGATCCGTCCCCCGGCCGGCGCCGTCCCCTGTGCGCCGAGGGCCCCCTCCTCCCGGCGGAGGCGCCGGGCGGCACGCGCGCGCATGCCCCGGGTTCTTCGGGGCGGCGTCCTCGCCACGTCGCCACTGGATGCCGAAGCGGCCGCGCCTTCCCTCACCGGCCGTCGCGCTCTCCGTCGCCCCCCGTATCGACGATCCCCGTCTGGACGGCCGTCACAGGTCAGCGGCGTGGGGCGGGGCGCTGCCACCGCGGTGACCGGCCCTGGGCGTCCGCCAGGCCGCCCGCACCGAGGAGACCCGTCCCCTCGAAGGAGGTCTCCCGCTGCAACCGGGGGATCTCGCGCCTGGACAGTGCGGTGACGACCGGCGGCATGGCGGCGCGCACGAGCTGTGTCGCGCGCAGCCACGCGGGCGCGTACACGGCGGCGCGGCGGTGTTCGACGGCGTGCACGAGGCGCTCGGCCACGTATTCCACCGGGTAGACCTTGCGGGCGGGCCGGGGCATGTGCGCGCGCAGCTCCCGCAGTACGGGGTGCTCGTCCGCACCGCGGATCATGTCGGTGTCCGTCCAGTTGAGATAGGCGATGCCCACGCCGACGCCCTCATGGGCCAGCTCGGCCCTCAGCGAGTGGGCGAACGACTCCACGCCCGCCTTGGAGGCGCAGTAGGCGCTCATCATGGGCGCCGCGCCGATGGAGGCGAGGGAGGCGACCTGCAGGTAGTAGCCCCCGGTGGTCCTCAGGTGGGGCAGGAACGCCCGGGCGCTGATCGCGCTGCCGGTCAGGTTCACCTCGATCACACGCCGCCAGGTCGCCGGATCGGACTCGCCGAAGGGGCCGCCCTCCGCCAGACCGGCGTTCGCCACGACGACCGACGCGTGCCCCATGCGGTCCCTGACCTCGTCGGCGACCTGGCTCATCCGGGCGTCGTCGGTGACGTCCACCTCCCAGCACCTGGCTCCGGGGATCGTGTCCCGTACCTCGGCCAGGGTGGCTTCCTCCCGGCCGAGCAGGGCCACCCGGGCGCCTCGCCGGGCCAGTTCCCGTGCCATTCCCGCGCCCAGGCCCCTCGCCGCACCGGTGACGACGGCGACGCGGTCGTGCAGAGGACGAGCTGTGCCGGTCACATGGGCCTCCTGGACGGGTAAGGCCGCAGGGGTGCTCCGCACCGCCGGGTGAGCGGTCCCGAAGGCCGACGACCCGAGGGCCCGCATCTGCAGCACAGCCCATTCTGGACATAGGGCGCTCAAGGTGCATCCGCGCGAGGACGCGGGAGAGACGTCCGGATCGTCGCGTGCGGAGCAAGGGACGGCGTCCGGTGCGCCGGAAGCATGGGACGCGGCCCCCGAGGGCGCCCGTGCTCAGGCGCCGATGCCGTCGTCCGGGGCGCCCCTTCCGCCCCTGCGGCCGAGCGCTCGCTGTGTACGGCCGATCAGGTCGCGGGGGAATCCGGCACGCAGCGCGGCGTGGGCGGCGTTCGCCCCCGGCGCCCCGTGCACACCACCACCGGGGTGAGCGGAGGCCGACGCGAGGTAGAGGCCCTTGACCGGGGTCTCCGGCCTGCCCGTGCCCGGCGTGGGCCGGAACACCAACTGCTGGTGCATCGACGTCGTACCGCCGTTGATCGCGCCTCCGCGCAGGTTGGCGTCGAGGTCCTGCAGAGCCGGTGGCGCGAGCAGCCGCCGGGCCACGATCCGCGAGCGGAACCCCGGAGCCCACCGTTCCACCTCGGCCTCGACGCGATCGCCCATGGCCTCCCGCTCGCGCCGGTCCCAGCGGCCGGTCAGCCCGTCGTCCCCGGCGTCCCCGCCGACCCGGTGCGGCACGTGGGTGTACGCCCAGGCCGACTCCGTGCCCGCGGGCGAGCGGGTCGGGTCGGCGGTGGTCATCTGGCCGAACAGGAGGAAGGGGCGGTCCGGGACCTGCCCCATGCTGATCTGCGCGGCGAACCTCGTGAGGCCGTTCACGCCGTCGGCCAGATGCACCGTCCCCGCACCCGACGCCTCGTGCGCGGTCCAGGGCACGGGCCCGTCCAGGGCCCAGTCGACCTTGAACGTGGCGAAGTCCCACTGGAAGCGCCGCAGGTCGGCCGACAGCCGGGCGGGCAGGTGCCGGGACTCGACCAGCTCTTCGTACAGGGCCGGAGCCGACACGTCGGCGATCACCGCCCGGGACGCCGGCACCTCCTCGCCCCCGGCGGTCCGGACCCCCACGGCCCTGCCCTGACGCACCAGCACCCGCGTCACCCGCTCCCCGCAGCGCACCGCCCCGCCACGCCGCTCCAGCCGGCCGACCAGGGCCCGCGTGAGCGCACTCGCGCCACCGACCGGTACGGGAAAGCCGTAGCTCTGTCCCAGCATCGACATGAGCCAGCCGAAGCCGCCGCTGCCCGCCGCCTCCGGTGCCAGATCGGCATGCAGGGCGTTGCCCGCCAGGAGCAGCTTGCCGGCCTCGCCGCTGAACTCCTCGTCACCCAGCCGCCGTACGGGCAGGACCAGCGACCTGGCAAGCCGTAGTCCTCCCGCCGCCCGCAGCCGCACCGCGAGCCGGGCCACGGACCTGACGGGCGGGAACGGCGTGAACAGCGCTTCGACGATGTCCGGCCCGAGGCGGGTCCACACGTCGTGCAGACCGAGCCAGGAGTCCCCGTCGCCCGGTTCCAGCGCGTCCAGCCCGGCGGCGGTGTCCGCGCGCCTGCGCTCCAGGACCGCGCACCGGCCGTCCCGCATCGGGTGGGCGAGCACACGGGGTGCGTGAGCCCACCGGAGCCCTTCCCGGTGGAGCTCCAGATCCGCCAGGACCGGGGAGGCCGCGGCCAGAGGATAGAAGGAACTGCACACGTCGCTCACGTAGTCGGGATGCACCCCGCGGTCACTGCGGACCGCCCCGCCCGGCTCCGGCTGCGCCTCCAGCACCTCCACGCTCCAGCCCGCGTCCGCGAGCAGATTCGCGGCGACCAGGCCGTTGGGCCCCGCCCCGATCACCACTGCGTCCGGCACCGCGGCCTCCCTCTGCGTCTCTGCGTCGTCGCACCCCCGCCGGGCACGCGGGCAGGGCGGAGGGCGCGCGGGACGCCGGGCGGCGAGCAGCGGCCCGGCGCCGGTTCCTCCGTACGGTGTACCGGACCGGCGGGTCGTCCCCGGGTACCGGCTCCGGCAGTTCGGGAACGGGCCGCGACTGCCACCCGGTCGCCGTAGCGCGGAGTGTCGTCGAGGCGGGGCGCCGCGCGCGGGCGCGTCACGGCGGGCTGCCGTCACGACGAGTCCCTCCCCCGGCACGCCGGTCGCAGGGTGTCGGCGACGTGACCCTCGCGGCGGGCGGAGAGCCGCTGGGGCGTAGGGCACCGGCGTGGTCGCGGTGCCCTGGTGCCCGTCGGTGCGGAGGGTGCCTCAGTTCGCGCTGGACTCGTGGGCCCGGATCGCTCTGAGACCGCGCCCCAGGCTGGTGAACTCGGCATCCAGGTCGTTCCCGCGCACGAGGTAGTTGTGCACCCGACCGCCCTCCGGGCGCTCGATGGCCCGGTACAGGGTCCCGTTCACGGTGATCGTCCAGTCGTCGCCGTCCTGGGCCCACCCGACCGTCTTCTTCACTTGTGTCTCCTCCGTCGTCGTCGCCGTGGCTCGGCGGCTGTGTATTGGCATGAAGAACGGCCTGCGGCGCTCCACGGTTCCGGCTTCTCTACGCCATTCGGCTGGACCTGATGAATCGTCACCAGAGAGGCCTACAGCCCGGCTCGAGCGGTGACCGGAGGCGGGCCGTGACCGGAGGCCGTCGCCGGCATACAGGGCACGGCGCCGGGCACACGGCAGGTCCGACGTCGATGTGAGGAGTTCGTCATGGTGGTAGTAGGCATCGTTGCCGTATGCGTCGTCCTGGCCGTCCTGGCCTTCTTCGTCCCGCGGTTGTCCCGTCACCCGGAACGCGGTACACAGCGCACTCTGGGACTCGGGTCGCGCGCGGGCGGCAAGGCCCCAGGTGTGCTGGGCCGGATCTTCAGCAAGCCCTTCCGCAGCAGTTCCAAGGCTGTCGGCCACAGCGGATCGGCCGGCCGCCGCGCCCGTGGACGCATGCCCTTCTGACCGCCCGGGAGCCGGATGTCCCCCGCAGCGAAGAGCCCCGGTGCCCCAGGACCGCGATGACGGTCCCGGGGCACCGGGGCTCCTCCGCTGCCCACCCGGGACGGGCCGGGTGGGCGCAGCCTCAGACGAAGGCGCCGAGGCCGGTGATCGCGCGGCCGGTGATGAGGGTGTTGATCTCCCGCGTCCCCTCGTAGGAGTAGAGCGCCTCCGCGTCCGCGACGAAGCGGCCGATGCCGTAGTCGAGCACGATGCCGTTGCCCGCGAGCAGTTCACGGCCCCATCCGACGACCTCACGCATCCTCGTGGTGCAGTGCGCCTTGGCCATGGCCGAGTGTTCGTCGCGGAAGGTGCCCTCGTCCTCCAGCTGGGCCAGCCTCACGACCATGCCGAGACAGGACGTGGCATCGCTGAGCATGCGGACCAGGAGATCCTGGACCAGCTGGAAGCGGGCGACGGGACCGCCGAACTGTTCGCGCTCGCGGGTGTAGTCCAGGGCGATGCGGTACGCCGCCAGCATCACGCCCACCGCCTCCCAGGCCACACCGCTCCTGGTGTGCCGCAGCACGTCCGCGGTGTCCCGGAAGCCGTGAGCCTCCTGGAGCCTGTTCTCCTCCGGCACACGGCAGTCCTCCAGGACGATGTCCGCGTTCTCGACCGTGCGCAGGGCGATCTTGTTCTCGATGAGACGGGCCGAGAACCCCGGGGTCGCACGGTCGACCACGAAGCCGAGCACACGCCCCTCCCCGCCTTCCTCCCTGGCCCAGACGACGATGAGATCGGCGAACGTGGCGTTGCCGATCCACCGCTTCTCCCCGTTCAGCACCCAGGTGTCACCCTCGCGCCGTGCGGTGGTCCGCAGGCCCGCCGCGACATCCGACCCGCCCTGGGGCTCGGTCAGCGCGAACGCCCCGATCTGCTCCATCCGGCCCATGGCGGGCAGCCAGCGACGGCGCTGCTCCTCGGAGCCGCACCGGGCGATGCTGCCCATGGCCAGCCCCGCGTGCACCCCGTAGAACGTGGCCGTCGAGGCGTCGACCCGGGCCATCTCCATCGCGATGAAGCCGCTGAGCAGACTGCTCGCGGTGGTGGTGCCGCACTCCTCGTACGCCAGACCCGCGATGCCCAGCTCCCCGAAGCGCGGGATCAGATGGTGGGGGAACGAGGCCTTGCCCCACCAGGTGTCCGCGTGCGGGGCCACCTCCTCGCGCAGGAACTCCCGCACGCGATGGAGCGTCTTGCGCTCACGCTCGTCCAGCAGCGCCTCGAAACGGTACAGGTCCTCTTCCAGCATGCCGCCGGCCATCGGGTCCGCCCTTCTCACCACATGTTCTGATCCCGCTCTTTCCAGAGCGACCGCCTACCCGCTGATCCACAAGGAATACCGTCCGGGCCGCCGCGTCGAACGGCCCCGGCCCCCGCGCGCCCCGCCGCGCCACGGAAGAGGTCACGACCGGGCTGGTGTGACCGTCACACGATTGGCTCGTTTGCCCCAGTGACGGTTTCCGCCCACGGCTCGGAAGGCACCCACCCATGCCGCTCCATACCTCGCCGCTCCGCATCCTCGGCAACGGTGCGCGTCTCGACGTGAAGGAGGCAGAGGCCGCACTCGTCGAGCACTACCCGCGCCTCGTGCGTCTGGCCTACCTCACACTGCCGCCCCGCCTCGGCAGGCACCGCAGGGTGCTCGCCGCGCACGCCGTGGTGCAACGCGCGCTGTACGGGGGTGCGTCCACGACGCCCGGACAGCGAGCGGGGGCCGTCCCCGCCCCGCGCACCGCCGGCTCCGTCGGCGACGGCGGTGCTCCGCAGTCGCCCGCGTACGCCGGGGTCCGCCTCCGGGTCGTACGTTCCGCACTGGCCTTCGACTCGCGCCCCCGATGGTGGCCCGCGCGCGTACCCGCGCCCGCGACGCTCCGGCCCTCGATGCCGGTGGTACGCGGCCTCCGGCTCTTCCCCCGGGCGGGCGGGATCGAGGAGTTCACCCTGGACCGGGCGGTGGCCGAGGTGACCGGGCCCTCCCGCGCGGCCCTGGGGCTGCTGCTCCTCGAGTGCCTGTCCGACGACGAGACGCGCGCACTGCTCGGCGAGGCCGGAGTCGCCGGTCCCGCCGAGGCCGTGCGGGTGGCACGCGAGATCGCGGGAGGCGACCACGACCGGGTCCGGACCCTGCTCCGTTCGCCGGAGTTCGACCCCTGCACGGTGCAGACCCGGCCGAGTGACCTGCTGCGGCGCCGGAACCGGAGACGAGCGGGGGTCGCGGCGGTCGTCCTGTTCGCCGTGGCGGGAGGCATGGCCGTGGACGCGGCCATGGGGACCGGCCGTTCCGAGGCGCCCGCCGCCGCCCCGCGACCGGTGCCGGCCGTCGGCGCGCTGGACCCCGTCGCCCTGGCGCGGACGCCCGCCGGCCAGTGGGCCGACACCTCGCGCGTCGACTTCAGCGCGTGGGCGCCGCGCGGTGGCCGCACCGACGACGAGGCCCTGCTCGGGCGCGCCCTCGGCACCTGGGCCCGGCCTCCCGCCGGCACCGCGGTGACCCGGGCCCCGGGCACCCCGGACGTACCCCCGGCGCAGTCCCCGCGGCTGCTCTTCGCGGGTGAACTGGGCGGCGAGACCGTGGTGCTGTTCCACGACGCGGGCGTACGCGTCGTCCGTTACGCCGAGCCCCTGTCCCGGGACGGGGCCCCCGAGCTCGACTTCGCGAGGGTCGACGACGCCGACGTGACCACGGCCGCGGCGGTCGTCGTCAGCCGTTCGGGCGGCGCCGCGCGGTATCTGCTGGCGCCGTGGATCGCGGAGTCGGCGACGCGCGACCTCCTCGCCCCCGACAGTCCCGCGCGGCCGCTGGCCGTGGACGCGGACGGGGTCACGGCGGCGGTGTCCGGTCCGGCGGGCGGCGGCTCGTGCACCTCCTGGCCGGTGATGCAGCTGCGGTCGTCGGAGAAGATCGTGGAGAAGCACGCCTTCCTCGTGACGGACCTCGGCGACCTCTCGCCCGCACACCTGACCCACACACCGAAGCCCGGATCGGGCGCCCCGGCCAGGCAGCCGCGCGAGGCGACGGGTGGCGACGCACTGGTCGGCTGGGCGCGTACCGCGTGCTCGCTCCAGGGCCTCCGAGGCTCGGGGGTGCGGGCGGTCAACCACTGGCAGTTCGCCGAGCAGTCGCTTCCCGGCACCCGCGCGAGCGCGGGCTGGGTGTGCACCAGGGCCGACACCTGGCGGGGGCAGGGGCGGGTCCTCGTGCAGTTCGTCCCACCGGCGACGTCGGCCACGGCCCCGGCCGAACTCGTCGCCGACCGGCGGAACACCGCCCTGTGCAGCCGTTTCGGCCAGCACGTCGTCGCCGCCACCCACTGGAGGTCGCCGACGGGAGCCTGGTACGTGCTGGCCGCCGGCAGCCGGGCGGCGACCGGCCTCCAGGTGACGGGTTCGGTGCGAGGGGCCTCCAAGGGCCCGACCCTGGCCGTCCCCGCCCCGCGCGACGCGACGTTCCGGGCGAGCGCGAGGCTGCGGGACGGAGCGACGATGCCGGCGGTGCGCTGAAGGGCGCCCCCGTTCCCCTCCTCGTGACCGCTGCGCAAGGGCGTGCCGGCCGGTTCCGCGACGGCCGATCAGGCCAGGAACTTCCCGTCCCTCGCCACCACGATCCCGCCGTGCACGACCATGTCCCGCCGGGGCATGTCCACCACGACCTGCGGCAGGCACTCGCCCTCCACCAGGACGAAGTCGGCCGGTGAACCGGGCCGGAGATCCGCGTGAGCCAGGCCCATGACGTCCGCACCACCGTCGGCGGCGACGCGGTGGCAGTCCGTCAGTTCCTCGTCCAGCCGCACGTCCGTCACCCATCCGAGCAGATGGGCGCGGTGCAGCATGTCGGCGTCGCCGAAGGGGCTCCAGGAGTCGCGCACCCCGTCGGATCCCAGCCCCACCCGCACACCGTGCTCGCGCAGCCGGGCGACCGGCAGCACCAGGGACTCGGACGGTGCCACCGTGGTGAGGGCGATGTCCAGCTCGCCCAGATCCGCGGCGACCGCACCGAGTTCGGTGTCCGACAGGCCGGGCAGGCAGAAGACGTGGCTGACGGTGACCTTCCCGGTGAGGGACAGCGCCCGGGTGCGTTCGATGATGCCGCGCATGGCGGCGAGCCCCTTCTCCCCGCGGTCGTGCAGATGGATGTCCACGCCGATGCCGTGCCGGTCCGCGACTTCGAAGACCAGGTCCAACTGCTCGTCCAGCGCCTGGTCGAAGCCGATCGGGTCGATGCCTCCGATCATGTCCACGGCTCCGGATCGGGCGGCCTCCTCGAGAAGCTCCGCCGTGCCGGGGGTACGGATCACGCCGTGCTGCGGGAACGCCACGATCTGGACGTCCAGCGCGTGCCGCAGGCGGTCACGGGCCGTGGCCACTCCTTCGACCCCGGCCAGGCCGTAGGCCGGGGCCACGTCCACGTGGGCCCGCATCGCGCGCGTGCCGCGGGTCACGGCGTGCGCCATCAGACCGTAGGCGCGCTCATCGACGGGGCGGCGCTGACTGTGGAACAGCTCCACGTCCTGGGCCACGTAGTCGGCGATGCCGCTCGCCGGACGCCGCGACACCCACGATCCGCCCCACGTCGTCTTGTCGGGGTGGATGTGCGCGTCCACGAGGGACGGCAGCGCGATCCGGCCGCCCCCGTCGACGACCCGCGCGCCGCGCGGAGCCGGGCCGCGTGAGACCTTGCCGCCCACGACCACGAGGTCGGTGGCTTCCGCCCCGTACGGGCGCACATCGCGGAAGACCGTGGGCCTGGAGTGGCCGCCGCTGGACCCGGCCGCCGCAGCGGCGCCGGTGTGCGTCTCGGCCGCGTGTGCGGGGGCGGACGTGGCGGCGGTACCGGCCAGGGCGGCGGCGCCCGCCAGCATCGACCGGCGCGAGAAGGTACTGGCGGACGACGGCTTCGGCTGCATGGAAGCTCCTGCTGGGTGGGGAGGCGGATACAGGACGGTGATGCGCAGGCCGACGCAGACGGGACCGGCAGGACGGTCGGACAGTTGCGGTGCCGGTCGCCCCGGGCGCGTACGGGGCGTTGTGACGGTCGGAGCCGCCGGCCCGTGACGGCGGCGGGTGGTCCCGCCGCCTGAGGGTTCAGAGGGGGATGCCGGCCCGGACCACTCGCGCGGGCTTCTTGAGCAGAGCGACATCGGCCAGCGGGTCGCCGTCCAGGATGATCGCGTCGCCGGTGAAGCCGCGTGCGAGGCGGCCCACCGTGCGCTCCAGGCCGAGGAGCCGGGCGGCGCCGGTCGTGGCCGTACGGATCGCGTCGAGCGCGGGCAGTCCCGCCGCCCGCATGAGTTCGACCTCCCGCCCGATGGGGCGGACGGTGCCTCCCGACGAGTCGGTGCCCGCGGCCAGGGGGACGCCCATGCCGTGTGCGGCGAGGACGGCTCGCTCCAGCACGGGGAGGTAGGTGCGCCCTCGTTCGGCGAGGACCGGGTCCGCGGACTCCGCCAGGCCGGCGATGGCCGTGAGCGTCGGCGTGAAGTACGTGCCCCTGCGGCGCATCTCGTGGAGGGTCCGCTCGCCGACGAACGCCCCGTGTTCGAGGGAGCGGACGCCGGCCGTGACGGCGTCGTGGCAGCCCTGCTCGCTGTAGCTGTGGCAGAGGACCCCCTTGCCGCCCCGGCGGGCCGCGGCGACGATCTCGGAGAGCTGCTCATGCGAGTACACCTGGGCGAGCGGGTCCTGCTCGGGCAGTCCGGCTCGCTCGTTGACCCGCGTCTTGATCACATCGGCGCCACGGGCGAGGTTCACCCGCACGACGCGGCGCAGCGCCTCGGCGGAGCGTACGCCGTCCTTGAGCCGCGCGAGCGTGGTCAGGTCGGGGTCGGCGAGGACGGTCTCGCCGAGGTCGGGCGTGACGAACACGCCCGCTGCCGTCAGCCTGGGCGCGAGATCAGGGCTGTGGCGGGCGAGTTCCCGGACGGCGATGTCCTGGAAGAAGGTGGTCGAGCCGCTGCGCGCGCTCGTCGCGCCCTGGCGGACGGCGTCGCGGGCCTCCGCCGCGGTGCTGAGGTGGATGTGCGCGTCCACGAGACCCGGCAGGACCCAGCGGCCGTGCGCGTCCAGGGTCTCGGCGTTCCGGGGCACGGTGACGTCGCCCCGGCGGCCCACGGCCCGTACGGTCCCGTCCTCGATGACGACGACGGCGTTCTCGGTGACGTCACCTGTGGCCGGGTCGAGGAGCGTGCCGCCGTCGATGACGAGGCTTCCGCTCCGTGACGCGGTGGGGGAGGGGTGCCGGCCGGACGCCGCCGACGCCGTCCCGCCGTCCGCGGCGGCCGCCGAGCGGGCCGCGGCCACGGTGCCCGCGAGGGCGGCGGCTCCGGCGAGCACTCCGCGGCGGGTCAGCCTGCTGGGGGGCGGGGGTGTGGCTTCGACGCACACAGGAGCTCCTTGGGGGGAGTGGGTCGATGGTCCCCAGTTTGTATACCAGCGTGCGAAGAGTGGGCAAGGGTGATGCCCGTGTGGTGCGTAAATCTGCGCTTTCCGTGCGGTTGCTCTCTTCGGCTTCGGTGTCCGAAGTGCTCTTGGTATACAAAAACGTCAGGACGCGCCGAACATGGTCCGCAGGGCCACGGCCCTGCTGTCACGCACGTGCAGGAGTGTGCTCGCGGCAGCGGCCTCCGGATCGCCGGCGGAGATGTGCCGGTACATCTCCGCGTGCTGGGCCCGCATGTGCCCGGGCTCCTCGCGCAGACCGAACAGCAGGCGCAGCTGCCAGCTCAGCTGCTCCATCGTGCGGGCGAGCAGCGGGTTGCCCGCCATCGCGACCACGCCTTCGTGGAACGCGGTGTGAGCGGCCACTTCGCGCGGGCCCTCGTCCGCCGCGGCAGCCGACTCGGCCTGACGGAGGGTGGCCTCCAGCGCGACGAGCCGCGCGCCGTCTCCGGCCGCCACGGCCCGGGCGGCCAGGCGTGACGCCTGGACCGCGAGGGGCTCCCACACCTCGTAGAGATGCTCCACGTCGGCGAGCGCCAGGCGCCGGACGCGCACACCGCTGTGCGGCAGCAGTTCCAGGAGGCCTTCGGCGACCAGGGCGCGGAGCGCCTCCCGGACGGGCACACGGGACATGCTCAGCTCCTCGGCGACCTCCCGTTCGACGAGACGCGAGCCCTGCGCGTAGCGCCGGTCGACGATGCGCTGCAGGACGGCCTCGCGTGCCTGTGCGCCGAGGGAGGCGGAGGTCCCCGGGGAGGGGGTACGTGTTCCGCCGTCCGGGGCCGCCGGGCCGGTCCTGCTGCTGTCCGCCACGGTCTTCGACCTCTTCCTTCCACGGTCCTTCGCGCTCCGGTGAGGATACGTCCGTGAGGTCGGCGGTCTGCCGGCCCCAGGTGCGGCCGGTCGCGGTGGGGGAGTGCCGCGCCTCTCCGGGCGGGATCGTCCGGCGCCCCGGGTCACGGCCCCGGGGCCGGGGCGGCGGCGCCCGCCTCGGACACCGGGCTGTCCGGACCGTCGGCCGGGGCGGCGGCCCGCAGCGCCGCTTCGACCCGGCGGTTGCTGGTCATGGACGCCGTGACGGCCGTCATCGCCAGGAGCAGACCGGCGGCGGCGTAGAGCGGGGTCCGGATGTCGTACGCGGTGGCCAGCCAGCCGCCGAGGAACGCACCGACCGGGGCGGCGCACATGGCCAGCATGCGGGACGTCGAGGCGACCCTGCCCATCAGGCGGGCCGGGACGATCGCCTGCCGGAGGGAGGGTGCGAGCACCATCGTGGCGCCCATGCCGGCCCCGCAGACGGCGAGCGCCAGGCCCGCGACGTACGGGTCCGGGGCGGCGGCGAGGCCCAGGACGGCGAGGCCTTCCAGGGCTGCCGTGCAGGTCAGCGCGGTACCGGTGCCGAGCCGGCGGCCGAGGTGGGAGGCGACGCCCGCGCCGAGCAGACCGCCGGTGGCCTCCGCCGTGAGGAGCAGCCCGAAGCCGTAGGTGTCGATGCCGAGACGTTCGTGGGCGAACAGGGCGAGGACGGTCTCCACGGCGATGAAGGCGATGTTCCCGACCGCCGGGCGGAGCGCGAGCCCGAGCAGCACCCGGTCCCGGAAGACGTACGAGGCACCGGCCCGCGCCTGCCGGAGCAGCGACTCGCGGGCCTCCGGTACGGGGCGGGGCGTCGCCGGCAGCGCGCGGACGAGCAGCGCGGAGAGCAGGAACGACACCGCGTCGGCCAGCAGGGGAACCGCCCGCCCGAGCGCGAGCAGCGCACTGCCCGCGGGCGGTCCCACAAAACCGGACATGGCGGTCTGGGCCCCGCGCAGACGGGAGTTGGCGCGCTCCAGGAGCGCGGGGTCGCGGCGGAGCAGATCCGGCAGATACGCCGTGGCGGCCGTGTCGAAGAAGAGCCCGCCGAGACCGAGCAGGAAGGCGACGGCCGCGAGCAGCGGAATGCTCAGCGCGTCGAGCGCGGCGGCCATCGCCGGTACCGCGAGCAGCGCCGCACGTGCCGCGTCGGCCACCCACATCGTGCGCCGACGGTCCCAGCGGTCCACCAGCGCTCCGCCGAGCACCCCGAAGAGCAGCCACGGCAACGTGCCCGCCGCCGTGACGACGGCGAGCGCCATGGGATCCCGCGTCAGAGTCAACGCGATGAGGGGTAACGCCGCCTGGGTCACCCCGTCCCCGAGCGACGACACCGTCTGCGCGGTCCACAGCCGTCCGAACCCGGTCGGCAACTTCCCGGCTGTCCCTCTCACTTCGCCTCCCCCTCGGTCCGGTCCAGCCGAGCCGGACGGAACAGCGCGAAGACGAGCGACGCGTCCGGCAGTGACGGATCGGAGAGCGCCCAGAACTCGTCCGCGAGTGCCTCCAGCCGCTCTCCCAGCCGGGCGAACTGCTCGTCGGTGAGCCGCAGGTGCGCCATCCGCACATGCCGCTCGGCGTCCGTGGGCGCCGCCTCCAGGTCCGCGACCGCGTGCCGCATCAGCATGTCCGGCCCTCCCTCGCCCGGATCCGGCAGCGTGATCGTCCGGGCGGCCATGGCGTAGTACCGCTCGGTGACGCCGCGGACCTTCCTCGTCCGCACCACCTTCACCAGACCGGCCCGCTCCAGCAGTCGCACGTGGTAGCTGGAACTGCCCTTGGCGAGCCCCACCCTCTCGGCGATCTGCGTGATCGTCGCGGGTTCGAAGCGGATCACGGCCATGATCCGGTGGCGCGTGAGGCTGGAGACGGCGCGCAGTTGCTCGTCCGTGGTGACGTGAAACGTCTCGGGAAGGTCGTCCGTTGGCATGTGAGTAATGGTCAACGTTTCTTGACCATTGCGCAAGGGGTTTCGCGGGCCGTCCGGAATCGGCTGCACGGCACGGGAGAGCCCCCACTCGGCGCGGACGGCGGGGACCGTAGGAACGCGTCGTTTCCGCCGGCCCGTCAGGGGCCTTGACGACGACTCGGGAGTCAGCGCGGCGCGTCCGTGCGCGCAGACGTCCGCTGCTGGGCCGCGGGTGCGCGTGGAGATCGCGCACACCGAGGTCCCCCGGAGGCCGTGGCGGCCGATGCGGATCGTGCGACGCCACGGCCCGTCTTGATCACACGGGCCGGACGGGGAGCCGTCCGAGCAGTGCCGTGAAGTCGGCGCCGGGCGGCAGGGTGCCGAAGGCGAGGCCGCGATCGCCCGCCAGCCGCGACGCGCAGAAGGCGTCGGCGACGGCGTGCGGCGCGTGACGCACCAGCAGGGACCCCTGCAGCACGAGGGCCGCGCGCTCGATCACGCGGCGGGCGCGCAGCGGGGCGTCCTCGGTGAGGACGAACTCGCCCCGCAGTTCGCGCCAGGCCGTGTCGAGCCGCGCGTCGGCTCCGGCGGCCGCCTCGATCTCCGCACCGAAGGCGTGGAGGGACTCGGGCTCACGCGCGAGAGCGCGCAGCATGTCCAGGGCGTTGACGTTGCCCGAGCCCTCCCAGATGCCGTTCAGCGGGGCCTCGCGGTAGAGGCGGGGCATGCCTGACGCCTCGTCGTAACCGTTGCCGCCGAGGCATTCGAGGGCCTCCGCGACGGCCGCCGGCTGGCGCTTGCACACCCAGTACTTGCCGATCGCCGTGGCGAGTCGGAGGAAGGCGCGCTCCCCGGCATCGCCGCGCTGAGCCCGGTCCGTCGCCCCGGCCAGGCGCAGGGCCAGAGTGGTCGCCGCCTCGGACTCCAGCCCGAGATCGGCGAGGACGTTGCGCATGAGCGGCTGGTCGACGAGCTTCGCGCCGGACACCGTCCGGTGCCGGGCGTGATGAGCGGCCTGGGCCAGTGCGGCACGCGTGCCCGCCGCCGACCCCAGCACGCAGTCGAGACGGGTCATGGTGACCATGTCGATGATGGTGCGCACCCCCCTGCCCTCGTCCCCGACGAGCCAGGCCACGGTGTCGTCGAACTCCGGCTCGCTGCTGGCGTTGGAGCGGTTGCCGAGCTTGTCCTTCAGCCGTTGGATGCGGAACGTGTTGCGGCTCCCGTCCGGCAGGACGCGCGGCACCAGGAAGCACGACAGCCCGGCCGGTGCCTGTGCGAGCACCAGGAACAGGTCGTTCATCGGCGCGCTGGTGAACCACTTGTGGCCGCGCAGCCGCCAGGTGCCGTCGGGCCGTTCCGTCGCGGAGGTCGTGTTCGCGCGTACGTCGGTGCCGCCCTGCTTCTCGGTCATGCCCATTCCGGCGAGCAGTCCGCGCTTGCCCGCCGGGGCGCGCAGGCCCGCGTCGTACACACGGCTGGTCAGCAACGGCTCGTACAGTTCCGCGAGACCGGGGGCGTGGCGCAGCGCCGGGACCGCCGCGTAGGTCATGGAGACGGGGCAGCCGTGGCCCGCTTCGGCACTGCTCCACACCATGAACCCGGCCGCACGCGCCACATGTGCCCCGGGCCGGGCGTCCGCCCAGGGAGCGCCGCCGAGCCCTTCCCCGACGGCCACCTCCATCAGGGAGTGGTAGGCGGGATGGAAGTCCACCTCGTCGACCCGGTGGCCGTAACGGTCGTGGGTCCGCAGCACGGGCTCGTGGCGATTGGCCTCGTCCGCCCAGCGCTGCACCTCCTCGCTCCCGGCTCGAAGCCCCAGCCGGTGCAGATCGTCCAGACACCACTCCGCGCCCTCGCGGCGTACACCGTCGAGCAGTACGGGGTCGTCGGCGACGTCATGGCCCGTCAGGGGTGGCGGCTGGTTGGTCACCTCGTGCGTGGCCCCCGAGGGGCGGCTGTACGGGACGTCGGTCACGGACATGGGGGTCCTCCGGGGCTGGGGGCGGGTGGGTGCGGGCCGGGAACGTGCGGGGCTCCCGCGCAGCGCAGGGCCATCGCGGTGAGGTCGCAGAGCAGCTCCGTGCCGTCGTCGCCCTCCGGAGCGCCGAGCGGCACCACCAGCACTTCACCGATCGCACCGGTGAGCGCCGCCGCGGTCACGTCGGCGTTCTGGGGCGGCAGCAGGCCCTGGGCCGTGCCGTCCGCGATCACCTCGGCGAAGAGCGTGCGGTACCGGCGGCGGAACTCCAGACGCTCGGCGCCGACGGCCGGCTCCGCGGGGGCCGCGAGCAGGGCGTAGGCCAGCCCGCGGTTCTCCAGGGCGCGACGGGCGAAGACCTGGACACCCGCCGTGAGGCGTTCGACCGGGGTGCCCTCGCCGCCCAGGACCGCGCCCAGGACCTCCACCTCGCGCCGGGCCGCACGCCGGAACACCTCGACGGCCAGCGCCGCCTTCGACGGGAAGTGCTGGTACACCGAGCCGGCGGCGATTCCCGCCGCGCAGGCGACCGCGGTCACGGACGCCTGCGCCCAGCCGACCTCGGCCACGACATCGGTGGCACGGGCGACGAGCCGGTCGCGGGCGGCTTCCAGGCGATGGAGCTCGGCCGGGGTCTTGCGGTAGGCCATACAAGAAGTGAACCAGCATTCACAGCTTGCCGGCAAGGGTCACCACCAGAGCCGGCAGGGACGGTCCCCACGGCCGGCGGGGGACTGCCCCCACGGTCGGCGGGGGACGGCCCCCACGGCCGGCACGATCGGGCCCCGCCCCGGGTCCCTTCGCCGCCGGGCCCCGGAAGACCATGGGCGGGACGTGGGGGCCGTACCCGGTTCAGCCCGCCGAAGGGACGTCCACGCCCTCGGCAACGGCATCCAGACGGCCCGCCTTGGCCTCCTGGACGATCGAGCCGAACTGATCGGCGCTCATCCGGATCTGCTGACCGAAGTCGTCGGTGATCACGACCCTGCGGTCCTCCGGCGCGGTCTCGTCGACGAACAGTTGCGGGCACCCGCAGTCGCAGTTGCCGCAGAACGTCGCCAGGGGTTCCAACGCACTCGGATCCATCATGTGTTCTCCTCGCTCCGCGTCCGCCACGCAGTCGGCCGCCGGTCAGGGGCGGACGGCTGCGTGGGCCGTCGCGGTAGGCATTCCCGGAGCGGCGTCGTGCAAGCCGAGGGCGCGGATACGGCCGGGGCGCGGCCGGACGCCACCGTGCTTCAGGTGCCTCCGGTCGCACGCGGAAGGCGGAAACCGCAGGACCCGGTCGTGCGACTACCTGGGAGAGGTCTGCCCGCCCCGCCGGGTTCCCCGGTGCGATGCGGCCGGACGGGCGCACCGGTCCCGCTCAGCCGTGGGTGGGGTAGTCGGTGTAACCGACGGGCCCGCCGGTGTACATCGCGTACTTCGACCGTACGGCGTTGACGGGCGCGCCGGCACGCAGCCGTTCGACGAGGTCGGGGTTGGCCAGGAAGGGGCGGCCCAGCGCGATGAGGTCGGCGCCGGCCGCGAGCAGCCGTTCGGCCGCCTCCCTGCCCCCGTCGGCGGGGATCCGGTCCGCCGGCAGCACCGGATTGGCGATGAGGGTCCCCGGCCAGATCTCGCGGAGACGGGCGAACAGCGGCTGCTCCGGGGAGGCGAAGGCGACGTGCAGGTAGGCCAGGCCCTTGTCCGCGCTGGCCGCGAGCAGAGCCGGGTAGAGGACATCGGCGTCGGTGTCCGTGACTCCGTTGACGGCGTGGCCGGGGGAGACGCGGAGGCCGGTGCGCTCGCCGCCGACCGCGTCGGCGACGGCGGCGGTGACCTCGGTCGTGAAGCGGATGCGGTTCTCGACGCTGCCGCCGTACGCGTCGGTGCGGAGGTTGGTGTTCGGGGCCAGGAACTGGTGCAACAGGTAGCCGTTGGCGCTGTGCACCTCCACCCCGGCGAACCCGGCGTCGACGGCCCGGCGTGCCGCGGCGGCGAAGTCGTGGATCGTGGCGCGGATGTCCTCGGAGGTCATCTCCCTCGGCGTGACCGCCTCCTGACGCCCGGTCGGTGTGTGGATCGGTTCGGGCAGCGGGACCGGAGAGGGGGCGATCGGGGTGAAACCGCTGGTGTCGGGGTGGCCGACGCGTCCGCCGTGCTGGATCTGGAGGAACATCGGCCCGCCGCCGGCCGCCCGGACCGCCTCGGTGACCCGCCGCCAGCCTTCGGTGTGGGCGTCGGAGTGCAGGGCGGTGATGTTCGGGTAGGTCCGGCCCACCGGGCTGGGGGTCGACGCCTCGGCGATGATCATGCCCGCACCGGCGCGCTGGGCGTAGTACTCGGCCATCAGCGGGGTGGCGGTGCCGTCGACCTCGGCACGGTTGCGGGTCATCGGCGCCATGACCAGGCGGTTGGCCAGCTCGTGCCGGCCGAGGCGGGCGGGGGAGAGGAGGAGCGACGTCGTGGTCTCGGAGGTCATGCACGTACCGTAAAACCTGACACCGGTGTGAGAATCAAGGCGAAGGGGGTGTGTTCCGGGTCATGCGTATCGGTGAGCTGTCCCGGCGCACGGGCGTCAGCGAGCGCTCGTTGCGCTACTACGAGCAAGAGGGCCTGCTGGGGGCCGAGCGGACACCTGGAGGCCATCGGGAGTACACCGAGGCCGCGGTGGCCAGGGTCCGTCGCATCCAGGTGCTCTACGCGGCGGGGCTGTGCAGCGCCAAGATCGTGAAGCTGCTGCCCTGCATGCGCGACGGTGACGGAGGGCCCTCCGCGACGGCCGACGCCTTCCTGGTCGGCGAGCTGACCGTCGAACGCGCCCGCATCGACCGCCTGATCGAGGACCTGCGACGCTCCCGCTCGCTGCTGGACGACGTCATCGCGGCGGCCGCCGGGGGACGGGAGGAGCCGGGTCCCTGATTCCGGCCGGCGGCGCGGTGCTCCGGCTGCGACGCCCCCGATGGGCGGCGTTCCGGCAACCATGCCCCCGGCGGCGGGCCCGCATCCGCCCGGACGGGTGGGCACGTTCCCCCATGCCGTCATCCGGTCGGCGCCATCCGACGGGTACGGGCCCCTTCCGGACCGAGCCCGCGAGTCGCCCGGTTGCGGAGAGTGACTTCGGCCGGTGAGCCCCCGACGTGCAGATCGCCGGAGCGGCCCCCAACCTGGAGTGAAGCCGGGAAGAGGCCCCCGGCGGGCTGTGGCCGTCGGAAGGAGCGGAGGCGAATCGTCCCCATGGCATCCGCATCCGCATCGAAGTCCGCATCGGAACCCGACGACGACGCCGCGCTGGTCGTCGTGGGCCCGTCGGGAGCCGTGCTGGAGTGGAGCCGGGAGGCCGGAGAGCTCTTCGGCAGGACGGCCTCCGACGCGGTGGGCCGCCCGGCCTGGGAGCTGCTCGCCCCGGCGGACGGGAAGCACCGGCGCACGGGCGACGCGGAGGAGCCGGACGAACTGGTCGTGCGCCTGGTGACCCGCGGCGACGGCTCGCGCGCCTGGGGCCTGTTCAGGGCGGCTCCCGCAGCCGATGACGACCCTCTCGGACAGGCCCTGCTGAGGGCCCTGTTCACCATGTCGCCCATCGGCATGCACGTGCTGGACGCCGAGTTGCGCGTACTGCGGGTCAACATGGCGGCCGGCGGGGTGAGCGGCATCCCCGCCGAGCAGTTGATCGGGCACCGGCTCGAGGAGGTGACCCGTCTCACCAGCCCCGAGGCCACCACCGCCATGATGAAGGAGGTGCTGGCCACCGGTGAGCCCGCCCTCGACAGGATCGTGGGGGCAAACCCGCCTACCGACCCGACCCGGGAGCACCTCTACCAGGTGTCCGTTTTCCCGCTCCGCGACCCGGGCGGGCTGATCCTCGCTGTCGCGGCGTCGGTCGTCGACGTCACCGGGCGCGAACAGGCCCTGTCGCGCACCCGCGTGCTCAACGCGGCGCGCGAGGGAGTGGGACGCACCCTGGAGATGGACACGACCTGCGCGGAACTGGTCCGTGTCCTGGTACCCGACTTCGCGGACGACGCGGAGGTCGACCTCCTGGACCCGGTCATCCGCGGTGACGAACCCCCGCTCGCACCCGTCCCGCTCGAAATGCCGCTGCGCCGCATGGCCTTCGCCTCGGCCGACGAGCCGCACGAGGGCGGTTCGCCGGGGCCCTTCCGCTTTCCGGCGGCGTGGTCGCAGTCCCTCACCGACCTGCGGCCCCACCTCATCGTCCACGACCCGGAGCCCGGTTCCCTACCCTCGGAGGTCCATTCGGCGCTCATCACCCCGCTGACGCTCCGGGGCGGAGTCCTCGGGACGCTGAGCCTCCACCGGTCGGCCGGGCGCACGCCGTTCGACCAGGAGGACCTCGATCTCGCTCTGGAGCTGGCCGCACGCACCGCGCTGCACATCGACAACTCCCGCCGCTACACGCGTGAACACACCATCGCAGTCACACTCCAGCGACACCTGCTCCCGCAGGACCCTCCCCGCCGCGACGCTCTGGAGACGAGCCACTTCCACCGTCCCAGAGGAGCCGGCGGAGGGTGGTCCGACGTCATCCCCCTGTCCGGGGCGCGCGTGGCGTTCACCGTCGGCCGGGTGTCCGGAGAGGGCATCCAGTCGACCGCCGCCATGGGCCAACTGCGCACCGCCATCCACACCCTGTCGTCCCTGGACCTCGAATGCGACGAACTGCTCGCCCGGCTCAACGACACGGCCGCCCGGCTCGCCGCCGAGCGGGCGGCCGCCGACTCGGGCCGCCTTCCGCAGGAGGAGGCGCTGACCGCGTCGCTCGCGTACGGCATCTACGACCCGCTCACGCTCAGCTGCACGATCGCCCTCGCCGGACACCCGCCCCCGCTGCTCGTGCACCCCGACGGGACGACGGAGATCCCGGAGCTCCCGAGCGCCCCGGCCCTCGGCGAGGACGTCGACGGCGCGGTGTTCGCCGCGACGTCCCTCGATCTCCAGGCCGGCACCGTCATCGGGCTGGCCGCCGCGCGCGACTGGGTGCGGCGCAGGCTGACCGAATGGGGCCTCGACGCGCTGACGTTCGGCACGGA
Organism: Streptomyces sp. NBC_00178; assembly: GCF_036206005.1. Lineage (NCBI taxonomy): Bacteria > Bacillati > Actinomycetota > Actinomycetes > Kitasatosporales > Streptomycetaceae > Streptomyces > Streptomyces sp. NBC_00178. The sequence continues at coordinate 6,711,282 of NZ_CP108143.1, forward strand.
ACTCATCGTCAGCGAACTCGCCACCAACGCGATCTGCTACGGAACGCCCCCGCTGCAGGTCAGGCTGGTCAACGGCCCCACGTTGACGTGCGAGGTCAGCGATTCGAGTTTCGTCGCCCCGCATCTGCGCCATGCCCGGACCACGGACGAGGGCGGGCGCGGCCTGTTCATCTGCGCGGAGCTCGCCCAGCGCTGGGGCGCCCGGTTCACGAGCAGGGGCAAGACGATCTGGACCGAGCAGGCGCCGCCCAGGCCGGGTGCACCGGCCCAGCCGTAGTCGGCGGGCGGGGGCGGGTGTGCTGCGGTCAACTCCTCCTGGGCGTACAGCGGCGAGAACGGCGGGGCCACCCTCGACCACCAGTACTACGACGACGGCGCCACGCACCACCTCTCCGTCCCGGGCAGGAAGCAGAGCGCCGGCGCCGACCTGGACCGCGACGTGTGGCGTATCAGGATCTGTGTGCCCGCCTCCGCGGGAGAAGGGGTGTCCTGGGTCTGCTCGAACCGGCGCCGACGCCGGCTCCGCGCCTCCGGGCCGGACCGCATCGCGGGACCGGGGGTGCGAGGCCCTTCCGTGGTGGCGGGCTCGCGCTCCCCTCCAGGCCGTGCCCGCAGGGTGACGGCGCGAGCCGGCGGTGATCCCGGCGGGCGAGAACGCATGCCCGCCAGGACGGATAAGAAACAGATAAGTTTCCAGGCATGGGCCGGGAGTGCCGGGGCACCCGCCTTCTCGGAGGTTGATAACTATGGTTCCCCTGCTTCTCGTCCTGCTTCTCGCCCTGGTCCTCTTCGGGGCCGGGTTCGCACTCAAGGCCCTGTGGATCGTCGCCGTGATCGTGCTCGCCGTCTGGCTGCTCGGTTTCGTCATGCGTTCCGCCGGTACCGGTGGCCGACGCGGCCGTTGGTACCGCTGGTAGCCACCACCCGTCCCCACGGCGCTGCGGGGCGGTCCCGGACCTGAGGTCTGGGACCGCCCCGCAGCCATGTGCGGTTCGCGTGAAAATGCGGTGACCGGCGCGAGGGGCGCGCACCGGCGGGGCAGAAGCACGGTGTGGCCGGGGGCCCACCGGACGCGCGGGGGAACCGCGCGCCTCCACCGGTGGGCCCCCGGCCACCTCCGCCCGGCCGCGGGCGGCTCCCTTACGATCGCCCCGTGTGCGCAAACGTCATCGTCGCGGAAGACGACGCGAAACAGGCCGAGCTGATCCGCCGCTACCTCGAACGCGAGGGGCACGCCGTCACCGTGGTGTCGGACGGCCTCGCGGCGCTGGAACAGGCCCGGCAGGGTTCGCCCGACCTGCTCGTCCTCGACGTGATGATGCCCCGGGCCGACGGGCTCGACGTGGTACGCATCCTCCGTGCCGAGAGGCGGGAGACCGCCGTCCTCATGCTGACCGCCCGGGCCACAGAGGACGACCTGCTGCTCGGGCTCGACCTCGGCGCGGACGACTACATGACGAAGCCGTACAGTCCGCGGGAACTCATGGCGCGCGTACGGACCCTCCTGCGCCGCACCCGGAGGGACGCGGAGCGCGAGAACAACGGTCACGTCCTGACGGTGGGCACGCTGGCCGTCGACCCCCTGCGCCACGAGGTCGCGGTCGACGGCCTGGGCGTCGAGTGCACGCCGGGCGAGTTCCGGCTGCTGTCGACGATGGCCGCCGAGCCGGACCGGGTGTTCACGCGTGAACAACTGCTCGCCGAACTCCACGGTTTCGACCGCTACATCAGCAGCCGCACCGTCGACGTGCACATCATGAACCTCCGCAAGAAGATCGAGCCCGCACCCAGGCGCCCCGTGCGGCTGCTCACCGTCTTCGGCGTCGGCTACAAGCTCACGGACCCGCGGAAGGGCGCCTCACGTGCCGCGTCGCTCTGACCACGCCGGCCACCATCGGCTGCCCCTGCGCAAGAGCCTGCTGGGCCGGCTGCTGGCGGTGTCGGCGCTCGTGGCGGCCTGTTCGGTGGCCGCGACGGCGTGGCTGGCCGTGCAGGGGACGTCCGGCGCCATCGAACAGGAGCAGGGGCGCAACCTCGCGGCGGACACCAGAGTCCTGGACACCCTTCTCGCCTATGCGGCCGAACACCCCGGCTGGCAAGGAGTGGGGGCCACCGTCGACCGACTCGCCGACGCGTCCGACCGGCGGATCACCCTCACGACCCAGAGCCGGGCGGTACTCGCCGACTCGGCCGGTTCCACCCCGTCCC